>NZ_JBNCKJ010000001.1:0-127980 GCF_049841475.1 Micromonospora sp. DT15
TGCCGCTGCCGCTGCCGCTGCCGCTGCCGCTGCCGCTGCCGCTGCCGCTGCCGCTGCCGCTGCCGCTGCCGCTGCCGATGACGGTGATCAGAATCCACGTCGTCCACGGTAGGGCCGAGGAGGCGAAATTCGGCGTCAGGAGTGTTAGCAGAGCAGACTGCAGGCGCGTGACTCTGGACAGTCGTAACGCGGCCACTTCGACAGGTCTCGATCTTGACCAAAACGGTGGGTCGCTTGTACCTCTGAGTTGGGAGTTCTGTCGTCTCGTCTCTCGCGCGTCTGGGTGACATCGACTATCGTCCAGATATGACGACGCCTCGTGGACTGGAACTCGCGCCTGAAACCTTATGGCGTTTGGGTTATCGCAACTTCACGCGCCAGCAGGTGAAAGATGCGTTGCATGAAATATATGAGGCGCTGGAATTGGCGGTCGGTACTCGCCTCGCGAACCAGATGAACAAAAGGCAGCTCGATGAGTTTGAGCGCTTATCTATCTCCGACCAACGCGCTCTTGCCTGGCTGGAAAAAACCATTCCGAATTACAAGCAGGTAGTGCAGGACGAGTATGATCTTTTGTTAAGGCGGCTCGAAGGTGCGATTACGCTAGCTCGACGCCAGCATCGGGACCGGGGAGTGTCGGGAGAAGATCGATCGTGAGCAGTCGAGCGGATATGGTCTGGGCGGGCATTCTCACTACCCCATCCTCGCTCCGGCCGCAGGTGGCGCAGATAGAGCAACTAATCGGACGGGCAGGAACCTTCGAGCTAGACGAGATGAATACGCACTTCAGCGACGGCGCTGGGTCATTGATCGCGATAACTGGCGGTCGCGGATCGGGTAAGACTACGCTGCTTGCGGCGGCATGCGCTCACCTTAGGAATAGTAATCGAGCGGTGGTGCTGCCGCCGTTGCAGCCGCAGATCTTCGAGGCGACCGATTCACTCTTGCTTGGTTTGCTCATCCAGGTTGAAGACTGGATCTCAAGCCGACTCACCGGAGCGGGCAATGAGAACGGACTCGGTCACGATGTTATGGCAGCTATTGCTGATGCGACTCGAGGCATCAGCGTATCGACTGGCGGCGCCCTTGAAGCGCTGCACGCAAGCCGCGAAAGTACTGGGCAGTACGGCGTGGACGCCGCATCCATCGTCCGTCATCGTGTGAGAGCCGCTAGCCAGCTGGAGCGCGTGTTCGTAGAGATCGCTCGCGGTCTCGGGCTGCCCCCGAATACGCCGGTGATCGTACCGATCGACGATGCCGATCTAAGTCCCGTTCATGTTCGCGGAATACTGGATGCGATTCGGGCCCTGGCGCAGGTGAAGCAGGCAGTACCCATGATCTGCATCGACCGCCGACAGCTGCAACTCGGTGTGGCGGCGGACATAGTGGGCAGCTATAAGGGGCATCTGAATTACACTGATGCTTCGCAACTAAGCTCACAGGTAATCGCTAAAATGTTGCGTCCAGAACGGACCATCTCACCACCATGGCTATCAGTCCCCGAGAGGATCGCGTTTACCCCAATCGGGGAGACTGTTAGCCTGGGGCAGCTATTGGGTGAGCGCTCCGATTCGGCATCACTGTCGTCGTTGATATGGGGTTTGGCCGACCGGCACGCTGATAATGAGCTACGGGATGCCAACGCGTGGCTCCCTGAAACTCCACGCGAGCTTGAATATGTATGGGAGACTTTCTCCGCCATGCAGCGGGTGCCGTCGGGCGAAGTCCTTCCGATCCACCACGCGCGAAGACTGATCCAGCATCTCTTTGATTATGGGCGAGAATACGATGTTGCGGTGGAAACCGCTGTCAGTCGAGCGAGTAAGGCGAGTAACAAGGGCCTGGTCCTAAAGTGGCCCGCTGCAAATCTTGGTGTGGCTGCGTCAGGTCGGTTCGCAACCGCGGTAAGCACTGGTCGCCTTCGCCTGCGAGTACGAAAATTGGCTCGAATCACTGCTATCGTTGCGGCGGAATCTTCGGACGCAGGTTCAGGGACGAACGAAGCCCGCTCGCTATCACCAGGCACCGTCGCGGGTATCCAAGCCCTTGAGGAATTGGCAATCTGCGGGAGGTTGGGAAACGCTGCCAAAGTGATGCCATTTTACATCGGTCTACGTGAGTTCGAATTCCTGCAGTCGGTCCCGATCAACGGTGAGAACACTGACGATCAGTTCTTCTTCATGCCCGACTCTTCGGGAGTGCAGGCAATAAATCGTGCGGGTACCGCTTGGAACGACTTGGTCTCGTACGCTAGGCGCAGCAGTCGCGAGCGACAACGAAGTGGTGCAACCGAGATGGTGCGGAAGCTTATCCACTTGGTCACGACCTACTGGTTGAACGGAGCGGAGACCGCGCTAGCCGCCAGGCGAATCCCGGCACTCCAGAGATCCATGCAATCGGCAAGCCTCGAGTACCTTAAGCGCGTCCAGAACGATGATGTTTCGCATCACGAAATGTATTCTTTGAGCCGGGCCTACTGTCATTGGTTCGAGCAGCGTTTGCCATATCTCTTCCATCAAAACTTGCTTGAGCGTGAAACGACATCTGTCATCGAACAGTGGTTAGACGCAATTTCTGCGGGCCCCCGTGCAGTGGAGGCGACTACCGAACTGCGCGCTGCTCTGGAGGGTCGATTTAGCAAAAAATTCGACGAAGAGCGCCGTCGAAAATTGGGAGAGAACAGCTGGATATATGGCTACGAGGGGCTAGCCAGCAGCATTGGTACGGAATTGCATGCAGACATCCTCGTGTTCCGTGAGCCGTACAACGAACGGCGCAGGTCCAGGCCGGCCGGTTCCAAGGTTCTCGTAGGTGCGGTCGGTCTTTCTGAAGCTAAGGGGACATACGAGTATTCCACTCATAACACGGTCGAGGGGGATGACGACATGAAGGTGCTTCTGGAAGTACTAGAGCAATACCGGTCGCGGTAGCGCGGTGTTACTCATACCCTTGGCTTCGGCCTTGCTCACAGACGTGTCGCTCTTGGGCGTGAGCTCAGCCGAACTGAACCGGCAGGCGTTCGAGCTTGATCATCCCCATCGGACGGCTTCACTCGTGCGTGATCGTATACAATTGGCGCAATTGGGCCAAGAGATCTCTGGACAGTACGATGACGACCTTATCAGTGCATGCGCCGCCTGCGGATATGACGTCGGCATTCTCGTGTCGCAGCTGGCTGTTATACCGGCCGCGACTTGGGGGAGTTCTCGAAATTGGATACCGTGGGATGTTCTTCTCGGACCCGATAGTATTGCTTCCGCCCGTGAGGATCGCTCGGCTGGTGACGGTCTGATTGCGGACCCCCACCTCCATTCTGGTGCAGCGCTCAGCCTGCGGCGGTTCTGCTCATTGCTTGTGAGCGGCTCTGGCAGTCTGAAGCCAACTGATGAGGGAATCTATTCCGCCGACGCTCGCGGAAGACGGTTTGAGGTTGGCACGCTTGTTCACGCTATTCGCCATCAACTGCAATTCTTGGCTGTGCGGCCCAGTGCTCGCTATCGTCAAACATTCTTTAAAGAATTGAATGATGGCTCTTTTTGGAAGCTTGCCCGTACCGCAGCACTGAGTGATGAGCCTGACGAGTTCGTCCGACGGCTGTACATCAACGACGGTCCAGTCGACCCGGAGATTGCATTCGCGTGGCTTGCCCGCGAAATCCCCCTCTGCAATCCCGCTGTGATCCCGATCATTTCCGCCTTGTGCTTAGTAAACCACGAGCTTCGCAGCATGCCGAACGATAACTTATCCAGATTTGTCGATAGGTTCGACCAGATGGGGTTCCTTCGCGACAGCACGCTGGCGAACGGCCGAGCTGAGATCGTGGCCCGTGCCTGCGAGGTCGTGATGCCGAGCAATGCAGTGGTCGCTGCGGAGTTCCGAAAGACAGTGGCGGTTGACCGAAATGGCGGTTCGCCCGAGAATAAGCTGCGCCTATCCCTCCTGGACCACCTTGACGGATTCGTTCGGTACTCGACCACCACCGGCCGATCGCCGCGGCTTTCAATGCCTGTAACCTTTCTCCGTCAGCGAGCAAATGACGGCGTTCCCAACAGCGATGAACTCCTGTCCCATTATAGGCTTCGGGCGATCTGGGCCGTATACGCCGGCATCGTGAACTTCTCTGATACCTACCCGTCGATGGCGTCGTACATTACTGCGATAGATGTGGTCGGCAACGAGATTTCGACGAGTAACTGGCCATTTGTCACGCTATATAATGATGCGCTCGCGCGTCCATCGTTGCAGCATATGGCGCTGACCGCTCACGCGGGGGAGTTCTTTCGTTGGAGGATGGAGGGCCTTCGTTCAATCGGGCAACTACTCCTCCCGAATGCGGTCGTTTCTCGGATCGGCCACGCGTTAGCATTGGACGACGAGTTGCCAGTACCCGTCTTCCGAGGTTCGTTGACAGCGCGGGATCTAGTCGAAGATCTTTGTTGGCTGTTTCACGCGGGTGTTCATGTAAGTACAGTTGAAGCGCAGCTCAGCCACGTGCTCAAGCTTACGAACCTCGAATCCTATGGCGTGGCCACGTCACACATATTGGACGCATGGCTGGCGCGGCGGTCCCTAACTGGACTCGCTGCACAGGCGCTGGTCGGTTCGGACGTTCGATCATCGAATGACTGGCCGGAAGAGGGGCTTCCTTTGTCGGCGTTCTCAACGCGGCCGGATCGGCGCGCCCTCCTTTCGTTGATCTACAAAGGTCCCGGACCATTGGGGCGATTGGATGCCCAGATAGACAGTGTCTCCAACAAGGTCGTTCGCGGTTACCTCGACTGGTCCGACGAAATTGGCAATGAGGTTTCACAACTCCTCGCAGAACGCCTGCGGCAGCGCTCGATCGTCGTGGAGAGTTGCCCGACTTCGAACGTCACCCTTTCAGAAATTGCCAGTTTCGACCAGCATCCCATCAGTAGATTCGTCGCCCGAGATCTCGCGGTTTCTATCAGCTCGGACGACCCTATGATATTTGGTACCGATGTACTGGAGGAGGCGAACCTGGTTGGGATCCATTTCGGAGATGCCGTGCGACGGTCTGTCTCGGAGACGTCCTTACGTTCGTGCTGCCCGCAGTCTCGTCCCCTGGATACCGAGCACCGTGGCCAGATCCGAACATGGTTACGTGGGATGGATCCTGTGCGCTTCTCTGGGTAAGTTCGTAGCGGTGAAAATCCGGCGCCGGCCCAGCGCCCACACAGTGAGCGAGAAGCAGCAGAGCGCCGTTCCCGCGATGGTGACCGCTGCCCAGCCGCCCGCGGTCCAGAGCGCGGTCACGGCGGCGGAGCTGATGGCGGCGCCGACGAAGTTGGTGGTGGCCAGCGCGGGTGTTGAGCCGGCTCCGGGCCTCGTGGGAGAGGGCGAACAGGCGCGCCCGGTTGAGCAGGGCCTGCGTCTGTAGAGCGACGTCGAGCATGACGATCACGATGACCACGAGGACGACGGACCGTACGGCGATGGTCGCGACGACGAATGCTGTGAGGGCCAGTACCCAGGCCGCGCCGGTGGCTGGGACCGACCAACCGCGATCGTAGCCGTCCACCGCGTAGGCCGGAGAGGACGCCAGCGAGGCCGGCCAACCCGAACAACCCGATCACCGCCACCGGGTTGCGGAACGGCGGGCCGCTGAGGAGGAAGGGCAACGCCGTCCAGAACAGCGAGAACGAAGCGAATCCGGTGGCGGCCAGGACCAGCGTCCATCGGACCGCCCGCTTGCGTGCGACCGCCCCGCCGGCCGAGGTCAGCAGCATGATCGGGACGAATCGGCGGCGGTCCAGGACGTCACCGAGCGGTACGAGCAGGAGCACGCCGACGGCGTAGCCGAGTTGGGTCGCGGTGATCAGCCAGCCGGCCGTCGCTGTCGTGACGCGTAGATCGCCTGCGATGAAGCCGAGCAGTGGCTGGGCCCAGTACAGGTTGCCGACGGCCACTCCCGCCGCCAACGCGAAGAGGAACGTCAGCCGGCGGCGCATTCCTGACGGCGGTGCCATGCGGGGTGGTGCCACCCCTGCCACGCTACGGCGCGGGGCCAAGCGCGCGCCTCGACGAGACGAGGGCCCTGAGCGCGCAGGATCGGCTCCGTGGTGATCAGGGATCCGTACGCGTCGAGGGCGATGACTCCGGCGGTGACCGGCCTGACGGCCGGCCGGCTGACGAACGCCGACCGGCCGACTTCAGTCACGCCACAATGTCCCAGGTCGTTCGGCACTTCTCGTCGGCGCCGTTCGCGCCTTTGCGTTCGCATGCTTCGACATAGACTCTCGTGCCCGCCAGCAGTCTGACGTAGTACGGCTCGGAGCAGGTGCCGCTGCCGTTCGCCGCGTGGAGCGTGACCTTGGCGTACACGGGCTCCCACCAGATCCGGCCGATGGTACGGCGACCGTCCGCTGCGCCCTCGTCGCAGGCTCGGAACGCCGAATCAATCCCGGAGTTGGTGTAGATGGCGAAGCCGTTGCCGGCCGAGTACGGGTCGGCCGAATACACGAGGATGGGGTACCCCGCCGAGGCGGTGTTCGGGATGGCCACGAGCCCGGTGGCCGTGAGCACCAACGCCATCAGCGTGGCACCGAACCAGCGTGAACTCTTGTGGACCATCGGCAACCTCCTACCGTCGAGAAACGACCGGTGTGGTCGTCACGATCGATGGTGGGCGCGATCCGTCTGTGAATGACAGACGCGCGGACAGTTCCGAACAGGTCCGAACACTCCGAACGCCTCCGGTGCGCCGCTTCTCAGGTCGAAAGTGTCATGCAACCTCAGGTCACCGGCTTGGTGGCGATCAGGAGCCGCCTGCCGAACGCGGCGCGTACATGATCAGGGCGACGCCAATCAGGCAGATGCCGGCGCCGATGATGTCCCACCGGTCGGGCCGGAACTTGTCGACGATCACGCCCCAGGCGAGGGATCCGGCGACGAACACGCCGCCGTAGGCGGCGAGGATGCGTCCGAAGTTCGGGTCGGGTTGGAAGGTGGCGACGAATCCGTACGCGCCGAGGGCGATGACGCCGGCGGCGATCCACCACAGGCCGCGGTGCTCGCGCCAGCCCTGCCAGACCAGCCACGCCCCGCCGATCTCGAACAGGGCGGCGACGACGAACAACAGGATCGAGCGGACGACGGTCATCCGTGGACCGTACCGATGGTGGTGAAGGGGATGGGGCAGCACGGCTGCCCGGCGCACTCGACGAGGTCGTCGCAGCCGGCTTTCACCGCGGCGCGCAGCGTGTCGGCGATGACCTGCAAATCGGCGATCTTCGCCTCGACCTCGGTGAGCTTTGCCTGGGCACGGGCCCGCAGGCCGGCGTCGGCGTGGCGACCGTGACGGTGCTCGCCCGCGTCGAGAAGCTCGGCGACCTCGTCGAGGGTGAACCCGAGCCGCTGCGCCGCTTTGATCACCTTCAGCAGGGTGACCGTTTCGGTCGGATAGAGGCGGTGCCCGCCCAGGCTTCGGTCTGGTTCGGCGAGCAGCCCGCGGCGTTCGTAATAGCGCAGCGTCTGCGGGTTCACCCCGGCCGCAGCGGCGACCTGGCCGCTGCGCAATCCGCTCACGCCGTCATCCCGGCGGCGGCGCGCTGCGCGAGCGCGTCGAGGACATCGGCCTGCGCGGCCGGCACCCGTACGTCGAGGCGCAGCGTGTGAGTGTCGGCGGCGAGGGTGAACGAGAAGAACGAGCAGCAGGAGCTTTCCCGGCCGATGAGGTCCCGGGCGGTCGCCTCGGCGGCCGGGTCGAGACGCCACAGCAGTTCGGTGGGGGACAGCCGCTCCTGCGCCAGCAGGAAGGTGGCGAACAGGTTGTCGAATTCGGCCAGCCGCAGCGGCAGTTGCCCGCTCGGCAGGGTGCACGACTCGGGCACCCACGCCGGGGAGTCAGTGGTCATACCAACGACGGTAAGCGTGTACCTGGGTACCGGATGCAAGCCCGACGGTCACGACAGACGGCGTTGCCGGCGCCCGAAGACGCCGGCAACCCCCTGGCTCAGTTGGCGTGGGTCAGGCGTGTGGTGATGCGCAGGCCCAGAAGGGTGTCGTTCATCCACGGCACCCGCTCCCGGTGCAGGCCGGCGGTCATCTGGTCCGCCCACACCTCATACCGCTGCAGGAGCGTGTTGGCGCGGGACCGCGCGCTGGTGATCAGGCAGTCGCCCAGTGGGTCACCGGGCAGGTTCGACGAGTCGACAGCGGGCTCGCAGGGCACCTTGAGGCTGACCTGGTCGCGCAGCGGGCGGCTGGGGTCGAGCGAACACGGCGACGATCCACAGGTCGCGTAGTTCCCGCTCGCCTTGGCATAGGCATTGCCGATCTTGGCGTCCGTCGGCATGTTCACCGGGATCTGGTACTGCCCGAACAGGTTCGCGGACAGCACGTCGTCCGAGTCGAGGGCGTTGGGCAGACCCAACCGGGTGTACGCCTGGAGCAGCCGCGCCGCCGTGTTCACCTTCTTCAGGGCGGTGGGCACCGGCCCGCTGACCTGGGTGCTCTGCTCCTGTACCCGGTCGTACATGGACTTTTGCCGGGCCTGGAGGAAACCGCGCAGGGTCGGCGTCAGCGTGGTGTCCAGTGCCGCGTTGGTGGTGACCGTCGCGGCGCTCGCGAAGGCGTACCGGCCGGACGGCCACTTCTGGGTCAGGCCCTGCTCGGGCGTGGTCTCGCTGCTACAGCTGAAGAACTCGCAGTAGACCTGGTAGACCTGCTCGTCCGGCCAGGTGTAGTCGGCGGTGCGCGAGTTCTGCCAAACCGCCGACGAGTTCAGCCGGAACCGGCTGTGGATCTGCAACCGCAGCTTGCCGTAGGAGCGGACCACTCCGCTCCCGCTGCCGGTCGTCCGGGTGTGGACCCAACTCGGCGTGTAGCAGTAGCCGACCTCGGGCAACTCCCGTACGCCGGCCGGCGGCTCGTCGTGGCGCGGCGAGTACGTGTACTGGAGTGCCCGCACCATGGTCGACATCAGGTCGTAGCGGACGTTGCTGGGCCGGTCGATCTGCCTGCTGCCCTCACACGCGGGCACCGTCGCCTCGTCGGCCTTGGCCGGAGCCGGGGCGAGCGGCTTGTCGGTGTCCCAGAACAGGTCATAGTTCTTGGGAATCTTCACCTGTATGCCGTTGGGGTCCGGCTCGTAGCGGACCTGGACCTCGCTGGTCCGGAAGGCGGCCAGCGCTGTCGACAGCTCACCGGTGGCGGTGACGTAATCGTTGACCAGCCCGGTGATCAGGCTGTTGGCGTTGCCGTTGGCCGGTCGACCGAAGCTGGCCGCGAGGTCGGCGATGCGGGTGCCCTCGGCCTCGATCTGTGCGGCGCGGCCGGCGTTGACCTGGGCGGCGTACGTCGGGTTCTGGAGCATCAACATGGCGTACGCCTGCGCGCCGAGATTCCACACCGCCGGGTTGCCGACCGGTGTCGACGGCTCGGCCATCGACGGGTCACGCCCGTTGGCGACCCGGGCCAGGTAGTTGATCGACCGGGCTTCGCCGAAGCTGTTCAGGACGGTGGTCGGGTCGACCGCCGGGTTGTCGGCGTCGGTCTTCGGCACGACGAAGGCGGCGCCGCCGGCCAGCTGCGTCGCGGTCAGGTGGAACTCGTTTTCCGGGTCGACGAACTCGTTGTACGACGGGATCGGTTGACCGAAGTTCTCCCGGTAACCGATGTACTTGTTGATGTCGGCGCGGGCGTCGTGCAGGGTGGCGTCGCCGATCGCGGCCAGCACGGTGGCGGCGATGTCCTCCAGGCGCAGGCCGAGCTGAGCGACCTGCTGCTGCACCAGGGTGATCTGCGCGGTGTTGCCGGCGATCGCCGCGTTCAGTTTGTCGAACTGGGCCATCATGTTCGCGTACACCGTGTTGATCTGGGCCTCGATCCGCGCGAAGCTGGCGCGCATCTCGTCGCCGAGGGCTCGTACCTCGTCGCGCAACGCTTTGACCTGGGCAAGGATCTGCGCGTCCAGCGATGGTCCGCTGCTCCCGAAGAGCCCGACGACGGACATCACCGCACCGAAGATGTTGCCGGTCATCGCCAACGTCGCGGTGCTGAAGATCGAGCCCGCGAGGCCGCGGCCGGTGATCGCCGCCGCGTACTTGGAGATCGCGCTGATGGTGGTGAGGACCGCCTCCCCGATCACCTTGGATTTCTTGCCGGCGTCGGGGTCGGCGAACCCGATGATGGTGGAGACCATGCCCAATCCGGCCTTGACGTCGGAGATCGTCTGCTGCCGAGCCTTGTCCCGGTCCTCGGCGGCCTTCTTGGCCGCCGCTGTGCACGCGGCGCTCGGCGGCCCTTCCGGCGGACACTTGCTGTTGTTCTCGCCGATCTCGAGACGGATCTCCAGGCTCAGGCCGAGCAGCTCCGCGTGCAGGGAAGCCAGCTGTTGCTTGGCGGCCGCGATGTACGCCACCGAGTCGTCCCGCAGTGCCAGGATCGCGTCGAGGTCCACGTGCGAGAGCCCGGGATCCTGCCGGAGTTCCTCGTAGGTGCTGGTGATGTCCACCCCGATCGGCGCACCGAGGACGGCGTTCCAGGCGGTGGCGGCCGGAGGGCTGGCTGCCCCTGCCTGTCGGGTCGCGGACCACACAGCGGCGAGAGCGTCGTCACGGCCGCGCAGCCACTGGGCGGTCCGCAGCGCGCCGGAGGCGAGTTCCTCGCGGGTGTCCCACGGCTCGACCGTTTTGCCGATCACGGCCCCGACCAGGCCGGTGATCTCGGGCGAGGTCCGGGTGTCGCCGCCGGGCGCGTCGAGCAGGATGTCGACGGACTTGAGCAGCAGGTCCTGTTCGGGCAGCAGGAGATCGAACGTGGTCAGCGCATCGTCGAGCAGCTGCTGGCGTGCGGTGAGCTGGGTCTGTGCATGTTCGGCGGTGGCGTTCGGGTGCAGCCGGTGCCACTGAACGAACTCGGCCGACAGCACGGCGGTCTTGATCCGAGTGGCGCCCTGGAGATGGATCTCGGCGACCTGGCCGAAGGCCCGGTCGGTGAGCGCTGCCTGAGGGATGGGGACGGGGACGGGATCGGCCGACGCGGGCTCACCGAAGAGCACGCCTGCCGCGGTGACCGTGATCATCGCCAGCACGGCAGTCCCGCGCCTGGTGTGCGTGGAACGTGTGAGTGTCATGCCGCGAACGTATTGAGCTGCCTGAAAGGGCGCTGAAACCGCGCTGACTCGCGTCACGTTCCGCGTTGCCAGATCGTCCAGGGGGCGAGCAGACACAACGGAGGAAAGAATGTTCGCTGCCTACGTCACGGTCACCATCATCGCGTCGATCTTCACCGGCTTCGCCGCCGTCACCTACCTGATCGGTCACGACTATCCGAAGGCCCAGGCGGACATGAAGCGCGTGCCACGGTCATGGGTGCCGCGGTTGGGCATGGCGCTGGCGGCAGGCTCGTTGGGGTTGCTGGCGGGCTTCGCCGTACCGCTGCTGGGCACCCTCGCCGCCGCTGGGCTGGTGCTGTATTTCATCGGCGCGTTCATCGCGCATCTGCGCGTCGGCTCCCGTCAGCTGGTGGGCTGGGCCGTCTTCTTCGTCACCGAGGTGGCCGCGCTGACAGTGAACGTCCTCTATCACTGGTGAATCGGTTGGTACGCCTCCCACGACGTCCCGGGTTGGCTCGACGAACTCGTCCCGCCGGAGCGGCTATTGCCCAGCAATCGAGAGACATCTATAGTTGCGCGGATCACAACAATCATGGCCGTGGTGACGCGGCCGGGTCGTCGAAGCGCTTCGACGATTCGTCGTTCAGGCCCGTCAGCCGGGTGTCGAGCCTGGTCACGCCGGCCTCGGCGCCCGCTGGGCGTCTGTCGTACGACATGAGGAGAACCGCATGCGGAACTGGCGCCTTCGGCGCGGAATCACCGCGCTCGCGCTCGCCCTGCTAGCCCTACCGGCCGTTCCCGGCACCGCGCTCGCCGAACCCACCTACCCGTTCCGAGATCCCAGCCTGCCCGTGAACGTCAGGGTCGACGACCTGCTCGGCCGGCTCACGCAGGACGAGAAGATCTCCTGGCTGCACCAGTACCAGCCGGCCATTCCCCGGCTGGGCATCGGCCTGTTCAAGACCGGCACCGAGGCGCTGCACGGGGTGGCCTGGTCCACCGACATCGACAACAACGGCGCGGTGGTCAAGGCTCGCGGCACGGCCTTCCCACAGCCGGTGGGCATGGCGAGCACCTGGAACACCGACCTGATCCAGCAGGTCGGTTCGGCCGTCGGGGACGAGGCGCGCGGCTACCACGCGCAGAATCCGCGGGTCTGGGGGCTCAACCTCTGGGCGCCGGTGGTCAACCTGCTGCGCGACCCCCGGTGGGGCCGCAACGAGGAGGGCTACTCCGAGGACCCGCTGCTCACCGCGAAGATCTCCACCGCGTACGGGTCGGGAATGACCGGCGGTGACCCGAACCACCTGAAGAGCGCACCGACCCTCAAGCACTACCTGGCCTACAACAACGAGGTCCGACGCGACGTGACCTCCTCGAACGTGCCGCCTCGGGTGCTCAACGAGTACGACCGCGCCGCCTTCAAGCCGGCCATCACGGCCGGTGCGGCGACCGGGGTGATGGCGTCGTACAACCTGGTCAACGGTCGTCCGGCGACGGTGGACCCGGACCCGATGACGCTGTTCCGGGACTGGACCGACAGGCCGCTGATGAACGTCACCGACGCCTGGGCGCCCAACAACCTCGTCAACACCCAGAAGTACTACGCCACCCAGGCCGAGGGCAACGCGGCGATCATCAAGGCCGGCCTGAGCAGCTTCATCACCGACGACACGAACGCGCAGCCGACCATCACCGCGATCAAGCAGGCCCTCGCCACCGGTCTGCTGACCGAGGCCGACATCGACGCCCGGATCCGCGAGATCCTCAACATCCGATTCCGGCTGGGCGAGTTCGACCCGGGCGGCGGCCGGTACGGCGGCATCACCCCGGACGTCATCAACAGCCCCGAACACCAGCGGTTGGCTCGGCAGGCCGCCGGCGAGGCGATGGTGCTGCTGAAGAACGAGCGGCAGGCGCTACCGCTGGACCCGGCCCGGACCCGCAAGGTGGCGGTGCTCGGCCCGTTGGCCGACACCCTCTACTCGGACTGGTACGGCGGCGACCTCCCCTACCAGGTGACGGCGCTCGACGGCATCCGCGAACGGCTGGGCGGCTCGGCCAGTGTGCGCGGGCTCGACGGGGCGGACCGGATCGCGCTGAAGGACGTGTCGACCGGCCGGTACGTCTCGGCCACCGGCACCACCGACGCCGACAGGGTCCTTGGGACCGGTGCCGTCCCGGCGCTCGTCGCCCAGTTCGACGTGGTCGACTGGGGACAGGACGTGGTGACGCTGCGCAACGCCGCCAGCGGCCGCTACCTCGGCTACAACTGGGGGCCGTTCATCACCCGCGACGAACAGCCGAACGGTTGGTACGTCCAGCAGCAGTTCAAGCTTGAGCCGCAGGCCGACGGAACCGTGGTGCTGCGCTATGCCGGCTACGAGACCAAGGAGAGCTGGTTCGGCGCTGACACGTACGTGACGGTCGGCGACGACGGCGCCCTCAAGCTCGGCGCATCGACAGCGGACGCCGCGACCCACTTCAGTCGCGAGGTGATCAGCAGCGGAATCGACCGGGCCGTGGCGGCAGCCAAGGCGGCCGACACCGCAGTGCTGGTGGTCGGCAGCAACCCGTTCATCAACGGTCGCGAGGCGCACGACCGGACCTCGACGGCGCTGAGCGCCGGCCAGGAGGCACTGGTCAAGGCGGTGGTCAGCGCCAACCCGCGGACCGTGCTCGTGCTCCAGACCAGCTACCCGGTCACCATCCGATGGGAGCAGGAGCACGTACCGGCCATCGTCTGGACCACTCACGCGGGCGCGGAGACCGGTCACGCCATCGCCGACGTCCTCTTCGGCGACCGTAACCCGTCCGGCCGGCTCACCCAGACCTGGTACCGCTCGGACTCGCAACTACCGCCGGACCTGCTGGAGTACGACATCATCTCGTCCGGGCAGACCTACCTCTACAACCGCGCGAAACCGCTCTACCCGTTCGGCCACGGGCTGTCGTACACCCGCTTCCGGTACGGCCAGCTGCGGGCCGGTGCCCAGTCGGTGGCGGCCGACGGCACCATCACGGCCAGTGTCGACGTGACGAACGTCGGCAGCCGGACCGGGACCGAGGTCGTCCAGCTCTACACCCACCAGCGCACCTCGCGGGACACCACCCCGATCCGCCAGCTCAAGGCGTTCCAGCAGGTGAAACTCGCGCCTGGGCAGACCCGTACGGTGACCCTGCGCCTGCCCGCCGCGGATCTGGCGCACTGGGACGTCACCCGCAGCAGGTGGGTGGTCGAGTCGTCAGTCCACGACCTGATGGTCGGGGCGTCCGTCGAGGACATCCGCGCCCGCGCCGCGGTCCGGGTCCGCGGCGAGACCATCCCGGCCCGCGACCTGTCCCGGCCCACCCGGGCGGAGAACTTCGACAGGTACGCGGGGGTCCGGCTCGTCGACGAGACGAAACCCAGTGGTACGGCGGTCGGTGCCACCGCCGCCGGTCAGTGGATATCCTTCGACGGTTCCGCGCTGCGTGCCGGCGAGCGCACCTTCACCGCGAAGGTCGCCAAGGCCGGTGCGGGTGCCGGCACGATCCAGATCCGGATGGGGTCGCCCACCGGCCGGCTGCTCGGCACGGCCACAGTGCCCAGCACCGGCGACGACTACCGGTACGTCAGCGCCAGCACCGAGTTGGCCCGGGTCGTCGGCACTTACGACGTGTACCTGGTGTTCGACTCCCCGCTGCGGCTGGCGGAGTTCTCCATCAGCTGACCGGAGATCGGGGCCGGGTCGATCGTCGACCCGGCCCCGACCCGGCTCGGGCCGCGTGCCGGCTCGGTGCTGAGCGGCGACGTCGTCGCAGCACTGTGGATTCGTCGGACGACGTGATCACGGGTGTCCGGGCGACATGGCTGATCTGCCCGGTCCGTGGGTATTTATGCATAGACGCTCCCCGATTGACTGTTGCATTGGTCAGACGTGTGACCTACGCTCCCAGTAAGAATTTCGGGGCGGTTAACAAAGAGTGCGGTCGGGGCGACGGAAATCCCCGCCGGCCCTTCGTGGCGTCGCTGTTCCGTACTCGTCGCTCGATACGCACTTTGGGCACCACATCGACGACCAGTGAGAGGAACAGACGTGAAGTCAGCCTTATCCACCGCTCGAATGTCAGTGTTGGCGGTGGCGGCGCTTGTCGCCGCCACACTGCCGGCTGTGCTGACAAACCAACTCCCGGCCTCGGCCGCGGTCCAGGCGACCTACTATGTCGCCCCGGACGGTAACGACGCCAATCCGGGAACGTTGCAGTCACCGTTCAAGACGGTCCAACGTGCACGGGACGTCGTTCGAACGATAAGCGGGAACCTGACCGGCGACGTCAACGTCCTCCTCCGGGGCGGCACCTATCCGGTGACCAGCACCATCGAATTCGGGTCGAGTGACTCCGGCACCAACGGATACCGGATCAGCTACGGTGCCTACGCCAACGAGAAGCCGGTCCTTGACGGTGGCGTCCAGGTGACCGGGTGGACCCAGCACAGCGGCAACATCTGGAAGGCGCCGCTGGACCGCGCCAACAAGCTGCGGGCGCTCTACGTCAACGACAAGCGCGCCGTCATGGCGACGAAGACGATCAGCTCGGGCGGGTGCTTCGGGACGTACAACATCACGGCCAACCAGGCCGCGTGGGCCTGGGAGTCGGGGTCGCAGTGTGACGGCGCCAGGTACAACCAGAGCGACTTCCCCGCCATCGCGCGCAACCAGGACGACATCGAGATCGAGACGGGCACGACCTGGACCACTGCCATCGTCGGCGTCCGACAGGTGACCACCGACGGCGGGAGCCGGGTCGCCCTGTTCCAGCAGCCGGGTGCGGCCATCGCGCAGGGCGCGTTCAACGGCAACGCCCAGGTCGGCGGCACCCACAAACTCATGAACGCGTACGAGTTCCTGGACGCGCCGGGTGAGTTCTACTTCGACAAGGGCACCAAGACGGTCTACTACTACAAGGCCAGTGCCGAGAACATGTCGACAGCCACGGTCTACGCGCCGAACAACGTCACCACAGTGCTGCGCGTGGCCGGCACCTCGACGTCGAGCCATGCCCGCAACATCACATTCTCCGGTCTGACGGTGCGGCACTCGGACTGGAACCTGTTCAACGTGGCCGGCTCGTCCTTCAAGCAGGCGCAGCAGGGCAACCTCGGAGCGCAGGTGTACGCGAAGGGCAACTTCCACGTCTACCACTACCGCAACGTGGATGTCACCCCCGGCATCATCCAGATCCAGAACGCCGACGGCCTCCTGTTGCAACGCAACCGGATCGAGCACACCGGCGCGGACGGCATCAGCATGGTCAACGACGTGCAGGGCACGCAGTTGATCGGGAACGCCACCAACGACATCGCGGGGTCGGCCATCAATGTCGGTCATCCGCAGCACGTCTACATCGGCGACGGCACGTCGACCAACCGGGAGAAGTACTCCGCGTCGGTCGAGGGGCTGCCGAAGAACATCGACATCAAGAACAACTACCTGTACGACAGCGCCGTCCTGTTCAACGGGCACAGCCCCATCTCGGCGTACTTCGCCGACACCCTCACCATCCAGCGCAACCGGATCGAGAAGGCCCCGTGGTCGGGCATCACGCTCGGCTGGGGCTGGTGGAACTTCGACGGGTCGTCGGGTTCGATCCAGCCCAACCGACCCACCACGACGGCGAGAAACAACACCATCAGCTACAACCACATCATCGACACGGTGCAGCGCCTGAGTGACACCGCGCCGATCTACACGCTCGGCAGCCAGCCCGGGACCACCATCACCAACAACTATCTCCAGGGCGTGCCCTCGGGCCACAAGTACGGACTGCACCCGGACGAGGGATCGGCCTTCATTACCTTCCGGGACAACGTGCTGAGCATCGACAAGAACGTCACCTGGATGATTAATTCAGACGACTTCGGGCGCAAGCACGACCTGAGCATCACCCAGATCTACGGCCCGATCAACAAGGTCTCCAACAAGAACCTGCCGAACAGCACGGTCGCCGACATCCTCGTCTCCTCCGACTACGTGTGGCCGGCTGCGGCGTACAGCATCGCGGCGAACTCCGGCCTTGAGGACGCGTACCGGGACATCATCCCTGCGAGCAACTTCTCCGCGCCGAACTACGTGCTGCCGGCCAGCACGTTCGTCGCCAGTGCCACAGCGTCGATCCCGATCCGGAGCACCGGCGACGCCACCAAGTCGGTCTGGTTGGCGCCGTACGGCACGACCACCTTCACCGCCGGGGCGACGATGACCAGGGCGGCCGGCAACGCGACGTCCATCGCCGTGCCCACCACCCAGGGTGAATACCGGCTCTACGTCGTCGACGCACAGGGCAACCGGTCGGCCGAGTCGACTTCGATCGTCCGGCAGCAGCAGGGCGGCGGCAGCGGTACGGGGCAGGGGCAGCTCGTGGGTGGCCAGTCCGGCCGCTGTGTCGAGGTGCCGAACTCGTCGACCACGAACGGCACCCAGGTGCAGCTCTACGACTGCGGGAGCGGCACGAACCAGCGGTGGACCGCCACCAGCAGCAAGCAACTGACCGTCTACGGCAACAAGTGCCTGGACGCGTCCGGGAACGGCACTGCCAACGGCACCCAGGTCATCATCTGGGACTGCCACGGCGGCACGAACCAGCAGTGGAACGTCAACAGCAACGGCACCATCACGAACGCCCAGTCGGGGCTCTGCCTCGACGCGAACGGCGCGGCCACCGCCAACGGCACAAAGATGATCCTGTGGTCCTGCAACGGTGGTGCGAACCAGCAGTGGACGCTGCGTAGCTGACCTACCCAGAACCCCGGGGCCAGGCCGACACGGGCCTGGCCCCGGCTATTTCTGGTAACCGTAGTTGTCGCAGGTCCGGCGTCCCTGGACACAGTTCTTGGTGCGCTTGTTCATGGTGTCGACGTCCCACATCACGAAGGCGTCGCCGTGCATGGACGAGGCGCTCTTGCCTTCCTTGTCGGAGGACAGGTAGTGGCCCGCCGGGGTGCCCTTCGCCGGGTACTTGATGTCGAAGGTGATCGCCGGGATCCGGACCGGGTGGCTGGTCGGGCAGCCGTTGCCGCCGCCGTACGCCACGTGGTCCTTGTGGTTGGGGCTGTCCAGGTGCTCGCCGTCCCAGCAGTCGGGGAACTGCATCATGAAGTGCAGCGTCGCGTCGCCCCCGCAGATGGGCCAGTTGCCGTTGGTGCTGCGGGCGATGCCGTCGAGGTCACCGGGGCCGTAGAAGGCGCAGTAGAACTGGCCGGTCGCGCCCCGCGGGGTCGGCTTCTTCTTCTTGGCGTCGCCGGAGATCATGCGCAGGCCGTTGGGCATCGGCATCTGGCCTGTCGAGTTCTTGGCCAGCGAGCGGTAGTAGACCCGGAACCCGGTGGTCTCGACCGGCTTTCCCGTCGCGTTGTCGTAGAGCGTGGGCACCCAGTAGGCGGAGTGGTCCTGGACGGGCTTGCAGGAGGTGGCAGTGAACTTCGTCAGGTCGCCGGCGACGGTGCTCGCGTCGACAGCCTTGTTGCCGACGAACGAGTGCATGTGCGACGCGCCCGGTAGGCCGGGGGCGACGATCGGGTCGTCCGGTAGCCGGTGGCTGTACTGGCAGTCGGCCCGGAACTCCGGGAGGTTGCCCACCCCGGACGGAACGGGGTCGATCTTCAACGCCCGGTACGCGTCGGCCTGCGCTTTCCAGGTCGCCCGGTCGACCGGAATCCAGCCGGTTGCCGGGGCCTTCGGCGCGGCAGCGGTCGACGGTGTCGCGCCGGCCGACGGGGTCGTGGCGGTCGACGGCGTCGCAGCGGTCGATGCCGCCACCCCGGGCGACGCCGGCTGCCCGGCCGGTGGCGAGGGGTAGTCGAGGGCGTTGGCCGCGTTAGACGGCTCGGGCGTCACGTCGCCACTGGCCAGGTACACGCCTCCGGCGGCGATGACGAGCGCGACTGCGGCTCCCGCGGCCGCGCCCAGCCTGTTGCGGGTCAACCAGCTCGGCGGGCGGTGACGGGGCGGCGGTTGGCCCGCGTCCGGTTCAAGCAACGAGGCGTACGACACGGGTCACTCCCAACGAGCAGACGACGGCGCTGACCCGGACGGCCACGGCCGCCGTATGGTAGGCGCTTCCCGATCACGACCGACAGCTTCCTAAAGCTTCCTTAAAGAAGGTTGTGGATATCCATGCCGGCCATGCTCGTCAGCAGGGGAAATGTCGGCGAGCGAGGTGCTACCGGACAGTTGGCGGGTACTGGTGGGGGATGACATCGACCTGGAAACCCCACGAGAAACATGGTGGCCTGTCGGACAAGGACAAGCGCGAGTTGCCGGAGAGCGTTTTCGCGTTCCCCGACAAACGCAAGGAGCCGATGACCGACGCGGGCCACGTCCGCAACGCCATCGCCCGGTTCGACCAGGTGCAGGGCGTTACCGACAAGGAGCGTGACCTGGCATTTCAGAACATTCTCGCCGCCGCCGCCCACTACGATGTCGAGGTCGCGGAGACGAACTGGCGTCAACTCGGCAAACTTCCGCACACGCCGAATCCGGCCCACTGACCGGTTCTGGCCGCGTACCTGCCGGATAGGGTCTCTTACGGTGGGTAAGCGGCGCGGATGTCCGCGCAGCAGCAGCCAGCAACCGGCGGCGACCCGTCCCCGCGTGAGGGGTCCTGGGCCGGCCGCAGGTGGGACGGCCTGCGCGAGCGGGTGCGCCACGGGCTGCGCACCCGCGCCTGGCGACTCCGCCTCTACGGGTTGCTTTCCGTGCAGGCTGGCATCGCGGCAGCGCTGGCCTGGTTCGTGGTGTTCCAGTTCCTGGGCAATCCCACCCCGGTCCTCGCGCCCACCACGGCGGTCGGCATCGTGGCCGCCTCGATGGGCTCACGCCTGCGCCGCACCATCGAACTGCTGGTCGGGGTGGTCCTCGGGCTCGCCGTCGGTGACACGCTCATGCCGTTCTTCGGCATCGGGGCCTGGCAGACCGGTGTGGTCGTCGTGCTGGCGATCATCGTCGCGGTGCTGCTCAAGGGCGGCGGTTCGCTGCTCACCCAGGCCGGCGGCACCGCGGTGCTCATCGCCACCCTGGAACCCCCGGTACGGGACCTGTCCGTGCCGCGTTTCGTCGACGCCGCTGTCGGCGGGGTGATCGGCCTGGCGGTCGGTCTGCTGGTGGTGCCCATCCACCCGCAGCGGACGGTGCAGCGGCTGGCCGAACCTGTCCTCGACCCGGCCGTCGCCGCCCTGCACGACCTGGCCGCAGCGCTCCGCCGTCGCGATCTCGGCGCGGCCCAGCGGGGTCTGGGCGCGCTGCGGACGCTCAGCCCTCGACTGACCGCGCTGGACGAAGGGCTCGACGCTGCACAGGAGGTGGTCCGACTGGCACCACTGCGCTGGCGTGAACGCCCATCCCTGGCGTTCTACACCGAAGCCGTCCGCCACATGGAGCGCAGCCTGCACAGCTGCCGGTCCATCGCGAGGCGGCTCACCAAAGCCCTTCGAGACGACGAGCCGATATCTGAAGAGTTTCCCGCGGCGATCGACCTGCTGGCAACGAGCGTGCAGACCCTCAGATGCTCGATCCGCGCACGGGAGGAACCACGGGAGGCCCGCCAACAGATCCTGGCGGCCGTCGAGCTGATCGGGAAGGCGCAGGGGGCAGCCGCCACGGATCCGACCCGCCCGCACACCCACCGGTTGGGCTACTCCGGCATGATCGCCGCCGGTGAGTTCCGTACGGCGGCACAGGACCTGCTCATCGCCAGCGGGTTGGATGCCGACCGTTCGGCGAAGCTGGTGCGGCGGACGGCGGATCCGGACGGGTGGGGCTGAGCCGAGCCGTTACGTCGCCTTGAGCGAGGCGAGGATGTCGAGGTAGTGCGGGTTCTTCATGACGCCCAGCACGTTGCCGAACGGGTCGACGACCGCCGCCGTGACGAACCCCTCGTCCCCGTGCGGGGTGATCGGCTGGTACTCCGTGGCACCCATCGCCAACAGCCGCTCGACTGTCGCCTCAAGGTCGTCGACGCACCAGTGCATGACCGCGCCGCCGGGCCCGGTCGCCGCGCCGGCCGGCGCGTACCTACTGTCGATGATGCCCAGCTCGGCCTGGTAGTCCCCGATGCGGAACTCGGTGTAGGCCGGGCGGCCGTCGGGGCCGGGGCGCATGAAGTACGCCTCGATCCCGAGGAAGTCCGCGTACCAGGCCGTGGCCGCTGCCACGTCGTCCGCCCAGATGTTCAGTGTGGCGAATCCTCGCAGGCTCATCGGGTGTCCTCTCGTCTCGTCGATGTGGTTGGTGATGACGCTATCGACGATTGCGGAAGCTCTGCTTCCTCAATGACCGGTGGGTCTCGACCGTGTCGGGCGGCGGGCCGCATCTTTCGGCGGTCCCCGGGTAGTCGCTGCCATTGCCAGCACGGATGGCGGGGGACAACGTGCAGAGCTACCCGGCAGTCGAGAACCACGGTCTGATCGGTGACCTACAGACCGCTGCGTTGATCAGCACGGACGGCACCGTCGACTGGTTCTGCGCGCCGCGCTTTGACTCGCCGAGCGTCTTCGGCGCGCTGCTCGACCGCCGCAACGGTGGCCACTTCCAGCTCTCGCCCGACGGCGTCGACTACTCCAGCAAGCAGCTCTACCTGCCCGGTACGCCGATCCTGATCACCCGCTTCCACAGCGCTGACGGTGTCGGGGAGCTCTTGGACTTCATGCCCGTCACCGGTGCGGAGGCCACCGACCGGCATCGGTTGATCCGCCTGGTCCGGATGGTCCGGGGGAGCATGCGGTTCCGCTTCCACTGCCGCCCGCGGTTCAACTACGGGCGTGATCCGTACGAGTTGGAGGTGCACCCAGAGGGCGACGTCTTCCGGAGCCCGACGCTGACTCTCACCCTCACTCCCTTCAAGGGCTCGTTACGGCAGTTCGAGGCGAGGGACATCCGCCGCGACGCGGAGGGCGTGTCCGCGTCGTTCAGCCTGCACGCGGGCGACATCGGCGGGGTGGTCCTGGAGACGGCCTGCCCGGACGCGCCCAGCGCACTCACCACCGACGAGGCGTGCGAACTGCTCGCCGAGACCCGCGACCACTGGCGGCGGTGGGTGGGCCGCTCCCGCTACAAGGGCCGGTGGAGGGAGGTGGTCGAGCGGTCGGCGATGACCATCAAGCTGATGACGTACGCACCGACCGGCGCACTTGTCGCCGCGCCCACCGCGGGGCTGCCCGAGCAGATCGGCGGGCAGCGGAACTGGGACTACCGCTACACCTGGATCCGGGACGCGTCCTTCTCGGTGCACGCGCTGCTGCGCCTGGGCTTCACCGACGAGGCCCAGAAGTATCTGCTCTGGCTCGACGCGCGCATCCGTGAGGCACGGGACGACCACATGCCCCTGCAAATCATGTACCGCATCGACGGCTCACCTGACATTCCCGAGGAGGTGCTGGGTCACCTGGAGGGCTACCGCGGATCGGCACCGGTGCGGATCGGCAACGGCGCGGCGGACCAACTGCAACTCGACATCTACGGCGAGGCGCTCATCTCGTTGGAACTCGCGGACCGCAATGGGCTCATCCCGCCGTACGAGGGGTGGCGCAAGACGGCAGGGTTGATGGACTGGCTCTGCGACCACTGGGACCAGCCCGAGGACGGGATCTGGGAGACCCGGTCCGGCCGGCAGGACTTCACCTACGGCCGGGTGCTCTCCTGGGTCGCGTTGGACCGGGCCATCCGGATCGCGCGACGCCGGGGCCGCCCCGGCGACATCGCCCGCTGGTCCGCCGAACGCGACGCCATCTACCAGCAGGTGATGACCCGCGGGTTCAACCAGGAACGTGGTGCGTTCGTGCAGCACTACGGTTCCGACATCCTGGACGCCTCGCTGCTGGCGATGCCCGGGCTGAACGTCATCTCGCCGACCGACCCGATGTGGGAGTCCACGCTGCGGGCCATGGACACCGACCTCGTCTCCGACAGCCTGGTCTACCGCTACGACCCGAGGGCCTCGCCGGACGGTCTCGCCGGCACCGAGGGCACCTTCAACATGTGCACCTTCTGGTACGTGCAGGCGCTCGCCCTGGCGGGCCGGCTCGACGACGCCCGGTTGACCTTCGAGAAGATGCTGACCTACAGCAACCCGCTCGGCCTCTACTCCGAGGAGATCGCGCCGACCGGCGAGCAGATCGGCAACTTCCCGCAGGCGTTCAGCCACCTCTCGCTGATCAGTACGGCGGCCCACCTCGACGACCTGCTCGAGCAGGGCTGACGGTCCGGTCAGAACAGCGTCAACGGCTCGACCGGGATCGGCTCGGGCAACGCCTCAAGCCCGGGAACCCGTGCCCGTACCTCGTCGTGGAACCGGCGGGCGAGCGTCGGCGCTTCGGCGTTGTCCGGGGTGTGGATGAACATCGTCGGCGAGCGCCCCTCGCGTAGCCAGGTCACTGTCATGTCGATCCAGCGCTGCCACCCCTCGACCGTGCGCGTCGGGTCGTCGCGGCCGAGGTAGCGGACGATCGGCCGGTCGGTCAGCGCGAGGGACCGGAGCGGCACGCGGGGCTTCTTGGTCCAGGCGTCCCGCTCCGCGTCACTGGTAGGCGGGCTCGCGAAAAAGGCAGTCGTGTCGAAGGGGATCCACTCGGCGTGGGCGGCGGCGAGGGTCGCCCCGAGCAGTCGGGCCGCCCGCTCCTCGGTGAAGAACGCCTGATGGCGCACCTCCACCGCGTACCTGTGGGACTGCGGAAGCTGTTGCAGGAAACGGCCCAGGGCCGGGACGTCGGCGGGCGCGAACGAGCCGGGCAGTTGGATCCAGAGTGCGTGGGCGCGCGGGCCGAGCGGTTCGATGGCGTCCAGAAAGGCGCTCAGTGGTTCGTCGACGTTGGTGAGCCGGCGTTCGTGCGTGATGACCTTGGGAAGTTTGAGGACGAACCGGAAGTCGGGGCCCGTCTGGGCGGCCCACGAGGCCACGGTTTCCCGGGCCGGGGTCGCGTAGAACGTGGTGTTGCCCTCCACGGCGTCACACCAACTGGCGTAGTGCGCCAGGCGCTCGGTGGGCGGCAGCCGGTGCCCCGGCCACGACCGGTGACTCCACATCGCGCACCCCACGTGCAGACGCATGACCGCCCTCCCGACTTGACCGGAGCCCACCGTATCCGGGCCGGCGGAACCGGCGGGGTCCACGGTCCGCCAGGTAGGGTCCGTCGCCATGCGTGTGCTGTTCGCCAGTCTTGCGTCCGTCGGTCACACCTACCCGCTGATCCCGCTGGCGATCGCCGCCCGGGACGCCGGGCACGAGGTCCACTTCGCCGCCGGTACGGAGGTGCACGCGCCACTCGCCGCGAACGGCCTGCGGCCGTTCCGTCCCGGCGACGCCTTCTACGAGGTGTACGCCGAGGATCTCGCACCGGAGCTGGCGCGGCTGCGGCCCGACCTCGTGGTGCACGAGTGGGGGTTGCCGGGGGCGGCCGTGGCGGCTCACCGGGCCGGGATCCCGGGCCTGTGGCACGGGTTCGGCCGGCTGTTTCCCGAGGGCATCGGCCTGGAACTCCCGACCAGCAACGCCGAGGTCGTCGGTCGGCCGCACCTGGACATCTGGCCACCTTCGCTGCAGGACAAGGGCTTCCTCGCCACCGAACGCCGGATCGAGCTGCGACCTGTCGCGTTCTCGACGCCGGCCCCACTGCCCGCTCGCTTGGGCCGGCCGTTGATCTATCTGACCCTCGGCACCGCTTTCGGTACGCCGGAGCTGCTCCGCACGGCCATCGCCGGTCTGGCGACGCTTGGCGCGCAGGTGGTGGTCGCGGCGGGCCGGGTGTCAGTGGAACAGCTGGGCGACATCCCCGACCAGGTCAGCGTGCATCAGTGGGTGTCGCAGGCGGAGTTGCTGCCGCTCGTTGACGTGGTGGTGCACCACGGGGGTAGTGGCACCACCCTCGGCGCGCTCGCGGCCGGCGTACCCCAGTTGTTGCTGCCGCAGGGCGCGGACCAGTTCGCCAACGCGGAGGCCCTCACCGCGGCCGGGGTCGGTCTTCGGCTTCTCCCCGGGGAGGTGGACGCGGGTGCCATCGCCGAGCAGGTCCACCGGCTGCTGCCGCAGCACGGCAACGCCGAGCAGCGCGACGCGGCTCGCGCGGTCGCCGACGAGATCGCCGGCATGCCCTCGCCGGCGGCGGTCGCCCGGATCCTGCCGGAGTACTCGGCCTGACTGGAGGCGAGATCGTCAACTCGGGGTTGACGAGGCGCATGCGTCAACCTATGGTTGACGCATGACAGATCCTCTTCAGATTGGTAGCACCGTCAAGCTCGACGACCTGATCCAGGCGATCAAGACGGCGCACACCGACGCGCTCGACCAGCTCACCGACGCGGTCATCGCCGCCGACCACCTCGGCGAGGTCGCCGACCACCTGATCGGGCACTTCGTCGACCAGGCCCGGCGCTCGGGCGCCTCCTGGACCGACATCGGCCGCAGCATGGGTGTCACCAAGCAGGCCGCCCAGAAGCGCTTCGTGCCGAAGGCGACCGACGCGGCCGCGCTCGACCCCAACGCCGGCTTCGGCCGGTTCACCCCGCGCGCCCGCAACGTGGTGATGGCCTCGCAGGAGGAGGCCCGCGCCAGCGGCAACGCCGAGATCGGCCCCGAGCACCTGGTGCTGGGCCTGCTGGCCGAGCCGGAAGGGCTGGCCGCCAGGGTGATGGCTGGTCGCGGCGCCACCCCCGAGGCGGTACGGGAGGCGGTCGCCGCCGTCCTGCCATCGCGCGCCGAGCAGGTGCCGGACCTCATTCCGTACGACGCGCGCGGCAAGAAGGCGCTGGAGCTGACCTTCCGGGAGGCGCTGCGCCTCGGGCACAACTACATCGGCACCGAGCACATCCTGCTCGCCCTGCTGGAGCAGGAGGACGGCGCCGGCGTGCTCACCAACCTGGGCCTGGACAAGGCGACGGTCGAAGGCGACCTGGCTGCCGCCCTCGCCGCCGCCGTCGGAAAGAAGTGAGAACCCGGGGTCAGGACGCCTCAGGGAAGCCGTAACGCAGGGCGTGCTCCGGATCGGTCGGGTCGATCTGGCGTACGCCCGCGTCGGCGAGTCGCTTGTTGACCTCGTCGAGCTGCTCGCGCACCAGGCGTGCCTCCTCCTCGGTGACCCGGCCCCGGTGTGGCTTGCCGGCGTGCTCCAGCGTGCCGTAGTCGATCTTCTCGGTGGTCTTGCGGGCCTTGGGTGGGCGGACCCGCTCGGCCGTCTTCAACAGTTGCGCCATCGGCACGTCGGTGGCCATCGCGTCGAACTCGCTGGCGGTCAACACCACCCGGCGGGGCTCACCGTGGCCGTGCCGATCGTGGATCTCCACCACCGCCACGTCCAACGCGGCGTCGTCGATGTTCTCCACCTCGCCCGGGGTGGCGTCCAACTGCACGGGCCCGGCGACCAGGTCCGGGTGCTCCAGTACGACGACGCGGACCACCTCGTCGTCCTGCTGCAGAACCGTGCCGGTGAAGTCGGAGACGTGGATCGTCTTCTTGCCCATGCGCGGAGCTTCTCCTGTCGTAGGCCGGGATGGCGGACCACAAGAAATTACCCGACAGGTGTGCGAAAGCCGCCGCTGGACCTCCTCCGGTGTGTCGGCCCCGGAGCGAACGTCAGAGGCCACCCGCTCGCTGGTGCGTCAGTGGTTGTTCAGGCGGTGCCGACTGGAGCTGCCGACGGACAGCTTGTTCAGGCCGGCCCACGACAGGGCGCTGCCGCCGACCGTCCGAGGGTTCCGGTAGCGCGGCTGGGGCGGATTGCCCCCGACGGCCTCCGCCGCCCGCCAGAGTCGCTCGGGGTCCTGCTGGTAGTGGTCGCTCGGCTGAATCGGCATGCGTTCACCGTCCCAAACAAAGGTGTCCAGATATGGAAATACATATGACGGTCAATCCCAGTGCTCGGTTCCCGGACCCTTTTCCGCTCGGCCCTGACGTATCCTGCGCCCGGCCCTGCCGTCCGGCGTACGGTGATCGACGACGGGTCGGGTGACGCGGGGAGGTGCGCATGCTCGACCGGCGACTTCACCTGCACCTGGCCACCTGGCTCGGCCAGTGGCCGGCCGGGCCGGGGTTGCACGTGGTCGCCTCGCAGCGGCGTGCCGAACCGGCCTGGGACGGCCGGCTGCGCCCCGCGCTCGCCGTGGACACCGGGCAGAGCGCCGTGCTCTCCGTGGCGCCGGACCGGGTGGCGGCGATCCGCGCGTTGGTTCGCCGTACGCCGGCTCGGTTGCTCGCCGCGTTGCCGGAGGCCGTCGGCCGGCCCGAATTCTGCGTACACGACGGTCCGTTCCGGTGGAGCCGGACACCCGCTCCGCTGCCCGACGTGGGGGAGTGGACCGATCCGACCGCCACCGGGCTGCCGCCGTGGCTGCGACTCTTCGACCGGCCGGTGCTGGTGGTCCGTGACCCGGACGGCGCCTATCTGGCCGGTGCGGCAATCAAACGGCACGACGCGTACGGGCACGAGTTGGCAGTCGGCACGGCGCCGGCCGCCCAGGGGCGCGGCCTCGCCCGTCGGCTGGTGGCCCAGGCTGCGCGGCGGGTGCTAGACGAGGGAGCGATCCCTACCTACCTGCACGAGCGGGACAATCACGCCTCGGCCCGGGTCGCCGAAGCGGCTGGCTTCCCGGACCGGGGCTGGCGCGCGTACGGGGTCTATCCGCGCTGACCGGCCCGAAGCCGCAGCTGTCCGCGATCTTGCACTTTCTGTCGCGACACACCCGGGCATTCCACGCATCTCGCCCACCGAAACTTCAAGATCGGCGGGGTGGGGGTGGGGGCGGGGGCGGGGTGATGGGCGCGGACCGTGGATCCCGGGCCGGATCCACGGTCCGCAACCTCCCCCCAGGCCCCGGTTCCGGGTGTAGCGGCGGGCCGCTACGTGTCGATCACGCTACGTATCGAACAGGCTCGGGGCAAGGTTGAAGCTGTCGGTTCGGAGTGTCGAAAAGCGGACTTGACCTGCTGCTTCGCCAGCCGAAGGAGGTCGGCCGGATCAGTGACGGAGCGTACGAATCAGGTCGAGCACCTGTCGGGTCACCGGCCGAAGGACCCGGAGTCGGGACAGCGCCACGAGCCGATCGACGAGTGGCACGGCCCCGTCGATCAGTTGGCGGGTCTTGGTCTGCCCCGGCGATCGGTCGTGCACCCAGTAGAGGATCACGCCCATGTACGCGAGCCAGAGCAGTTCGGGCAGCTGTGGACGCAGCTCGGCGTCGACCTTGGCCGTCGAGCCGGTCAACACCTCGCCGAAGAGGTCGATGGCTGCCTGTCGGGGGCCGGAGGACTCAGCGGAGAAGGGGCTCAGCGGCGAGGTGGGTTCCGCCGCCGTCTTGAAGAAGGTCGCCGCGAATCCGTGTGAGGGCGTCAACACGTCGATCCCCGCGTGCAGCACTCCGGCGAGCCGGGGACCGAACGCCTCCTCCCGATCGAGCACGGGCTGCGCGGCGGCCCGGTGCTCGACCTGGGACTGGGCGTAGAACTCCTGAATCAGGTGGTCCTTGGAGCCGAAGTAGTAGTAGGCGTTGCCGACCGCCACGCCGGCCTCCTGCGCGATCGCCCGCATGGTGGTCTGGGCGTATCCGCGTTCGCGGAACAGCCGCATCGCGGTGTCCCGGATCAGTTGCCGGGTCTGCTCGCCCCGGGCGGTGGCTGGGTCACCCGCAGTGGTCGTCTGCGCAGGCTGTTCGGTCATCGAGGTCACCGTATCCCGCCGGTTCGTCGGTCGGCTCGGCCCACGGGTCGCGGGTCCGCTCGCGGATCGCCGAGGCGGCGGCCACCGTCTGGCGGGCGAGGGGCAGCAGGTGCGGTCGGGCCAGCCGCTCGGCCGTGGACCGGTGGTCGGTCAGCGCCCAGAGGCAGGCGAACCAGGCGCCGTCGCCCGCGTACACCTCGCCGGTGTCGGCGATTACGGTGAGGTCGCGCAGCGTCGCGTCGTGGTTCAGGCCGGGGAAGCGCCGCCGGGCCTCGGTGGACCCGGCCGGCACGAACTCCAGGGGTACGAGCTGGGCGCGGGACGACAACCAGCGGCGGGCGGCGCGGCAGATCGGGCAGGCGGCGTCGAACAGGACGGTGAACCCCCGGATCTCACCGCCGGAGTGAGCGGTGGGATCCGGGAGCCGACCGCCGCCACCGGTCGGGGGCGCGGTCATCGGGTTTGTGGGCTGTTCGTCGGGCCGACGCCCGGTTGCGGGCCAGCCGGCGGGGGTCCTGCCGGGTGTGCACCGGTCGGCTGCGGTCCGCCCGGGTACGCGCCGACCAACTGCGATCCGGGAGGCGCGGACGGCATGGGGAGTCGGCCGATCGGGGCGAGCGGGGGGTGGGTGGCGAGCTGGCGGAGCCGGTTCCGGCGGTAGCGGCCGAGCGCGAAGACGTTGAAGAAGTGCAGCGCGCCGAGCACCAGCAGCACCAAGCCGATCTTGAGAGACAGTTCCTCCATGGCCTGGCTGGTCGAATCGACCGGGTCGGGGTGCTTCATCGCCACCGTGACGTAGCCGAGGTTGAGCAGGTAGAAGCCGACCACCAGGAGGCTGTTGACGGCCCGGGCGAGTCGTTCCTCGGCGAACACCTCCTCCAGGAAGACCTGCCCGTTGCGGGACAGTGCTCGAGCCACCCAGATGGTCAGGCCGACGCTGACCGCGAGGTAGATCACGTACATCCAGACCTTGATGTCCATGTGGACGCCCTTCTTGAACGTGTTCAACTACCGACGTCATCAGACTAGGGCCGATGTTGAACATGTTCAAGAAGTGGCGACCAGTGACTGTGGACACTTCGGTGCGGTACTGGAGCGCGCCATCCGGCCGAGCGGTTCGGCCCGGCCGGAGAACGCCGTGGCTCAGCCGGCCAGGCCGAGCACCTCGGCCGCCGCGCGACCGTTGGCGTGGCTCGCGCCGTAGGTGGTGACGAAGGCGCGGACGCCAACGGGCCGCCACTGTGCCGGCCAGCCCATCTCCACCACTGTCACGGGGTGCTGGGCCGCCAGGTCGGCGATCAGGTCCGGGCCGCCGGGCAGCCGGTGCAGGTGTCGTCCGACCAGGACGATGGGACGGTCGCCCGCCAGTCCGCGCAGCGTGGCCGGGTCGGTCTCGGCGGCGATCACCCGGATCTCCGACACCCCGTCCAGGTGCGGACCGAGGCCCCACGGAACCCGCCCCTCGGCGATCGTCGACTCGGTGTGCAACTGCACCACCAGGGGCTGGTCCAGGCCGGTGAGCAGGCCGTCCACCCGGACCGCTCGGCGCGCTGCGGCGTACCCCAGCTCGGTGTCGCCGGTGGCCGGTGACCCGCTGGCGGCCCGGGTCCAGGCGGCGAGATCGGCGGCGCGGCCGGCCGCCTCCTCGACCCGCGGCCTCGCCAGCCGGCCGTCGGCGAGCGCGTCGACGATCTCGGCGGCCACCCGCTCGACCAGGTCGGCGTCGACCTTCGCGCCGATGCAGAGCAGGTCGGCGCCCGCGCTCAGGGCCCGGACCGCAGCCGGCCCGACCCCACCGGCGGCCACCGCGGCACCCTTCATCTCCAGCGCGTCGGTGATGACGGTGCCGGTGAAGCCGTACTCGGTGCGCAACAGGTCGACCAGGACGGCTCGGCTGAAGGTGGCCGGGTCGGCGCCGGTGAGCGCCGGAACCCGGATGTGGGCGGTCATCACGGCGCGCGCCCCGGCGGCGACGATGGCCGCGAACGGCGGCAGGTCCCGCTGGCGGAGCAAGCTCAGCGGAGCATCCACTGTGGGCAGTTCGTGGTGGGAGTCGGTGACAGTGGCACCGTGCCCGGGGAAGTGCTTGGCGCAGGCGGCCACGCCGGCGGCCTGCAACCCGGCCACGGCGGCGGCCGAGTGGGCGGCCACCCGCACCGGATCCGCGCCGAAGGACCGGGTGCCGATCACCGGGTTGTCGTCGGCGGTGTTGACGTCGACAGTGGGGGCGAGGTTGACGGTGATGCCGAGCGCTGCCAGTTCGGCGCCGATCGACTGGTAGACCCGTCGGGTGAGGGCCACGTCGCCGATCGCACCCAGGGCGGCGTTGCCGGGGTACGGGCTGCCGGTGGCGTGCGCCAGCCGGGTCACGTCGCCACCCTCCTCGTCGATCGCGATCAGCGCGTCGGGTCGACCGGTGCGCAGTGCGGCGGTGCTCGCCGCCACCTGCGCGGGGTCGTGCACGTTGGTGCCGAACAGGGTGTGCCCGGCCAGCCCGTCGGCCAGCAGGTCGACCGCCCAGTCCGGCGGAACCGGTCCCGGGTACGCGGCCAGCAGCGTGCCCAGCGCCAGCCGGCGCAGTCCTGGATCCAACCCCACGTGTTTCCCCCTTCGGTGCCCCCGCGGGTACGAAACGTCGTACCGGTGGTGGTCGTGGCCCTGCCGACTCGGCCGAGCGTCCCACCGTCGGGTGACCGTTACGCTACGGCTACCCGTTCGCAGGTCGGTTTACAGTTAGCAAAGTTTACTAAAACTAGAGGACGTGTCATGAGTGCGACCCGGCTGCCCGGCACCCCCCGTCTGTTGCGGGCGCTCAACGACCGTGCCGCGCTGGAACTGCTCCTCGAACGCGGCCCGCTGACCCGGGCTCGACTCGGCGAGCTGACCGGTCTGTCGAAGGTCACCGCGTCGCAACTTGTCGAGCGGCTGGAGGAGCGCGGCCTCGTCGCGCGGGTCGGCGAGCAGGCCGGCGGGCGGGGGCCGAACGCCCAGCTCTACGCCGTCCGCCCGAGCAGCGCGCACGTCGTCGGCGTGGACGTCGGGCCGGACCGGGTGGTGGCCGCGTGCGCCGACATCACCGGCGCGGTCATCGGCCGGGTGGAGCAGTCGACCCGGGACACCGACGACCCGGTGGGCGTGGTGCACAACGCCGTCGTGCAGGCGGCGAGCAGCGCCCAGGCGCAGCTGAGCAGCGTACGACGGATCGTGCTCGGCACGCCGGGCCTGGTCGACCCCGGCACCGGCGACATCACCTTCGCCTTCAACCTGCCGCGCTGGCACAGCGGTCTGCTCGCCGCGTTGCGGGACGACCTGCACACACCTGTGGTCTTCGAGAATGACGTCAACCTGGCCGCCGTGGCCGAGGCGCAGTCCGGCGCGGCGCGGGGGCTGTCGGACTTCGTGCTGGTCTGGGTGGGCGCCGGCGTCGGCCTGGCGATCATGCTGGGCGGGCGGTTGCACCACGGCAGCAGCGGTGCCGCTGGCGAGATCGGCTACCTTCCGGTGCCCGGCGCGCCCATCCCGCGCGACGTCTCGCGTCGCGCCAAGCCGGCCTTCCAGCAGCTGATCGGTGCGGACTCGGTGCGCGCGGTGGCCCGCGAGCACGGCTACCCGGACGCCGACGCCGCCGAGGCGGTCCGCGCGGCCGTCGCGGCCGGCGCTGACGGCGGCCCGATGCTCGACGAACTGGCCCGTCGGCTCGCGCTCGGCGTGGCCAGCACCTGCGTGGTGCTGGACCCGCCGCTGGTCGTGCTCGCCGGCGAGGTGGGCCAGGCCGGTGGCGCGGCGCTCGCCGACCGGGTGCAGCAGGAGGTCGCCGCGATCACCCTGGTCCAGCCGCGAGTGGTGCCGACCGGGTTGACCGAGGAGCCGATCCTGCACGGCGCGCTGCGCACCGCCCTGAACGCCGTACGCGACGAGGTGTTCGGCTCCACCGTCGGCTGAGCCCGCTGCGGCGGTCATGTGAAGGAATATTTCACCGCACGCCCGCAGCTTGCAAGCTCCTGCCAGGCGTCGGCTCGGCCGTTCCGTCGGGCCGCCCGGACCGGGGCGACCCGACGGCCTCGACTCAGATCAGGTCGCGGCGACGGAACACGGCGAACGCCGCCGCGGTCAGACCGCCGGTGATCGCCAGCAGCACCAACAGCGCCGGCAGCCAGGTCACCGTGTAGAAACCGTCGCAGTAGGGGAGTTGGCCGCTGCCCCGGCAGACCTGTTCGTCATAGAACCGCGCCTCGCCGTTGAGCCACGCCCCGATGTGACTGGACAGCATGAACAGGTCCGACTTCCGCGCGTCGATGATCTCCAGGACCACTCGGCCACCCAACTCCCAGACCACCGCGTACGCGGCGAGCGCGCCGAGCGCCGCGGACGTGTGCCGACCCAGCGTGGCGATCGCGAAGCCCAGCGCGGAGGCCAGCAGCACCAGCACCAGGCCACGGCCGTGCACCGCGCCGAGTGAGCGCCAGAAGTCGCCGTCCAGCCGGCCCGGCAAGCCGAAAGCCTGCCCGATCACCCAGAACGTGGCGAGATAGACCACCGACGCCAGCAGGGCCAGGACCAGCACCGCGCCGAGCAGGGTGCCCAGCTTGGTCGCGAGCACCGTCAACCGGCGCGGTCGCCAGAGCAGCAGGTTCACCACCCCGCCCGAGGTCAGGTCCGCGCCGATGTAGGAGGCGCCGACCAGGAACCCGAACAGCACCAGGAACGCGATGAGGAAGTACAGCAGCGGTTGGGCCTGCTCGGCGAAGCTGAAAACACCCGGCAGGAAGTCGGCGGTGATCGGCAGCCGGTCCTGCCGGATCGGGTCGATCTCGGAGCAGTCGCTGGGGAAGTACCTGTCCGAGTCGGAGGTCGAGGTGCCGTCCTGGCGGGCCAGGCACTCCTGGTGGGTGGCTTCCAGGGCACGCCGCGCCTCGGCGGCCTGCGTCCGCGCCGAGTTCAACTCACTGACGCTCGGTTTGTGGGAGCCGGCAAGGGTGGTCGCCGCCGTGACGGCGAACGCCAACGCCAACAGGACGACCATGAGCTGCACGAAGCGACGCGCGGACAGTCGCTCCAACTCGGCACGCACCAGGTTCACGCGTCCACTCCCCGATCGAGGTCGATCACAGCTTCGTCCTGCGGCAGCGCCGGGTCGCCGACCTGCCGGGGCACCGACGGATGCTCGTACGCGCCGGTCAGCTCCAGGAAGACGCTCTCCAGATCCGGCCGCAGCGGCGTCAGCTCGCCCACCCACAGACCCTGCTCACCGAGCACCCGGCTGATCGCCGTCGGGTCGCTCACCCCGCTCACCACCAACGCTCCGCCGTCCACCACCGCCGTCAGCTCGGCCGCGTGCAGCAGCTCGACGGCCCGCTCCGGTTCGGCCACCCGGACCAGGAACTCGTGCCGGTCGTGGCCCGCCAGCACCTCGTCCACCCGACCGGTTGCGACCCGCCGCCCCCGGGAGATGATCGTGACGTGGTCGCAGATCAGCTGGATCTCGCCCAGGATGTGACTGGACACCAGCACTGTCACCCCGTTGGCCGCCAGCGACCGCATCAGGTCCCGCATCTCCCGGATGCCCGCCGGGTCCAGCCCGTTCGCCGGCTCGTCCAGGATGAGCAGACGCGGGTCCTTCAACAGCGCGGACGCCACCGCCAGACGCTGCTTCATGCCCAGCGAGTAGCCCTTCACCCGCTCGTCGCCCCGGTCGTGCAGGCCCACCAGATCCAGCACCTCGTCCACCCGCGAGACCGGCACACCACCGGCGCGGGCCAACAGCCGCAGCGTGCGGTAGCCGGTGAAGTTGCCGAAGAACTGCGGGCTCTCCACGATGGCGCCGACCTGACCCGCCACCCGGGGCAGCAACTCCGGCGACGGTTCGCCGAGCACCATCATCCGGCCGCTGTCGGCGCGTACCAGCCCGAGCAGGGCCCGCAGGGTGGTGGTCTTGCCCGAGCCGTTGGGGCCCAGGAAGCCGTGGACCTGGCCCGCCTCGACCAGCAGGTCGAACCCGTCCACCGCCACCCGTCGGCCGCTGCGCAGGCTGCGGAAGCTCTTGCGTAGACCCTCGATCTCGATGACCGCGCTCATCTGCGCAGCTCCGTACGTCGGCTGGGCATGGGCCGTCCTTCGGGCTTGGTGATCAATGACACGGCGCTTCACCCTATGGCTGAGGTGCCGCCCATGGGGGGCACCCCGGCGCTGCGTGGTTGGATGGTGCGGTGAACCCGGATCTGGTGGTCAGCCTCGACGGCGTCGGCGTGCGCCGCTCCGGCACCGCCCTCCTCGAGGACCTGACCTGGCGTGTCGAGTTGGACGAGCGGTGGGTCGTGCTCGGCTCCAACGGCGCCGGCAAGACCACACTGCTCAACCTCGCCGCCGGCCGGCTGCACCCCACCACTGGTGTCGCGCACGTGCTCGGCGAGCGGATCGGCCGCACCGACGTCAACGAGCTGCGTACCCGGATCGGGCTCACCACCGCCGCGATCGCCGAGCGGCTGCCCGCCGACGAGCGGGTCAGCGACGTGGTGGTGACCGCCGCCTGGTCGGTGGTCGGCCGTTGGCGGGAGAACTACGACCGTGGCGACGAGGCGCGGGCGCGGGCACTACTGAGTCAACTCGGCGTCGGTGGTCTCGCCGAACGCCGCTACGGCACCCTCTCCGAGGGTGAGCGCAAGCGGGTGCAGATCGCCCGTGCCCTGATGACCGACCCGGAGCTGCTGCTGCTCGACGAGCCCGCCGCCGGGCTCGACCTGGGCGGTCGGGAAGACCTGGTCGCCCGACTGGCCGAGCTGGCGTACGACCCGGACGCCCCGGCGATGGTGCTGGTCACCCACCACGTCGAGGAGATCCCTCCCGGTTTCACCCACGCGATACTCCTGCGCGAGGGCGGGGTGGTCGCCCAGGGCCTGCTCGCCGAGACGCTGACCGGTGACAACCTCTCCAAGACCTTCGGGCTGCCACTCGTCGTCGAGCGGTCGGGCGACCGCTTCACCGCCCGCGCCGCCTGATCGCCGGACAGGCGGAGACGGCCGTGCCGCAGACCCGGGTCGCCGTGGTGGGCAGCGCCAACATGGACCTGGTAGCGATGGCACCCGCGCTGCCTCGACAGGGCGAGACCATGCTCGGCACCGACTTCGTGATGGTGCCCGGCGGCAAGGGTGCCAACCAGGCCGTGGCCGCGGTCCGTGCCGGTGCCTCCTGTGCCTTCCTCGGCGCGATCGGCTCGGACGCCTTCGGCGTCACCCTCAAGGCCCGCATCACAGCGGCCGGTGTGGACACCAGTCAGCTTCGCGTGGTCTACGGCACCTCGGGAGTGGCGCTGGTCATGGTCAACGCTCAGGGGGACAACGCCATCGTGGTCACTCCCGGCGCGAACGACGCCCTGGTCGGCCTCAGCGAGGAGGAGCTGACCACCGTCCGTACGGCGGACGTCCTGGTCGCGCAACTGGAGATCCCGGTGCAGACCGTGACTGCCGCCGCGGTGGCCGCCCGCGAGGCCGGCACCAGGGTCATCCTGAACGCCGCCCCGGCGCGGGACCTCCCACCCGAGCTGCTCGCCGCCGTGGACCTGCTGGTCGTCAACGAGGGCGAGGCGCAGGCGCTCGCCGGCCGGGGTCGGGAGGAGCCGCGCGCGCTGCTCGACCTGACTCCCCGGGCCGTGCTCACTCTCGGCGGGGAGGGCGCCTGGTACGTCGACCGGGACGGCACCGAGGTGCACGTGCCGGCGGTACGGGTCGACGTGGTCGACTCCACCGCCGCCGGTGACGCGTTCACCGCCGCGCTGGCCGTCGGCTGGGGCGAAGGGCGCGACCTGGTCGACGCGGTGCGCTGGGCGTCGGCGGCCGGCGCTGCCTGCGTCCGCAAGCTCGGCGCCTCGGTGGCGCTGCCGCAACGCGCCGAGATCGACGAGCTGTACGCGCCGGCCTGACCCCGTTGTTCGCGCACCGAGCCGGCCCGACGGTCGCGGCGTGTCACGCCCGCTCGCCGACGCCGGTGCGAAAGGCCCGACGGTACGCCGACGGTGAGGTCAGCATGACCCGGCCGAAGTGGTGGCGGTAGGTCACCGGGGTGTCGAAGCCCACCGCGCGGGCGACCTGCTCGACAGCGACGTCGGTCTCCTCCAGCAGTGCCAGGCTGGCGCGGACCCGCTGCTCGACCAGCCAACGGATCGGGCTGGTGCCGGTGGCTCGGGCGAAATGCCGCAGGTACGTGCGGGACGACATGTGCGACCGGTCGGCGAGCTGGGCGACGCTCAGCGGCTCGGTGAGGTGGGCGAGTGCCCAGTCGAGGCTGACCGCGATCCGGTCGTCGGCCGGGTCGGCGGGCACCGGCGCCTCGACGAACTGGGCCTGCCCGCCGTCGCGGTGCGGCGGGATCACCAGTCGTCGGGCGACCGCGTTGGCGATCGCCGCGCCGTGATCACGCCGGATCACGTGTACGCAGAGGTCCAGCCCGGCCGCGCTGCCGGCACTGGTGAGCAGGTCGCCGTCATCGAGGTAGAGCACGTCCGGGTCCACCTCGACCAGTGGGTAGCGCCGCGCCAGCAGCTCCGCGTACCGCCAGTGGGTAGTGGCCCGGCGGCCGTCCAGGAGGCCCGCCCCCGCCAGCGCGAACGCGCCCGAGCAGATCGACATGATCCGGGCCCCGCGCCGGTGCGCCTCACCCAGCGCGGTCACCAGCTCGGGCGACGGGTCAGCGGTCACGTCCGGTACGCCGGGCACGATCACCGTCCGCGCCGCCGCCAGCTCGGCCAGACCGTACGGGGTGTGCAGGCTCGCTCCGCCGACCACCGGCACCGGCCCCGGCCGCTCGGCGCAGACCACGAGGTCGTACCAGTCGACGTCGAATTCGGGCCGGGCCAGTCCGAACACCTCGGTCACGATCCCGGTCTCGAATACCGACATCCCCGGGTACGCGAGCACGGCGACCCGGTGCGCGGCCGCCGGTCGTCGAGGCGCGGGGAGCGGTCGCGGACCGGTCGTGGTGGCCGTCGGGATCGGCATGGCGGGATGTTAGCGCAGGATGTCGTTCGCGCCACTCGTTCCGTGGTCAGGCCCCGGCGAGGATCGGTGCATGACTTTCACCTTCGCCGTTCCGCAGGCCGATCCGGCCACCGCCGCCGCCTGGTTCCGCAATCGGCTCAGCGTCGAGACCGACGTCAGTGATGTGCACGCCGACCTGTCGGCACGTACCCCGGGGCTGGTGGTCGTCGACTCCCGAGGCGCGGCCGCCTGGGCGCAGGGGCACCTCCCCGGCGCGGTGCACCTGCCCACCGCTGAGATCGCGACCCGGGCGGCGGATCTGATCCCCCCGGGGTCGGCGGTCGTGACCTACTGCTGGGGTCCCGGCTGCAACGGCGCGACCCGGGCGGCGCTGGAGTTCGCCCAGCTGGGCCATCCCGTGAAGGAGATGCTCGGCGGGTTCGAATACTGGGTCAGGGAGGGGCTGCCGGTGGTGACGGAGGCCGGGCTGACCCGACGACCGGTCGATGACCTCACCGCGCCCGCCACGGCGATCACCTGCGACTGCTGATCCACGGCACGGGCGGGCCGACGTTCACCCCACCGGCTCGTCGGCGAGCTTCTCGCCGCGGCGGCGCAGCATGCCCAGCCCGGGGATGCCGGCCACGGCGAGCTTGAGGTCACGGGTGACGTCGAGCAGGTCGTGCAGGTCGGGGCCGACCCGGTCCAGCGTGGCCAGGATCGGCAGGATGTCCGCCGTCAGATGCTCCCGGAGCTTCGGCAGCTCGTCGATCAAATGGATCGCAGCGGTGATCTCCTCATGGCTCAGCTCCCCGACGAACCGCTCGGCCATCGGTGCGGCCCGGCGCAGCGCCGGCTCGTACGCCGACAGCAACTCGGCCGCGGTGGCCGCGGCCTCGGTCGCGGTGCCCACGGTGACTGAGGCGCGCTTCGCGACCCGGTCGGCCTCGGCGACCACGGTGCCTGCCACCCGGGAGACCCGGTCGGCCTCGGCGACCACCGCGGCGGCGGCCGTTGCCACCTCGGTGGCCGTGTCGATGGCGGTGGTCGCTGCGGCGCTGATGACGGCCACCTCGCGAACCGCGCCCTCGGCGTCGGTGAGCACCTGGTCGGTCCGATCCAGGGTCGTTTCGATCCGGTCGACCACGCCGTTGATCCGGGCCAGCAGATGCTCCACCCCGGCGAGCACGGCGAACGCGCGGGCGGGCACGGCGGCCATCGACGCGGCCGAGCCGAGCGCCTGGTCGAGGGCGTAGCGGGTCAGACCGACCACCGCAGTCGGGGTGGGGAGGGGAATCGCCATGGGGTCAAGTGTGCGTCGGCCGTGCCACAACCGCCCGTCGGAGCAGGTCAGCGTGACTGTCGACCGGCGGTGTCGGCGCGGGCCACCCGCAGCGCCCACCAGATCAGCGGCACCTGCAACGGCACCCGGCCGTACGCGATGGCCCGCTGTGCCGGGCGTCGGCGCCGCCAGTCCACGGCCATCTTGACGTTCGCCGGTAGGACGGCAACGAAGAGGGCGGCGGCTGCCCGGCCGCCGGCCCGCCGGGTGGCCGGGTTCGCGACAGCCGCAGCCACCACCAGTTCGGCGACCCCGCTGGCGTACGTCCAGAAACGGGGCGGGCCGGGCAGCGCACGCGGCACGATCGGGTCGTAGACGCCGGGGCGTACCAGATGGGTGACGCCGGCCGTCGCGAGCAGGCCGGCCAGGGCGACGGCCTCGCGGCGGCGGGTGGTCATCGGTGGTCCCCCTGTTGTTCGACGGCGCGTTGCACGGCCCGGTAGATCTGCCCGAACCGTAGCGCGTCCGGGGTGCGCACCAGCAGGTCCTCCCGGCCGTGGTGCTGCACCCACAACTCGTGCACGTGGCTGCCGCGCTCGTAGGAGCGGTCCAGCCAGCCGAGGGGAATCTCCAGGAACGGTGCCAGCGCGAGCGCCCCCGCCGCGCAGGCGGCCAGGATGATCAGCGCCAGCTGCCAGTTGCCTCGATCCTGAGCCGACCAGGCCAACGACAGCACGCAGACCACGGCGACCAGCGGCGGCAGCGAGAGCAGCAGGACCAGGACACCGCGCCCCAGCACACGGCCGCGTACGGCGAGGGTTTTCTGCCCCCGTGCGTGCCAGACGAACGTCACGTCGGACAGGGCGATCACGTGACCACCAGCCCGGATCGACTCGGAGGTCACCTGCACCGCGTCGTCCCGGTAATAGAGGGTCATCACTAAGCCTAACCACCGCGGTGCAAACCTCGCCCGGTTCGGCCCCGGCATCCGGCCTTCCCCGACGCGTCCTCGGCAGGGGTCTGCCGCCCATGACACACCGCGACGGCGGCGAGGGTGCACGCCGTCCGCCGGGTAGAGGTGATGGTGCGATGGTCCTTTGGAGCTGAATCGTTTGCGACATCACGGGTCGGCGCTTCGCCTTCGCCCGCAGCCGCAGCCGCAGCCGCAGCCGCAGCCGCAGTCGCAGCCGTCGCCGTGGCCGGGTCGCATCGCGGCAGGCCCTGTGCGTCGCGGGCCCCGGTCTGATTCGTTTGCGACATCAGCTCCAAAGGGGCTGCACGAAGGCTGGGCCGGGCGCGCTGGTGCCCGTTGGGCCTGCCGTGCCCGTGCCCGTTGGGCCCGCTACGCCCGTTGCGCCCACTGGCCCGGCTGACGAGCGCGGTCTGTCAGAGGTTCCACCGCTGGCGGCCTACCGCTCCTGTCGGGACGTCAGACGGAACAGGCCGGCTAGCGGCGCCTGACGGGGTGGGCCGGCTGGCTGTGCTCCACCGCGCGTTGCACCGCCCGGTAGATCTGCCCGAAGCGCAGCGCGTCACCGGTGTGCAGCAGACGCACCGGCTGGCCCCGCCAACGGGCCCAGATCTCCAGTTGGCGGCTGCCCCGGGCGTACGAGCGGTCCAGGTGTTCGAAGAGGAAGTCGGCGACCGGCCCGACGGCCAGGCCGACCAGCACCGACGCGCCGACGATCGCGATCGTCACGGTGGGGGAGCGGTGCAGCCAGACGGCCACGCCGATGCCGAGCACCGCCGCGACCAGCGGGCCGGCGAGCGCAGCGCCGAGCGCGCCCCGTCCCACCAGCACACGCCAGGAACGGGTACCCCGGCGGTGCCAGATCATGGTGATGTCGGCCAGCTTGTAGCTGCGACCGTCCACGCGAAGGGTGGTGGAGGTGACCTGCACCGACCTGTCGTCGTAATACGTGATCATGGCTGGACTCCCGCCCACGGGGCTGACACCACACTACTTACCCAAACGAGCCGGGTCGTAAGGTTGGCACGCGACTTCGACGAGGAAGTGAGGGCAGCGTGGGCGAGTTCGTTCGGCTGGAGACCACTGACGGCATCGGCACGATCCGGCTGGAGCGGCCGCCGATGAACGCGCTCAACACCCAGGTGCAGGAGGAGTTGCGCGCCGCTGCGACGTCGGCCACCGCCGATCCCGAGGTCCGCGCGGTCATCGTGTACGGCGGGGAGAAGGTCTTCGCCGCCGGCGCCGACATCAAGCAGATGGCTGACATGTCCTACGTGGACATGGCCGACCGGGCGGCGAACCTGTCCAGCGCGCTCGGCGCGATCGCCCGGATCCCCAAGCCGGTGGTCGCCGCGATCACCGGGTACGCCCTCGGTGGCGGCTGTGAGCTGGCGTTGGCCTGTGACTGGCGGATCGTCGCCGAGGACGCCAAGCTCGGCCAGCCGGAGATCAAGCTCGGCATCATCCCGGGTGCCGGCGGCACCCAGCGGCTGGCCCGCCTGGTCGGCCCGGCCCGCGCCAAGGATCTGATCATGACGGGCCGGATGGTCGACGCCGAGGAGGCCCTGCGGATCGGCCTGGCCGACCGAGTGGTCCCGGCCGCCGAGGTCTACGAGGCCGCTGTCGCCTACGTGAAGCCGTACCTGACGGGCCCGGTGCAGGCGCTGCGCGCGGCGAAGCTGGCGGTCGACGGCGGCCTGGACATGGACCTGAACTCGGGCCTGGCCTGGGAGAGTCAGCTCTTCGCGGCGCTGTTCGCCACCGACGACCGGCGCGAGGGCATGGCGGCCTTCGTCGAAAAGCGCAAGCCGGGCTTCACCGGCCGCTGACTATTAGCCGAGAACAGTTCACATTGTTCCTACCGGCCAGTAGCGTGGGGCGTCGGTCACAAGGAACGAAGGGGAGCGGCGGATGACGGAGCGGATCGAGGGTCACGGCGGCGAGTTGGCGCTCGCGGCACTACGCGCGCACGGCGTACGGGAGATGTTCACGCTGTCCGGCGGGCACGTCTTCCCGCTCTACGACGCCGCGTACAAGACCGACTTCCCGATCTACGACGTCCGGCACGAGCAGTCCGCGGTCTTCGCCGCCGAGGCCGTGGCCAAGCTCCAGCGCCGCCCCGGCCTCGCCGTGCTCACCGCGGGGCCCGGTGTCACCAACGGCATCTCCGGCATGACCAGCGCGTTCTTCAACGCCTCGCCGGTGCTGGTGCTCGGCGGGCGCGCGCCCGCGTTCCGCTGGGGCTCGGGCAGCCTCCAGGAGATGGACCACCTGCCGTTGGTCGCCCCGGTCACCAAGCACGCCGAGACGGTGTTCAGCACCGACGACATCCCGCGCGCGGTGGGTGCGGCGCTGAACGCCGCGCTCACCCCGCACCGGGGCCCGGCCTTCCTCGACTTCCCGCTGGAGACGGTCTTCTCGGTCGCGGAGGCCGAGCTGCCCACCGTGGCGGGTGTCGACCCGATCGCCCCGGACCCGGAGGAGGTCGGCCGCGCGGCGTTGCTCATCGCCGGGGCGCAGCGGCCGGTCATCATCGCCGGCTCCGACGTGTACGCGGGCGACGCGGTCGCCGCGCTGCGCGAGGCGGCCGAGGCGTTGCAGGTGCCGGTCTTCACCAACGGCATGGGTCGCGGCTCGCTCCCGCCGGAGCACCCGCTGGCGTTCGCCAAGGCCCGACGGGCCGCGCTCTCCGGCGCCGACGTGGTCGTGGTGGTGGGCACTCCGCTGGACTTCCGGCTCAGCTTCGGTGACTTCGGTGACGCCAAGGTGGTGCACATCGTCGACGCCCCCAGCCAGCGGGCGACGCACGTGCAGCCGGCCGCCGCACCCGCCGGTGACCTGCGCCTGATCCTCTCCGCGCTGGCCGATCACTCCGGTGACCGGGCCGACCACTCCGACTGGATCGCCGACCTGCGGGTGGCCGAGGACGCGGCGAAGGCTCGGGACGCCGCGGAGATGGCCGCCGAGACCGACCCGATCCGCCCGGCCCGGATCTACGGCGAGCTGCGTCGGGCGCTCGCCCCGGACGCGATCACCATCGGCGACGGCGGCGACTTCGTGTCGTACGCCGGGCGGTACCTGGAGCCGGCCCAGCCCGGCACGTGGCTGGACCCGGGCCCGTACGGCTGCCTGGGCACCGGCATGGGTTACGCGATGGGGGCCCGGGTCAGCCACCCGGACCGGCAGATCTGCGTGCTGATGGGCGACGGCGCGGCGGGCTTCTCGCTGATGGACGTCGAGTCGCTGGTCCGCCAGAAGCTGCCGGTGGTGATCGTCGTCGGCAACAACGGCATCTGGGGGCTGGAGAAGCACCCGATGCGTGCCATGTACGGCTACGACGTCGCCGCCGACCTCCAGCCGGAGCTGCGGTACGACACGGTGGTCAGCGCGCTCGGCGGTGCGGGGGAGACGGTCGCCAAGGCGGCCGACCTGGGCCCGGCGCTCCAGCGGGCGTTCGACTCCGGAGTGCCGTACCTGGTGAACGTGCTCACCGACCCGACCGACGCGTACCCCCGGTCGTCGAACCTGGCCTGAGTCGCACCCGCCGCCGCCGTCGCTCCCGCGCCGGCGGCGGCGGTGCGCTCACACCTCCGGTCGGTCGCCCTCGCGCGGCGGCTCACCGTCGCGGCGGCGCAGGTCGTCCTCGCGTCGCCGCAGGTCTTCCTCCCAGCGTTGGAACAGCTCCTGGTCCTGCTGCTGGGCGCGTTCCTCGACGGAGCGCAGGAACTCCGGGTCGTCGTCGGGGGCCACCTGCCGAGGACGCTGCCGCTCGCCGCCGCCCGGCCAACCCTTGCCGGCGCCGGGGCTGGGCTCCCGGCCGACGATGAACCAGGCGATCGAGCCGACCAGCGGGAAGAACAAGATGATCAGCACCCAGGCGATCCGGGGAAGGGCGCGGATCTTGCCCTCCTCGGCGGAGAGACAGCTGATCAGCGCGCAGACGGCGAGGACAATCTGCACCAGGAAGAGGAGTACGCCAAGCCGGGCCATGCACCCATGATGACTCACCGGCGCGCGTCACCCCAGTCCGCGCAGGACCAGCAGCACCCCCAGTAACGCCAGCACCACGGTGCCCACGGTGACCAGGGGCAGTGTCCGGCCGCCGGTGCGGGCCGGACCGGTGCCGGTGCCCCGGGGCCAGCAGAGCACCAGCAGGGTGCCCCACACCAGAACGGTGCCGCCGGCGATCAGCGCACCGGTCGGGCCGCCCGTCGCCGCCAGCCGGACGGCGAGCACGCTCACCACGGTCACCGTGAGCAGGGTGCGCCGCCAGGCCAGCCGGGTCCGCTCCGGTTGCAGCCCGGGATCGCGTCCGGCGCTCACCGCCCGCCGACCGCGCGGAGCAGGACGGCGACCACCAGCAGTAAGGCGCCGACGCCGACGGCGAGCGCCAGGATGGCGGGAAACCGGGACGCGGGCAGCTCCTGACCGAGCCGGATGGCCCGCTCGGTACGCGCCCAGTGGTCCACCGCGCGGATCGCGACCGCCGCGCCGAGCAGCAGCAACGACACCGCGATCACCTCCCGCAGGTGGCTCATCGGCAGGGGTGGCAGGAACTGCGCGGTGGCCAGCCCGCCTCCGACGAGTGCCAACCCGGTGCGTAGCCAGGCGAGGAAGGTCCGTTCGTTGGCCAGGGAGAACCGGTAGTCCGGTGTCTCACCGACAGCGCGTGCCTCCGCCGGGTCGAACCACCGCCTGATCGCCTCCCACACAGTGGGAGAATATCCGTTTCCCTTCCCGCTTAGCCTGGTCCGGTGACTGATCTCGACGTACAGACGCTGCGCGACGCCTACGACAACCAACTCCGCCCGGAGATCCCCGACCCGGTTCCGGCCGGGGTTTCCGTCGAGCGGGACGGGCCGTTGGTCCGCATCATCGGGCTCGACGCCGGCGGGTTCCTCACCTACCGCACCCTGGGCGGGTTGACAGGTGACGCGCTGGACGAGCTGATCGCCCGGCAGGTGCAGCTGTTCCGTGAGCGCGGCCAGTCTGTCGAGTGGAAGCTCAACGAGCACGACGAGCCGGCCGATCTGGCGGACCGGCTGCGCGCTGCCGGCTTCGTGCCGGAGGACCGCGAGACCGTCGTGGTCGGGCCGGTCGCCCCGCTGGCCGCCGCGCTGCCTGTCGTTCCCGAGGGGGTACGCCTGCGTGAGGTGACCGCCCGGGAGGACCTGGAGCGGATCGCCGCCATGGAGGAGGAGGTCTGGCAGGAGGATCGCTCGCACCTCGTGACGGGACTGGCCAAGGAGATCGACGCCGACCCGAATTCGATCACCGTGGTGGTGGCCGAGGCGGGTGGGACGGTGGTGAGCGCGGGCTGGGTGCGGTTCCCGGCGAACACCGGCTTCGCCACGATGTGGGGTGGCTCGACCCTGCCGCAGTGGCGGCGCAAGGGCATCTACCGGGCGTTGGTCAACTACCGGGCGCGGCTCGCCGAGCAGCGGGGTCGGACGCTCATGCAGGTCGACTGTTCCGAGGACAGCCGGCCCATCCTCCAACGGCTCGGCCTCGTCGCGGTCACGACCACCACCCCGTACGTCTACACTCCGTGATCATGGAACAGCGGTTGACGGACGAGGAGCGCCTGACCCTCAAGACCGGTGCCTTCGGTGCCGTCTTCCTGGTTTCCAACGCCGATCCCGGTGTGCTGGGGGTGATCCGGGAGAGCATCGCCGCTTCCGGCGCGCTGGCCGACGCCAGTGGCACTGTCAAGGAGGCGCTGACCACCGGCCCGCTGCCGCGACTTCCCCGGGACTCGCAGCTGGAGATCGAGTCGGTGGTGCTGCCGGCGCTGGGTGAGGCGGTGCGGATCCTGCGCGAGAAGTCCCCAGGCGACGTGGACGCGTACCGCGATCTGGTGTTGGCCGCGGCGGACCAGGTGGCCCGCGCGCACGACGGGGTGGTGCCTGCCGAGGCGGCGGCCATCGATCAGATCCGGGTCGCGTTGGCCGAGCCGGCCTGACCGGCCGCGCATCGGTGAGCTGTGTCACTCTGAGTGCTGCGGGAGTGCAACCTACTGGCAGGTAACATTGCGCCGTGGGCAACTGCACAACCGCCCGCGGTTGACCTGGCGTCGACCGACGCGCGACGCTGCGCCCCATACCGGGCGAGCGAATCGCAACACCACACAGGAGGGTCGTCGAAGCGCGATGAACATCGTCGTACTCGTCAAGCAGGTGCCTGATTCGGGCGCGGACCGCAACCTGCGCAATGACGACAACACCGTCGACCGCGGTTCGGCGAACAACGTGATCAACGAGATGGACGAGTACGCCATCGAGGAGGCGCTGAAGATCAAGGAGGCGCACGGCGGCGAGGTCACCATCCTGACCATGGGTCCGGACCGGGCTACCGAGTCGATCCGCAAGGCGCTCTCCATGGGCCCGGACAAGGCCGTGCACGTGCTGGACGACGCCCTGCACGGCTCGTGCGCCGTCGCCACCTCGAAGGTGCTCGCCGCCGCGCTCGGTCAGCTCAACGCCGACCTGGTCATCTGCGGTGCCGAGTCCACCGACGGCCGGGTCCAGGTCATGCCGCACATGATCGCCGAGCGGCTGGGCGTCGCGGCGCTCACCGGTGCCCGCAAGCTCACCGTCGACGGCACGACGCTGACCGTCGAGCGGCAGACCGAGGAGGGCTACGAGGTGGTCACCGCCGCCACCCCGGCCGTCGTCTCCGTCTGGGACACCATCAACGAGCCGCGCTACCCCTCCTTCAAGGGCATCATGGCCGCCAAGAAGAAGCCGGTGCAGACGCTCTCGCTGGCCGACCTCGGAGTCGCGGCCGACGAGGTGGGCTTCGACGGTGCCACCAGCGCCGTCGTCGAACACACCAAGCGCCCCCCGCGCTCCGGCGGCGCCAAGATCACTGACGAGGGCGAGGGCGGCGTCAAGCTGGTCGAGTTCCTCGCCACCGAAAAGTTCGTGTGAGAGGGGGGTCTGACATGTCCGAGGTTCTCGTCGTCGTCGAAGCCACAAAGGAATTCGGCGTCAAGAAGGTCACCCTGGAAATGCTCACCCTCGCGCGTGAGCTGGGCACCCCGAGCGCTGTGGTGCTCGGCGGCGCCGGCGCCGCCGAGGCGCTGAGCGGCAAGCTGGGCGAGTACGGCGCGGAGAAGATCTACGCTGCCGAGGGTGACGAGATCGACGGCTACCTGGTGGCCCCCAAGGCGACGGTGCTGGCCGAGTTGGTCAAGCGCGTGCAGCCGGCCGCCGTGCTGCTGGCGTCGGCCCAGGAGGGCAAGGAGATCGCCGCCCGGCTCGCCGTCAAGCTCGACAACGGCATCCTGACCGACGTGGTCGGCCTGGACGCCGACGGCACCGCGACCCAGATCGCCTTCGCCGGCTCCACCATCGTCAAGTCCAAGGTCACCAAGGGCCTGCCGTTGGTCACCGTCCGGCCCAACTCGGTCACCCCCGCCCCAGCGGCGGCCACCCCGGCGATCGAGCAGCTCAGTGTGTCGGTCACCGACACCGACAAGCTGGCCACCGTCGTCGAGCGGGTCGCCGAGCAGAAGGGCTCCCGCCCCGAGCTGACCGAGGCCGGCGTGGTCGTCTCCGGCGGTCGGGGCGTCGGCAACGCCGACAACTTCAAGCTGGTCGAGGAGCTCGCCGACCTGCTCGGCGGCGCCGTCGGCGCGTCCCGCGCGGCCGTCGACTCCGGCTTCTACCCGCACCAGTTCCAGGTGGGCCAGACCGGTAAGACGGTCTCCCCGCAGCTCTACGTCGCCCTCGGCATCTCCGGTGCGATCCAGCACCGGGCCGGCATGCAGACCTCGAAGACCATCGTCGCGGTCAACAAGGACGGCGAGGCGCCGATCTTCGAGCTGGCCGACTTCGGGGTGGTGGGCGACCTGTTCAAGATCGTCCCGCAGGCTGCCGAGGAGATCCGCAAGCGCAAGTAAGCCAGCGATACGTCGGTGGCCGCCCGTTCGCACGGGCGGCCACTGCCGTATGGGAGCTGATCGGCGAGCCGGGGAGCTGAGCCGGCCCGCCGATCAGCCCGTCAGGGAGCCCCTCAGCAGACTGTCGCCGGAGTGGCGGGTGTTGTTGTCGTACTGCTCGGCGGAGACGTCGACCACCGAGTAGCTCTTGAGGTCGACATTCGGAGGCAGGGGCAGCAGGGCGTCCGCGCCGCCACCCAGGGTGCCGACCGAGAACATCTCCATGGTCGTCGGATTGATGAGCCAGACCTCGTAGTACCCCGGGACGGTCGGGAGATTCGCCACATGCAGATGTAGTTGGCCGTCCTGGAAAACCCGGGCGTCGCCCTTGGCCGTCGGCGGGGTCGCGCCGTACGCGGCCAGCGGAGCGCTCGCCACCACCACCGGCGTCGGGGTGGGCGTCTGATCGTCCGGTCGGAGCACCGAGACGGTGCCCACGACGGCGACCGCCGCGGCGGCGGCCGCGGTCACCGCTGTGGCCACCCAACCGGACCAGCCGCGACCCCGGCGGGATCGCCGCGCCGGGTCCAGTCGGGCCACCGTCGACCCGGCGGCCGCGCCGGAGGTCCGCTCGGTCGTCGTGGTGTCGGCCTGCCCGGCCGTCGTGGTGTCGGCCTGCCCGGGCACCCGGTGTCGGCGGGTCTCGGTCAGCAACGGCCCGGCCTCCGCCGCCCTGACCTGGGCCTCGATGCTCTGCCAGACGTGCTCCGGTGGGTCGGGCAGGTCGGCCAGGCCCTGCGTCTCGGTGCCGAGCCCCGCCACCTGCTGAAGGCTCGCGACCTCCGCGCGGCAGAGCGCGCAGGTGGCGAGGTGGGCGCTCTCCCCGTTGTCCGCCTCGCTCTCACCGAGTGCCAGAAATACCAGCCGGTCGTGGTCCAGGTGCTGCACCGTCCACCTCCCATCTGCGCTTCAAGCTCGCCATGCCGCGTCGGATGTGACTCTTCACGGTGCCCAACGGCACGCCGGTCACCGCGGCTATCTGCTGGTGTGTCAGGTCGTCGTAGAAGGCCAGCTCCAGCATCCGTCGCTGGTCGTCCGGGAGGCGAGCCAACTCGTCCGCGATCACCAACCGGTCCACCACGCGGTCCGGATCCGGCTCGGTCTGCGCCGGCTCGGGCAGTTGTCGGACCGTCTCCACCACCCGGGTCTCCCGGGCCGAGGCGCGCATCCGGTCGATCACCTTCCGCCGGCCGATGCCGAGCAACCAACCGATCAGCGACCCCTTGGACGGGTCGAACGTGTCGCGGCCCAACCAGGCGGCGACGAACGTCGCCTGGGTGACGTCCTCGGCGTCGCTGCGGTTCGCCAGCATGGACGTGGCCAGATGGAGCACGGCACGACCGTAGCGGTCGTACGCCTCGCGCAGCGCCACGTCGTCGCCGTCACGGAACCTGCGGTCGAGGTCGTCCACCGGAGGGTCCGGTTCCTGTCGTAGCGCCGTCATCGGGCGGCTCGCCTTCGATGGGGCATACCCGACTGTAGCTGCCACAGTCTCCGCCCCACTTCCCCGGTCGATGTCATCTCACCTGCTCTTCGTCTCCCGAGCCCGTTGCGGATGCGGTCGGGGCCAGAAAAGAAAAGTGCCTCCGGGGCGCATCCGCCCGTCCGGCAGCCGGCGTAACCCGTTCTGCAAGCCAGGCCTGACGAATCAGCAGTTATCACCAGGAGGCAGACATGCAGCTCTCGTACTTCCGTCGGGTCGCCGCGGGCGGCGCGGTAGCCGCGCTGACCTTCGCCGGCGTCGGTGGGCTCACCGCCGGCCCGGCGTACGCCGCCACGTCGAAGGTCTCCGTCGTGCACGGCATTCCGGACACCCCGGTCGACGTCTACGTCAACGGCAAGAAGACGCTGGACAACTTCAAGCCCGGTGACGTCGCCGGCCCGCTGAACCTGGAGGAGGGCGACTACGACATCGCGCTCACCAAGCCGGGCGAGCCGATCGGCAGCGCGATCCTCAAGGTCGACAACGCCGCGGTGCCGGGCGGTGCGAACATCAGCATCGCGGCCCACCTCGACGCCGCCGGCCAGCCGAAGATCACCCCGTTCGTGAACGACGTCTCGAAGGTCGACGCCGGCAAGGCGCGGCTGATCGTCCGGCACACCGCCGCCGCTCCGGCGGTCGACGTCCGCGCCGGTGGCAAGCCGGTCTTCGAGGACCTCACCAACCCGAACGAGGCCAAGGGCGACGTCGACGCGGGCGAGGTGAAGGCGGACGTGGTGCTGGCCGGCACCGACACCGTGGCCATCGGCCCGGCGGACCTCAACCTCAAGGAGGGCACCGCCACGATCGTCTACGCGATCGGCTCCGCCGAGGGTAAGACCCTCGACGTGGTGGCCCAGACCATCACCGGCCTGCACTCCGCCCCGGGTGGCGTGCCCAGCGGTGACGGCGGTCAGGCCGGCACGGGCGTGGACACCTGGTGGTACGTGCTCACCGGCGCCGGCGTACTCCTGCTCCTTGGTGGTGGGGTGCGGATGGCGACCGCGCGGACCGGCCGCAAGTGACGGTGCGCAATCGCGGCGCGCTGGCGGCCCTGGCCGCCGGCGTTGCCGCGCTCACCGTCGCCACGCTCGTGGCGTGCGGCTCCCAGCCGGCCGAGGACGTGGGCGGCGACGAGGCGGCCAACCTCGCGACCGCCACCCCGACCCCGTCGGCCAGCGCGGCCGATGGCCAGTCTGTCCCGGTGACCGTCGGCGAACTGCCGGCCGGGGCGGAGATCGTCCCGCCGGTGCGGCTGGTGATCCCGGCGATCGACGTCACCGCCACGATCAACGCGGTCGGCATCAACAAGCGGACAAACGATTTCGAGGTGCCGCCGAGCGTCGACAAGATCGGCTGGTACCGGTACGGGCCCGGCCTGGAGGCGAACGCCGGCTCGATCGTCATCGCTGGTCACGTGGACAGCGCCCAGCAGGGCAAGGGCGCGTTCTTCCGGCTGCGGGAGCTCGATCAGGGCGACACCCTGACCGCGACCGGCAGTGATGGCGAGGCCCGCAAGTACCGGGTCGTGGCCCGGGAGGAGTACGACAAGACCAAGATCCCGCTGGACCGGTACTTCGCCCGCGACGGCAAGCCGCGGCTGACCCTGATCACCTGTGGTGGGCCGTTCGACGCCAAGGCGCGCAAGTACCGCGACAACATCGTCGTCACCGCGGTGCCCGCCTGACCGGGCCCGCACGCGTCGGGCCGGGGTGGAGTTCCGCCCCGGCCCGTGCGCGCAGTCCCCTCCGGCATCCGGTCCCCAAGGTGTCGGCCGTACGCTGAACGGTGATGGCTTACCTGGATCACGCGGCGACGACTCCCATGCTCGATGAGGCACTGGAGGCGTACGTCGCTACCGCCCGCGAGGTCGGCAACGCGTCCTCCCTGCACGCGTCGGGCCGCCGTGCCCGCCGCCGGGTCGAAGAGTCACGCGAACAGGTGGCCGCTGTGCTGGGCGCGCGGCCCTCTGAAGTGATCTTCACCGGTGGTGGCACGGAGAGCGACAACCTCGCGGTCAAGGGCGTCTTCTGGGCCCGCCGCGCAGCCCGCTCCGACCGCCGCCGGGTGGTCTCCAGCGCCGTCGAGCACCACGCGGTGCTGGACGCTGTCGACTGGCTGGCCCAGCACGAGGGCGCCGAGGTCGGCTGGCTGCCGGTGGACGCCGTCGGTCGGCTCGACCCGCAGACCCTGCGCGCCGAGTTGGCCGCGCACGCCGACCAGGTGGCCGTGGTCACCGCGATGTGGGCGAACAACGAGGTGGGCACCGTCCAGCCGGTGGCCGAACTGGCCGCCGTCGCCGCCGAACACGGTGTGCCCTTCCACACCGACGCCATCCAGGCGGTTGGACAGGTGCCCGTCGACTTCGGCGCCAGCGGGGTGTCCGCGCTGACCGTCACCGGGCACAAGTTGGGCGGCCCGATGGGAGTGGGCGCGCTGCTGCTCGCCCGGGACGTGCCGGCCACGCCGCTGCTGCACGGCGGCGGCCAGGAACGCGACATCCGCTCCGGCACCCTGGACACCGCGGGCATCGTCGCCTTCGCGGTCGCCGTGGAGACCGCGGTGAAGGGTCAGCAGGAGTACGCGGCCCGGGTGGCAGCGCTCCGCGACGACCTGATCGAGCGGGTCCGCCAGGCGGTGCCCGAGGTGATCTACAACGGTGACCCGACCGATCGGCTGCCCGGCAACGCGCACTTCTCCTTCCCGGGCTGTGAGGGCGACGCGCTGCTGCTCCTGCTCGACGCGCAGGGAATCGCCTGCTCGACCGGCTCCGCCTGCTCGGCCGGCGTGGCCCAGCCCTCGCATGTGCTGCTGGCGATGGGTGCCGACGACGACCGTGCCCGCTCCTCGCTGCGCTTCACACTGGGCCACACCAGCACCCAGACCGACGTCGACGCCCTGATCGCGGCCCTCCCGGCAGCAGTCGACCGAGCCCGCCGAGCCGCAGCCCTCCGCACCCCCCGCTAAACCCCCTCGCCCCCGGGCCCCCACCCGTGGGCGTGGGCGTGGGCATTCGGGGTTGGGGTTGGGGGTTGGGTTTGTGGGGTGGCGGGGGGTTCGGGGCTGGTGGATAGGGTTGTTGTGGGGGAACGGGCGGGGACGGGAAGGGGAGTGGGTCAGTGAGGGTTCTGGCGGCGATGTCGGGTGGGGTTGACTCGGCCGTGGCGGCGGCACGGGCGGTGGCGGCCGGGCACGACGTGACCGGCGTACACCTTGCCCTCGCGCGCAACCCACAGACCTACCGGACCGGGGCGCGCGGCTGCTGCACCCTGGAGGATTCCCGGGACGCCCGGCGGGCGGCGGACGTGATCGGCATTCCGTTCTACGTGTGGGACATGGCCGACCGCTTCCACGAGGACGTGGTCGACGACTTCGTCGCCGAGTACGCCGCCGGTCGTACGCCGAACCCCTGCCTGCGCTGCAACGAGAAGATCAAGTTTGCGGCGGTGCTGGACCGGGCGGTGGCCCTGGGTTTCGACGCGGTGGTGACCGGGCACCACGCCCGCCTCGGCGCGGACGGGCTGCTGCGGCGCAGTGTCGACCTGGCCAAGGACCAGTCGTACGTGCTTGCCGTGCTCACCCGCGAGCAGCTCGACCGGTCGATCTTCCCGCTCGGTGACCTGACGAAGGCGCAGGTCCGCGCCGAGGCCGCCGAGCGTGGCCTGGCCGTGGCCGACAAGCCGGACTCACACGACATCTGCTTCATCGCCGACGGGGACACCCGCGGCTTCCTGGCTGGCCGGCTCGGTGAGGCACCCGGCGACGTGGTGGACGCCTCCACCGGCGCTGTCGTCGGCAGTCACAGCGGCGCGTACGCGTACACGGTGGGGCAGCGTCGCGGGTTGCACCTGGACCGGCCCGCGCCGGACGGTCGGCCACGCTACGTGCTGTCCATCACGCCGAAGACCAACACGGTGACTGTGGGCCCGGCCGAGGCCCTGGACGTCTCCGACGTGCACGCCGTACGTCCGGTCTGGACCGGCGGCGCCCGGCCGGACGCCCCGGTCGAGTGCGAGGTGCAGTTGCGCGCGCACGGCGACGTGGTGCCGGCGACCGTCGCCCTCGACGGTGACCGGCTGCACGCCGAACTGCGCCGACCGGTACGCGGCGTCGCCGCCGGTCAGGCAGTGGTGGCGTACCGACCGGATCCGGCCGGCGACGTGGTCCTCGGCTCCGCGACCATCACCGGCTGACCGCACGGCCCGGGTGTTCGCGGGATAGCCTTCGCCCGTGACAGATCAGGCGTGGCCCTGGCCGGCCGGCGCGGCAACCGGAATCGGCTCGCTGCCCGGCACCGACATCGGCGAGGCTCAGCGGGTGGTCCTCGGTGAGCTTCCCGAGCTGCCCCACCTGCCCGAGCTGCCGGCCCGTGGCCCCGGAGCGGACATCATCGGCCGGTCCGCCGGACTGCTCGTCGAGCTGCCGGTCGAGGTGTACGCGGGGCGGTGGCGGGTCGCCCCACGTCCGGGCCGCGACCTGCGCCGGGCCCGCGACCTGATGGAACGCGACCTGGACCAGCTCGCCGAGCAGGCCGAGGGGTACGCCGGGCCGATGAAGGTGCAGGCCGCCGGCCCGCTCACGCTGGCCGCCTCGCTGGAGTTGCCGATCGGTGGTCGACTGTTGCGCGATCCCGGCGCGGTCCGCGACCTGACCGGCTCCCTCGCCGAAGGGCTGCGCGCGCACGTCGCGGCGGTCGCCCGCCGGCTGCCCCAGGCGTCGGTCCTGCTGCAACTGGACGAGCCGTCACTGCCGACGGTGCTGGCCGGGCGGGTGCCGACCGAGAGCGGGTTCGGCGCGTACCGGGCGGTCGACTCGGTGGACGCCGCCGCCCTGCTGCGCACTGTCGTCGAGGCGGTCGGCGTGCCGACGCTGGTGCACTGCTGCGCCCCGGACGTACCACTGGAGCTGATCCGCTCCGCCGGCGCCGTCGCGGTAGCCCTCGACCTGGACCTGGTCACCAAGCTCGACCCGCTGGGCGAGGCGATCGACGCCGGCCTCGGGTTGCTGGCCGGGGCCGCACCGACCCGGCCGCCGTCGGCCGGTGGCGCGCCGAACTCCGCGCAGATCGCCGAGCGGGTACGCCAGGTCTGGGACCGCCTCGGCTTCCCTCGTCGCCAACTGGCCCAACAGGTGGTGGTCACCCCGGCCTGCGGCCTCGCCGGCGCCACCCCGGAGTACGCGCGGGCGGTGCTCGCCGCGTGCCGGGACGCCGGCCGGCGCCTCGCCGAGGACTGAGGTTTCCTGTCGTACCCGGTGGGCAGGATGACGGTCATGATTGGACAGCTGCGTTCAGTGGTGATCGACTGCCCGGATCCGCGGGCGTTGGCGGCGTTCTACGCCGAATTGCTCGGCGTACCGTTCGACGAGGGTGACTCCGATGACGACTGGGTGGTGCTGGGCGGCCCGCCCGGTCACCAGCCGCGCCTCGCCTTCCAACGGGCGCTCAACCTGCGCCCACCGGTCTGGCCGGATCCCGAGCGCCCACAGCAGTTCCACCTCGATGTAACGGTGGACGACATCGAGGCCGCCGAGAAGGCTGCGCTCGCGCTGGGCGCGCGGCGGCTGCCAGGTGAGGGTGAGGGCTTCCGCGTCTACGCCGACCCGGCCGGCCACCCGTTCTGCCTCTGCTGGGACTAGGGCCTGTGTCAAAGTCCTCGGTCGAGCCGAGGTGGAGTCCAGGCGGCGGTCCCGGCAAGGCGGAGATTCGTTCGGATACCGGTGTTGTATCCGGGCGGAGCTCCAACGCGGTCGGTCGTCGCCTGGGCCCGCCGCAGGCCGGCCAGGGGCTTTGACACAGGCCCTAGGGCGCTGGTTTCGGAAGAGCTGGCCGGACCGGCATGGGTTGCGGCGGCCGGGCATCATGGCCGCCGTGATCCACACCTCTGCGCTTCGCGCCTCCGGTTCGCTCTTCGGCCTCGCCTACGGTGACGCGCTGGGCAAGCCGACCGAGTTCCTGACCGTCGCCGAGATCGAGCGCCGGTACGGCCCGACCGGCCCACGCGAGCTGGTCGGCGAGCCCGCACTGGTCACCGACGACACCCAGATGGCCCTGGCGGTGGGTTGGGCGCTGCACGAGGCGCCGTCGTTCACGCCGGAAGCGGTCGAGCCACTGCTGCGGCGACGCTTCCTGGCCTGGGCGGTCAGCCCGGACAACAACCGTGCCCCGGGCATGACCTGCCTGCGCGCCTGCGCCGAGCTGAGCCGTGGGGTGCGCTGGCAGGAGGCCACCGTGAGCGGGTCGAAGGGCTGCGGGGCCAACATGCGGGTCACCCCGGTCGGGTTGCTCGACGTGGACCTCGACACGCTCGCCGGGTTGGCGCAGTTGCAGGCCGGGCTGACCCACGGCCATCCGACCGGGCTGGCCGCCAGCGAGCTGACCGCTTATGCGGTCTTCGTGCTGCGCGCGGGCGCCACCCTGCCAGAGGTGCCCGCGCTGCTCACCGAGCGGGCGCTCGCCCAACGCCGGATCTACCGGGAGCGGTGGCTGGGCGACCTCTGGCAGCGCCCGGGGGTCGGCTCGCCGGAGGAGTTCATCGCGCGAGGCTGGGACGAGTGCCTGGCGGTGCTGGGCCGACTGACAGACACACTGGCGCAGCCGGACGACGGTGGTGACCCGTGCCAGGCCACCGGGGAGGGCTGGGTGGCCGAGGAGGCGCTGGCCACCGCGCTGCTCTGCGCCGTACGGCACGCCGACGACCCGGTCTCGGCGCTGGCCCGGGGCGCGACCACCGCCGGGGACTCCGACTCGATCGCCGCCCTGGCCGGCGCGTTCGTGGGCGCGGCCGCCGGCATGACCGCCTGGCCGCGGGAATGGGTCAACCGCATCGAGTACGCGGACCAGCTCGCCACACTAGGCGCGACCTGGGACTGATCCGGCGCGGTCCGCCCCGACCGGCGCGGCTGGGGGCGGTCTGCCCCGACCGGCGCGGCCGGCGTGTTCTGCCCCGACTGACCCGGCCGGCGTGTTCTGCCCCGACCGGCGCGGCTGGGGCGCGGTCTGCCCCGACTGGCGCGGCCGGCGTGTTCTGCCCCGACCCGCGCGGCCGACCCCCGCTCATGACCAACTCGGGTTCCTGTAAATCGGGGCATCCGGGAGCTCGGGACACCGCGACTTTCAGGAACCCGAGTCGATCATGGCTGGCGGGCGGGCATGACGGCGGTCGAGGGTGGTCGACGGGCGGCCACGCGGGGTGATTAGGAGGTGGGGAGGTGGCGCAGGCTGCGGACCTTCCGCCACAGGTCGGCGTCGCAGCGGCCGGCGTGGTCGGCGAAGGCGGCCGAGTTGAGTCGGATCGGCTCGGTGAGGCTGAGGTAACTGTCGTGCTCCGCGCCCGGGTCCCAGTCCCGGGTCGGAATCCGGACGTGGTCGTCCCGGTCGCTCTTGTCCTGGCTGGTGATCTTCAGGACGTCGGCGCCTCGGGAGTCGGCACGCAGGACCAGGCACGGGCGCACCTTCGATCCGGTGCCGTCGGCGTACGGCACGTCGGCCCACCAGATCTCGCCGGCCGCCGGGGCGTCGCCATGCCGGTCGGTGTCGCGCGAGCGGGGTTTGGTGGAGGGCCGTTCGGCGCCACGGGGGCGCGGCGGGGTGGAACGACGGCCACCGGCGTCGCCCCGATCCGGCCGGGTGCCCGGACGCCGGTTGGCCACCCGGTGCCGCCAACTGTTCCACGCCCAGCCGGCGGCCACGGCCAGCAGGATCGCCACCGCCCAGAGCAGTGCCTCGCGCATCCGTACCTCCGTGTTGCGGCGACCCGCCGGTCGCACCGTCCGGCGATCCTTGCACGCCGCCGCCCGTGCCGCCCGCCAACCACACCGCCGCCGCCCGCACGCACGCCTCGACGACGCCACGCCGGCCGCCACTCGGTGGGTCGGTAGCTGGAACGGCCGGCCGACGGCTACCGAGCGTCACGGGATCACCGGACGCGGCTGAGGGCAGGGTCGCTTCGGGCGCGGGTGGGCGGCGGATTGTCCCACCGGCCCGATACGGTGCCGGAGTAGCGTGATCAGGGAGGTCGAAGGCGTGTCCGAAGGTGGCGGTGTGTCCGAGGAGCAGATCGGTCAGCAGGTCAGCCCGGCGCAGGAGGCGGCGGCCGGGGCTGAGCCGACGCCGCAGGCCCGGGAACGGCACGCCGCGCTCAGTCAGGAGTTGACCGAGCACCAGTACCGCTACTACGTGCTGGACACGCCGACCATCCCCGACGCCGATTTCGACAGGCAGTTGCGCGAGCTGGAGGCACTGGAGGAGGAGTTCCCGGCGCTGCGGACGCCCGATTCGCCGACCCAGCGGGTGGGTGGCACGTTCTCCACCGACTTCACCCCGGTCACCCATGCCGAACGGATGCTCTCGCTCGACAACGCCTTCGCCGACGAAGAGTTGGCAGCCTGGGCCGAGCGGGTCGAACGGGACGCGGGCGGTCCGGTGCCCTACCTGTGCGAGCTGAAGGTCGACGGGCTGGCGATCAACCTGACCTACGAGAACGGCCGGCTGGTCCGGGCCGCCACCCGGGGCGACGGGCGCACCGGTGAGGACGTCACGGCAAACGTGCGCAGCATTCGGGACGTGCCCAGCCAGCTCGTCCCGTCCGCCGAATTCCCGGACGTCCCCGAGTTGGTGGAGGTCCGGGGCGAGATCTACTTCCCGATCGCGGCGTTCGCCGATCTCAACGCGGGTCTGGTGGAGCAGGGCAGGGCGCCCTTCGCCAACCCCCGCAACGCCGCCGCCGGCAGCCTGCGACAGAAGGATCCACGGGTCACCGCCACCCGGCCGTTGCGCCTGGTGGTGCACGGCATCGGCGCCCGCCGTGGGTTCCAACCCACGGCGCAGTCCGAGTCGTACGCGGCACTCAGGTCGTGGGGGTTGCCGACCAGCGACCGGTGGCGGGTCGTCCCGGATCTGGCCGGCGTGGCGGAGTACATCGCCTACTACGCCGAGCACCGGCACGACGTCGAGCACGAGATCGACGGCGTGGTGGTCAAGGTCGATCCGGTCTCCATCCAGGGCCGGCTCGGGTCGACGAGTCGTGCGCCGCGCTGGGCGATCGCCTTCAAGTACCCGCCGGAGGAGGTCACCACCAAGTTGCTCGACATCGACGTCAACGTGGGGCGCACCGGCCGGGTCACCCCGTTCGCCGTGCTCGAGCCGGTGCGCGTGGCCGGTTCCACGGTCGCGCTCGCGACCCTGCACAACGCCCGCGAGGTGGAGCGCAAGGGGGTGCTGATCGGCGACACGGTGGTGCTGCGCAAGGCCGGCGACGTGATCCCCGAGGTGCTCGGCCCGGTGGTCGATCTGCGGCCCGCCGACGCCCGGCCCTTCGTCATGCCGACCAGTTGCCCGGCCTGCGGCACCCCGCTCGCGCCCTCGAAGGAGGGCGACGTTGACATCCGTTGCCCCAACACCCGCAGCTGCCCGGCGCAGTTGCGGGAGCGGGTGTTCCACCTCGCCGGTCGGGGTGGCTTCGACATCGAGGTGCTCGGCTACAAGGGCGCTGCCGCCCTGCTCGACGCGGAGATCATCAGCGACGAGGGCGACCTCTTCCACCTCGATGCCGAGCAGCTGTCCCGGTCGCCGTTCTTCGTCAACAAGGACGGCAGCCTGGGCACCAACGCCACCAAGTTGCTGGACAATCTCGCGGTCGCCCGGGAACGGGACCTGTGGCGGGTGCTGGTGGCGCTCTCCATCCGGCACGTCGGCCCGACCGCTGCCCAGGCGCTCGCCCGGCACTTCCGCTCGATGGACGCCATCGACGCGGCCACCGAGGAGGAGCTGTCCTCCGTCGACGGCGTCGGGCCGACCATCGCCGCCAGCATCCGGGAATGGTTCGCTGTGGACTGGCACCGCGAGGTCGTCCGCAAGTGGGCCGAGGCCGGCGTACGGATGGCGGAGGAGGCCGTCGACGAGGGGCCACGCCCGCTGGAGGGGTTGACGGTGGTGGTGACCGGCACCCTCGCCGGCTATTCACGCGACCAGGCCGCCGAGGCCGTGCAGAGCCGTGGCGGCAAGGTCAGCGGGTCGGTCTCCAAGAAGACGAGCTTCGTGGTGGTGGGGGACAACCCCGGGTCGAAGGCCGACAAGGCCGTCAGTCTCAAGGTGCCGGTGCTCGACGAGGGCGGGTTCCGGCTTCTGCTGGACGCGGGCCCGGACGCCGCGCGCGAGGTCGCTCAGCTGGGGGAGTGACCCGGCTGGTCGCTGGGCACGGCGACTGGCCGCGTATACCAACTTAATTACGACTACGACCGATTCGTGACTGTCATACCGGGAAACTGGGGGCCGAGGGCGTTTCATTGGGTCACGGCGCGCGCACCGGCACGCCGATGGTCGGTCAGGAGGTGTGGTGGAGGTCGCCGACCCACGCAACTCGCTTCCTGCGGGACGGGTCGCACCGTTCGCCGCCTTCGTCGCCGGCATCCTGGCGGTCGCCGCGCTGACCGCCGCCGTTCCACTCGCGACGCTCCCCGACGAGTTGCCCGACCTGCCGGTGGCGTTCTGGACGATGGCCGCGCTCGCTGTGGTCTGCGACGCGCGCCCGTTCGTGCCACCGGGGCGCCGGCAGACGTCGGCGGTGTTCCCGTCCACCTGCTTCACCTTCGCGATCCTGCTCGGCTGGGGTCTCGGCCCGGCGGTGGTGGTGCAGGCGGTGGGCGTGGTCGTCTCGGGTTGGCGGATGCGGCACGCCGCGTGGCGCACGGCCTTCAACGTCGGCCAGTACGTGTGTGCCCTCGCCGCCGCGTACGGGGTGATTCAGCTCGGCTCGGGCACCATCTTCTCCGGCGGGCGCTTGCACTGGACCGACGTGGCCGCCGTCGGCGGTGCCGCGTTGGCCTGGTTCGTCGTCAACTACGGGTTGGTCAGCTGGGCGGTGCGGCTGCGTTTCGGGGACCGGTGGTGGCCCACCCTCCGCCAGGGCCTCGGCTTCGAGTTGCTCTCCACCGGCTCGCTGCTGCTGCTCGCCCCGGTGCTGGTCGCGGCGGCGCGGGTCAGCGCCGCGTTGATCCCGCTGGTGCTGGTGCCGCTCTTCGCCGTCTACCGGATGGCGCGGTTGACCAACGAACAGCAGCAGCTTGCCGCCGCTGACCCGCTGACCGGTCTGCCCAACCGCAAGGCGCTGCTGGCCGAGGTGGCCGAGCAGGTGCACCTGCACGCCGAGCGGACCGCCCGCGGCGAACCCGACGGGCAGCTCGCGCTCCTGCTGATCGACCTGGACCGTTTCAAGAACGTCAACGACGCCCTCGGCCACGCCGTGGGCGACCGGCTGCTGGTCGAGGTGAGCGCCCGGCTGACCGACATGCAGCCCCGACCACAGATGATCGCCCGGCTCGGCGGTGACGAGTTCGCGATCGTGATGACCGGGCTGACCGACGTCGCTCAGGCGCGGGAGTTGGCCGACCGGGTGGTCCAGGCGCTGGCCGAGCCGGTGCCGCTCGACGGGCTGCCGTTGGACGTGGGCGGGTCGATCGGAATCGCCCTCTTCCCTGAGCACGGCGAGGACTTCGCCACCCTGATGCGCCACGCCGACGTGGCGATGTACGACGCCAAGCACCGCAACGACACGGTGGCCGTGTACGCCCCGGAGTCCGACCACAACTCCGCCGAGCGACTCGGCCTCCTCGCCGACCTGCGGCGCGTACTGGAAGCCAGCCCGTCGACCGAGTTGCCTGCGGAGGCCGAAGCGGCAGCCGAGGAGGAGGACGCGCAGCCGGACGGCAACGGCCGGCACAGCGGGCCGAGTGACGCCGAGCGGACTGCCGACGTACCCCTTGTCGCGTCGGCGGAGGTTCGCGGCGGTGACGGGGCGGCGCTGCCCACCGGCGCGCCGGCCGAGGGCGCGCTGCCCACCGCGGCGTCGGACCGGTCCGCGCCAGCGGCGGACCCGGCGTCGGCGGTCGCCACAGCACGGCCGGGAGCTGCCCGGTGGTGGGCCCGCCGTCGGCACACCGACGCCGACCTGGTGCACTCCGATGAGCTGATCAACCGGATCGCCACCGGAGCCGACCCGATCCGGGGCCGCAACGCCCGTGCCACTGTCGCCGGCACCCGTTCCGGCTCGGCCCGGGAGCGGCGCGCCGGGGGCGGGATCGGCCGGCGGTCCCCGAACGGGAGCGCGCTGGGCAGGGGTCGCACCGGGGCGCGGCGGGACGTCGGGCCGGGTAAACCCGGGCAGCCGCTCGAACCGACCGGGTGGGCACATGCGGACGAGGAGCCGGCCGACGACGCCGGGGAAATCACCATGTACTACCAGCCGCAGATCGCCATCGCGACCGGCGAGGTGGTCGGCGTCGAGGCGCTGCTGCGGTGGCGGCACCCCCGTCGGGGCATGGTCGACCCGGAGGAACTGATCCGGGTCGCCGAGCAGAGCGCCGTGATGCGACTGCTCACCCGTCGTGTCGTCGACGACGTGGTGGAGCAGCTCGCCAAGTGGTCGGCGGCCGGCATCGGCCTGCGCGCGGCGCTGAACGTGAGCGTCCGTGACCTGCACACCGGCGAGATCGCCGACCAGATCGCCGACCGGCTGGCCCGCTACGGGGTGCCGGCCGAGCGGCTTCAGGTCGAGATCACCGAGGGCGCGTTGATGGCCGACCCGCGTCGGGTGCTGGCCACCATCTCCCGGCTGCACCGGATCGGGGTAGCCATCGCGCTCGACGATTTCGGCACCGGCTACTCCTCGCTCCAGCACCTGCGCCGATTGCCGCTGTCCGAGGTGAAGGTGGACAGGTCGTTCGTCCTCGGTATGGCCGACGACACCGACGACGCGGCGATCGTCCGGTCGATGATCGAGCTGGCCGGCGCGCTGGGGCTGCGCGTGGTGGCCGAGGGTGTCGAGGACGAACGGACCTGGCGGATGCTGCACGCCGCCGGCTGCGACGCCGCGCAGGGCTGGTTCTACGCCCGGCCGATGCCGGCCGAGGAGTTGGTCACCTGGCTGACCCGGTACCGGCCGGTCCGGCCGACCGGCGGGCACCCGCAGCCGGATGCCGCTCGCCGCCCCACCCGTTGACCCGGCGCGAGGGCCGCTGGAGGGGGAGTCGGGGACGCGGCACCGGAGCGGAACAATAGACTCGCTCCGGTCACCGCGTGTCACGCTCCACCTGTCGCGCGGCCGGCACACCGCCCGACCAGCAGGAATTCAGAAGGGGGCACGGATGGCCGCCATCTCCCGCGAGGAGGTCGCGCACCTGGCGCGCCTGTCGCGGCTCGCCGTCACCGAGGAGGAGCTGGACACGTTCGCCGGCCAGCTCGACGTGATCCTCCAGGCGGTCGCCCAGGTCGGCGAGGTCGCCGCCGCGGACATCCCGCCGACCTCGCACTCGGTGCCGCTGACGAACGTCTTCCGCGAGGACGTCGTCACGCCGTGCCTGACCCCGGAGGAAGCGCTGTCGGGCGCGCCCGACGCCGAGGACCAGCGGTTCCGCGTACCGCGGATCCTGACCGAGGATGTGGCCTCATGAGCGAGCGGCAGCGAGCGAATCAGCAGTACAGCGTCGTGGTGCCTCATGGCGTCGCGGAGCGAAGCGGAGTGACGGCATGAGCGATCTCATTGGTATGACCGCGACGGAGATCGCGGCCCTGGTCGCTGGGGGCGAGACGTCCGCAGTCGAGGTGACCCAGGCGCACCTGGATCGGATCGCCGCGGTCGACGACCGGGTGCACGCCTTCCTGCACGTCGACACCGAGGGTGCGCTCGCCGCTGCCCGGGCGGTGGACGAGCGCCGGGCCGCCGGCGAGGAGTTGGGCCCGCTCGCGGGTGTGCCGGTCGCGGTCAAGGACGTGCTCGCCACCCGGGGCATTCCGACCACAGTGGGGTCGAAGATCCTGGAGGGCTGGCGCCCGCCGTACGACGCGACGATCGTGCAGCGGCTGCGGGAGGCCGGCACGGTGATGCTCGGCAAGACCAACATGGACGAGTTCGCGATGGGCTCGTCCACCGAATACTCGGCGTACGGCCCGACGCACAACCCGTGGGACCTGAGCCGGATCCCCGGTGGTTCGGGTGGTGGCAGCGCTGCCGCGTTGGCCGCGTACGAGGCGCCGCTGGCGATCGGCTCGGACACCGGCGGCTCGATCCGTCAGCCCGGCGCGGTCACCGGCACCGTGGGCGCGAAGCCCACCTATGGCGGCACGTCCCGGTACGGGCTGGTGGCCTTCTCCTCGTCGCTGGACACTCCGGGCCCGTGTGCCCGCAACGTGCTCGACGCGGCCCTCCTGCACCAGGTGATCGGCGGGCACGACCCGCGTGACTCCACCTCGATCCCGCAGCCGGTGCCGGACGTGGTGGCGGCGGCGAAGCTCGGCGCTACGGGTGACCTGACCGGTGTGCGGCTGGGCATCGTGAGCGAGTTCGTGGGCGAGGGTGCCGAGCCGGGCGTGATGGCCGCGTTCCGTGAGTCGGTGGACGCGCTGACCAAGATGGGTGCCGAGGTCGTCGAGGTGTCCTGCCCGACGTTCGCGTACGCCCTGCCGGCGTACTACCTGATCGCCCCGAGCGAGTGTTCCTCCAACCTGGCCCGGTTCGACGGTGTCCGGTTCGGCCTGCGGGTCGGCGACGACGGCAACCGGTCGCTGGAGGAGGTCATGTCGCTGACCCGCGAGGCCGGCTTCGGCCCGGAGGTCAAGCGCCGCATCATGATCGGCACGTACGCGCTGTCGTCGGGTTACTACGACGCGTACTACGGGCAGGCGCAGAAGGTCCGGACCCTGATCACCCGGGACTTCACTGCCGCGTTCGAGCGGGTCGACGCGCTGATCTCGCCGACCACCCCGTCGGTGGCGTTCCCGATGGGTGCGCGGACCGCCGACCCGTACCAGATGTACCTGGCCGACCTTTACACGATTCCGACGAACCTGTACGGCGGGCCGGGCATCTCGGTGCCGTGTGGGCTCTCCGAGGGGCTGCCGGTCGGTCTGCAGGTGATGGCCCCGACGATGGCCGACGACCGGATGTACCGGGTCGCCGCCGCGTTGGAGTCGGCGATCGGCACGTTCACCCCGCCGGCGCTGTAGGAACGAACGGGGCCGAGGCGGGTCGGGACGGGCGGTTCACGCCGGTCCGTGACCCGCCTCGGCTGTTTCGGCGGTTGGCCGACCGGCGAGATAGCGGCGGGCCCGTTGGGTGGTGCGCCAGTGCTGGTAGAGCACCACCGCCCAGACCACCGCGCCCAGCCCGGCTGTCCAGCGGGTGGACGTGCGGTCGGTGCTGATGGCGTGCAGCACCTGCAACGCCATGACCACACCGAGGGCCCAGGGCACCCACCGTCGACGTACCTGCTGCTCAGCCTCCTTGCGGGCCAGCGCGTCGACCTGTGGGTCGCTGGTCGACCCATCGCGCAGTGCCGCCTTCACCCGCCGCCGGCTGGCCGGGTCGGTGCCGTCGGACACAGAAGAGTTCTTCGTCATCCATGCGTTGATCAGCAGGATGACGGCGACGCCCAGCGTCGCAGTCACCAGGAGGAGCAGCAGCCGGATCAGCGGGTCGCCGGCATCCCGTTTCCCGTCGGCGATCAGCAGCCCGACGGCGAACGTGGCGGGGACGGTGGCCGCCAACAGCACCACCGCAGCCTTGGTCATCCGCCGGCTTGAGCGCCGCCGGGCCTCCATGACTGGCCGGGCCCGCACTCCTGGCTCTCTCCCCGTATTCGTCATCGCCGTTCCCTACCCCGCCGCCGATGACGCCACGCGCCCCTGACGAAACCCGCCCGAGGATTGATCGGACAACCCCATTAGGCTGGACACGTTCTGTCCGGATCGCGCCTGGAGCGTCTCATGACCACGACACTGCCCGCGTACGACGAGGTCGTTGCGCGCTTCGAACCGGTGATCGGCCTGGAGACCCACGTCGAGCTGGGCACGAACACCAAGATGTGGTGCGGTTGCCCGACCGACTTCGGCGGCGAGCCGAACACCCGGGTCTGCCCGGTGTGCCTGGGCCTGCCCGGGTCGCTGCCGGTGGCCAACAAGGCGGCCATCGAGGCGATCATCCGGATCGGCCTGGCGTTGAACTGCTCGATCGCCGAGTGGTGCCGGTTCGCCCGGAAGAACTACTTCTACCCGGACATGCCGAAGAACTTCCAGATCAGCCAGTACGACGAGCCGATCTGCGTCGACGGTTACCTGGACGTCGAGGTGGGCGGCGAGACGGTGCGGATCGAGATCGAGCGGGTGCACCTCGAGGAGGACACCGGCAAGACGCTGCACGTCGGCGGCGCCACCGGCCGCATCCACGGGGCGACGGAGTCGCTCGTCGACTACAACCGGGCCGGCATTCCGTTGGTCGAGATCGTCACCAAGCCGATCACGGGCACCGGTGCGCTCGCCCCCGAGGTGGCCAAGGCGTACGTCGCCGAGCTGCGGGACGTGATCCGCACCCTGGGCGTCTCCGACGTGCGGATGGAGGAGGGTTCGCTGCGGTGCGACGTGAACACCTCGCTCAACCTGCCAGGCGCGGAGTGGGGCACCCGTACCGAGACGAAGAACGTCAACTCGCTGCGGTCGGTGGAGCGGGCGGTCCGCTCGGAAATGCTGCGGCAGGCGTCGGTGCTGGACGCGGGCGGCCGGATCACCCAGGAGACGCGCCACTTCCACGAGGACACCGGTGACACCACCCCGGGTCGCTCGAAGGAGACGGCCACCGACTACCGGTACTTCCCCGAGCCGGATCTGGTGCCGATCGCCCCGGACCCGGCCTGGGTCGCCGAGCTGAAGGCCGCTCTGCCGGAGCTGCCCCGGGTGCACCGGCGTCGCCTCCAGGAGCAGTGGGGCCTTTCCGACCTGGACATGCAGTCGGTGTTGAACGCTGGCGCGGTCGAGCTGATCGAGGCCACCGTGGCCGCCGGCACCACCCCGGCGGCGGCCCGCAAGTGGTGGCTGGGTGAGCTGTCCCGCCGGGCCAACGAGAGCGGTGTGGAGCTGGCCGAGATCGGTGCCACCCCCGCCCAGGTCGCCGAGCTTCAGGGTCTGGTCGACGCCGGCAAGCTGAACGACAAGATGGCCCGCACGGTGCTGGAGGGCGTGGTCGACGGTGAGGGTTCGCCCACCGAGATCATGACCAGCCGGGGCCTGGAGGTCGTGTCGGACACCGGCGCGCTCACCGCCGCCGTGGACGAGGCGATCGCCGCGAACCCCGGCATCGCCGACAAGATCCGTAGCGGGAAGGTCGCGGCGGTCGGCGCGCTGGTCGGCGCGGTCATGAAGACCACCCGTGGTCAGGCCGACGCGAAGACGCTGCGTGAGCTGATCCTGGAGCGCCTCGGCGTCCAGGGCTGAGACCCGCCCGGAGAAGGCCGCTGCCGTGACCCGGCGGCGGCCTTCCGCCACCCCCTGCCGACTGAGCGGCCACCCCGCACCCCTCGCGAGGGCGTCAACGGCGACGCCTGGATGGAGCCACAGTGACCCAGCATGACCTCGATGTCCTCGACGAGATCCAGCGGCGGGTGCTCTGGCTCGCCACCCGGATCGTGGACGCCGCCAATCATGACCGGGCCACCGGCGACGGTGTGAAGGTCGGCGGCCATCAGGCATCCAGCGCCTCGCTGGTCACGGCGATGACAGCGCTCTGGTTCGCGCACCTGGACGCCGAGGACCGGGTCGCCGTGAAGCCGCACGCGTCTCCGGTGTTCCACGCCATCCAGTACCTGCTCGGCAACCTGGACCGCTCCTACCTGCCCCGGCTGCGGGCCCGCGGCGGCCTCCAGTCGTACCCGTCGCGCACCAAGGACCCGGACGCTGTGGACTTCTCCACCGGTTCGGTCGGCTTGGGCGCTGCCGCGCCGCTCTTCGCCGCCGCCACCCGGCGGTACGTCGACGCGCACTTCGGGGCCCGCCCGCACTCCCGGTTCGTGGCGCTGATCGGCGACGCCGAGCTGGACGAGGGAAACATCTGGGAGGCGGTGGCCGACCCGGCGACCACCGGGCTGGGCAACGTCATGTGGCTCGTCGACTTCAACAGGCAGTCGCTGGACCGGGTGGTCCCCGGCATCCGGATCAACCAGTGGCGGGGCCAGTTCGAGGCGGCCGGCTGGCACGTCGTGGAGGTCAAGTACGGCCGTAAGCTCGCCGAGGCGTACGCCCGGCCGGGCGGTGAGGCGCTGCGCGACTGGATCGACGCGATGCCCAACGAGCAGTACCAGTCGCTGTTCGGGCTGGCCGGTCCGGCCCTGCGCAAGCAGTTCCTGGACGGCGCGCCGGCCGGGATCGCCGAGCTGATCGCCGGCATCGACGACGAGGACCTCGGCCCGCTCGTCACCGACCTGGGCGGGCACGACCTTCAGGCGATGCTCGACGCGTACGCCCAGTGCGACGCGGTCACCGACCGGCCCAGCGTCGTCTTCGCGTACACGGTGAAGGGTTGGGGGCTGCCCATCGCCGGCAACCCGCGCAACCATTCCGCGCTGCTCAGCTCGGAGCAGGTCGACACGCTGCGCGCCGCGCAGGGGTTGACCGCCGAGACCGAGTGGGACCGCCTCGACCCGGCGTCACCCGCCGGGATCCAGGCCGGCGCCCGCCGGGAGGCGCTGTCCCGTGCGCCGCGCGAGCGTGCGCTGGGGGTCACCGTCCCGGAAAGCACAGGAGTACGCGCAACCAAGCCGATCTCCACCCAGGAGGTCTTCGGTCGGGTGCTGGTGGACCTGGCGCGCGACCGGGAGGTGGGCCGCTACCTGGTCACCACAGCCCCGGACGTGGCCACCTCCACCAACCTGGCCGGGTTCATCAACAAGACCGGGGTGTTCGCCCCCACCGAGCAGCGTTCCTGGACCGAGGACCGGATGCTGCGCTGGACGGAGAGCCCCGCTGGGCAGCACATCGAGCTGGGCATCTCGGAGATGAACCTGTTCCTGCTGCTCGGTCAGCTCGGGCTTTCCTGGGACCTGTCCGGGCAGCCGCTGCTACCGGTGGGCACCGTCTACGACCCGTTCGTGCTGCGCGGCCTGGACGCGTTCCTGTACGGCACGTACTCCGGCTCGCGGTTCGTGGTGGCCGGCACCCCGTCCGGCATCACCCTCGCCCCGGAGGGCGGCGCCCACCAGTCCACGATCACCGCGTCGGTCGGCCTGGAACTGCCCGGGGTGACCTTCATCGAGCCGGCGTACGCGGCCACCCTCGACTGGCTGCTCTGCGACGCGCTCGGTCAGATCGCCGGTGGGTCGGCACCGGCCGCCACCGCCGCACCCGCCGAGGACGGCGCGTACTACTTCCGGTTGAGCACCCGACCGCTGGACCAGGCGCCGTTCGAGGCGGCCCGGGCGCGGCTCGGCGACGCGGTGCTGCGCAGGCAGGTCGTCGCCGGGGCGTACCGGCTGGTCGACGCGCACCAGGCGTACCCGCACCTGGTCGACGCCCCGGTGGTGCAGCTGGCCGCCTCCGGCGCGGTGCTGCCCGAGGTGCTGGCCGCCGCCGCGGAGCTGGCCGACGAGGGCGTCGCCGCGCACGTGGTGGACGTGACCTCGCTGGACCGGCTCTACCGGGCCTGGCAGCGCACCCTTCGCCAGGGCGTGCGGACGGCCACGGTGCCCAGCGTGCCGGGCGCGTTGCGGTCCGCGTTCGCCGATCGGGTGCCGGTGGTGTCGGTGCACGACGCCGCGTCGCACGCGATGGCCTGGCTCGGTTCGGCGGTCGGCGCACCGGCGGTGCCACTCGGTGTGGACGAGTTCGGCCAGTCCGGCAGCGTCGCCGAGCTGTACGAACTGCACGACCTGCTGCCCGGCAGCATCGTCAACGCCGCCCTGGCCGCCATCGCCCTGCGCTGACCCGCCGGCCCGCTGGCGGACGTCGGCGTGGGCTCAGCCGGTCGGGGTGGGAGCGGGTGTGGCGGGGACGCCGCCGCTCAGCGTCGGTGTGGGCGTGGGTGTGGCGGGGACGCCGGCGGTCGGGTTCTCCACCAGGCGTCGTTCCAGGTTGACCTGGGCCTGCCCGGTGCCGCCGACGGTGATGGTGTCGTACGCCTGGAGCAGCTTCTGCTGGTCGAAGTAGAGCACGCTCATCGACAGCGGGGTGGGCTTCTCGCCCTCCAGGCCACGCAGCCCGGCACCGCCGGTGGAGCCCTCCACCATCAGCGTGGTGGGCTGCTGCCCGGGCGCCTGCGGCAGCTCGGAGACCTGCCGGGAGTGGGTGTGCCCGGCCAGCACCAACGGGCACGTGCCGGCGAGCGGCCCGGCCGACGCCGGGTCGTGCACCAGCGCGATGTTGACCGGTCGCGGTGAGCTGCGGACCGTCGCGGCGAGCTGGTTGCCGGCCCCGATCACCTGGTCGGCCACCTGCTGGGTCAACCCGCTGCCAGCCGGGGAGGTGTTCTTGTCCGGGGTGAAGCGCGGGTCGCCGATGCCGGCGATGGTCAGCCCGGCGACAGTCGTCGTCGTGTTGTTCAGCACGATCGCGTTCGGCTGACGGGCCACCGCGGCGGCGGTCTTGCCGGAGTCGTGGTTGCCCCGGATGAAGACGTACGGCTTCTTCAGCAGGCCGATCGAGGCCACGAAGGAGGCTTCCGGTTCGCTGCCCCAGTCGGTGATGTCCCCGGTGTCGATCACCACGTCGATGCCGAACTGCTCCACTACCGTCCGGATCAGCTGCCAGCCGGTCGGGTTGAGGTGCATGTCGGAGACGTGCAGCACCCGGGTGGTGCCCGGGGTCGGCTCCAACAGCGGAAGCGCCGACACAGTCGTGTAGAGCTGGCTGACGTTGCCGACCAGGCGCTGCAACTGCTCCGCGTACTTGGTGTAGTCGTTGGCGATCCGGCGGGCGTCACCGACGATGGCCGGCGCGTTGACCAGCAGCCCCTCGTAGCGCGGTTCCTCGATGGCCTGCGGGCGAAGGGTGGCCGCCGCCGTGCCGAGGCTGCTGGCGGTGACCAGCAGCGCCAACCCTCCCGCCCAGGCGGTCCGCCGGACGTCGCGGAAGATCAGCCCGGCCAGGATCAACGTGACGAGCACCGACGCGCCGAGGGTACGCAGACCGAGGCGCATCACCCCGGAGCGGACGTCCTCCACCGCGCTCTGGCTGGCCCGGCTGATGCTGGCGGGGTCGTCGATCAGCGCCTCGGTGCGCCCCTGGTCGAGGGCGCCCAGCCGGACGGTGAGATGGGTCGGCCCGTCGTGGCTGTCGAGCAGCAGCGCGCCGAGCGGCGGGATGTCGACGGTGGTGCCGCCGTCCCGGGCGGGGGAGATGCTGAGATTGGCCCGGAACGGGCCGATGTCGGTGCTCACCTGGCCACCGGCCAGCACCCCGAGCACCGCCCCGGCCAGGGCCACGGCGAGGACGGCGACGATCAGCCCGAGGCGACGCAGCGGGCCGGCCGCTCCGACCCACCAACCGGTCGGGCGCGGCCGATCGTCGCCGGTCACCGGGTCGTCCCGGTCATCGGCGTCGTCCTGCCGCTCGTCGCGTTGCCCGTCCATGCTGAGAGTCTGACCTGCCCGTCGGAAGATCTTGGCAAACCTGAACGGATGGTGACGCAATCAGCTGCGTCCGCCGTCACCACCCGCGAAGACCACCCGCAGGAGCCGGTCGTCGTCGCCCGCCGGGTCGCCCCGGCCGTCGTGGTTGGAGGTGCTCACCCAGAGCGACCCGTCCGGTGCCGCGGCCACCGCACGCAGCCGACCGTAGCGGTTGGTGAGCAGCTCACTGGGCTTTCCGAGCAGGGTGCCGGTGTCGGTCAGCTCCATCACCCAGAGGCGCTTGCCGCGCAGACAGCCGGTGACCAGCAGCCGGTCCGTGGCGGCCAGACCGGAGCAGGACGCGTCCGACGTCGCCCACTGCACGATCGGGTCGGTGAACCGCTTGTCGCCGGCCTGGCCCTCGACCTCCGGCCAGCCGTAGTTGCCGCCCTTGGTGATCTGGTTGATCTCGTCCCAGGTGTTCTGGCCGAACTCGACGGCGTACATCCGCTTCGCGGCGTCCCAGGCGAAACCCTGGACGTTGCGGTGCCCCAGGGACCAGACCGGGGAGTTGGGGTACGGGTTGCCGGCGGCGGGCTTGCCGTCCGGGGTGATTCGCAGGATCTTGCCGCCGAGGCTCTTCACGTCCTGCGAGAGGGGGCGCTGGCCGGCGTCACCGGTGCTGACGTAGAGCTGCTTGTCCGGGCCGAAGCCGAGCCCTCCGCCGTTGTGCACATTGGCTTTGGGGATGCCGGTGAGGATCGGGGTGGGCTGCCCGCCGAGTTGCAGTCGGGCGACCCGGTTGTCCCGTTCGGCGGTGTAGTAGACGAACACCGTCCGGTCCCGGGCGTAGTCGGGGGAGACGGCGATGCCGAGCAGGCCACCCTCGCCCGCCGCCGCCACGTCGGGGATCGTCTGCACCGGGCGGACCCGCAGCCCGTCCGGCCCGGACTCGGGCCCGACCTGGAGGATCCGGCCGTTGTCCCGTTCGGTGACCAGCGCGCCGCCGTCCGGCAGGAAGGCGATCGCCCACGGCACCCGCAGCCCCTTGGCGAGCACAGTCGCCACCGCCTGCTGGCCGGCGCCACCGGGGCCCGCCGACGCGGACGGGGTGGGCAGGTTGGGCGGTTCGCCGGCCGGGTCGGGCTCCGGCTCACCGAAACTGCAACCGGCGGTGAACAGCAGCGCCGCGCAGGACGCCGCGAGGGCCGCCCGGAGGCGGCGGATGCGAGGGTACGGGGGACGGGCGCTCACCCGGCCCAGGGTAGCCCGCCGCGCGACCCGGCCGGGCCCGTCGAGATGCAACGGATGCCGATGGACCCGCCCGATGAGCCCCGGTGGGCCACTCACCGAGCCCGCAGGGCCAGCAGCGCGGTGTCGTCCTCACGGTGCTGGATCGAGGCGAGCAGCAGGTCGCACAGGTCGTCGAGGGGCAGCTTGTCGGTGTCGGACAGCCGGCCCGCCAACTCGGCCAACCCCTCGTCGATCGAGCGGTCCCGCCGTTCGATCAGCCCGTCGGTGTAGAGCAGCAGGGTGTCGCCGGTGGCCAGGCTGCTGCTGTGGCTGCTCCGCGGCGACGGACGGGCCAGGCCGAGCAGCGGCTCCGGTGTGCCCTGGAGGACCTCGACCGCCCCGCCGAAGCGGACCACCAGGGCCGGCGGGTGCCCCGCGTTGGACCAGGTCATCTCGTGCACGCCGGCGCGCTGCGGACAGATCCGCAACAGAGTCGCGGTGGCGGCGATCGGCAGCCGCAGGCCACGGATGGCGCCGTCCAGGTTGCTCATCAGCACTCCGACCGCGTCCGGCCGGCCGAAGGCGTCGCCCCGCACCAGGTTGCGCAGCTGGCCCATCGTCGCTGCCGCCTCGATGTCGTGCCCGGCCACGTCCCCGATCGCCGCGATCACGTCGCCGTCGGGCTGCACGAAGGTGTCGTACCAGTCACCGCCCACCTCCACCCGGTCGGCCGCCGGCTGGTAGCGGGCCGCCAGCTCCAGCTCCGCCACCACCGGCAGCCGGGGCAGCATGCTGTGTTGCAGGACCTCGGCGACGTGCCGCTGCTCGCCGTACATCGAACTGTTGCCGACGGCCTGGCCGGCCCGGCGGCCGATGTCGACTGCGGTGAGCAGGTCGCGGTCGTCGAACGGCTGACGCTGGCCGCCGTTGACGAGCGTGATCGCCCCCAGCACCGTGCCGCCGGCGGCCCGCACCGGCACGCTCAGGTAGGAGGCGATGCCCAGGCGCTGCGCGATCAGTGTCATCTCCGGGTTCGTGGTGCCCCTCGTGACGTCGGCCGGGGACGCCACGCTGCCGAGCCGGGGCTGGCCGGTCCGGAGCACCGCCCGGATGACCGACTCGGGGCTCAGCCCGCTGCCCAGCAGCTCGCCGAACCGGTCGATGTCCGCGGTGCGGGCCGGGTCCCGGTGCACCGAGACCACCTCGCGGGGCAGGCCGGTCGGCCCGATCAGGGTGAGCAGGCACCAGTCGGCGAGCAGTGGCACCATGGCGGCGGCGAGCCGGCGCAGCGCGACGCCTACGTCCAGGGTGCCGGCCAACGTCTCGCTCACCCCGGCCAGCAGCTCCAGCCGCTCGTTCGCCTGCACGGCCCGCCGCTGCGCCTCCTGTGCGCCGTCGAGCGCGATCCGCAGCCGCAGCTCCGACGAGCAGGCGGCGGCAAGGTCGGCCAGGGTCCGCAGCTGCGCTGCCGTCCAGGCGCGGGGCTTGCTGTCGATGGCACAGAGCGAGCCGAGCACCCGGCCGGAGAGGTCGGTCAGCGGCATTCCCGCGTACGCGACCACGCCGAGGTCGTCGATGGCCAGGTTGTCCCGGACGCGGGGGTAGAGCCGGGCGTCCGGCAGCACCATGGGGGCCTCGATGTCCACCACGTGCTGGCAGAACGAGTGGCTCAACGGAGTCTGCCGCCGCTGCGACCAGGGGTCGGGCAACCCGACAGCGCCCGGAAAGAACTGTCGGTCGGCGGAGACCAGGGAGACCAACGCGACAGGCACGTCCAACAGGTCGCTGACCAGCCGGGCGAACCTGTCGAACGCCTCGTCCGGGGTGGCGTCGAGCCCGGTGTCGGCGAGCGCGCGCAACCGTTCCGGATCGCCGAGCGCCGCGGGTGGGGCGATCGAACGCCGGTTGGTGGCGGGGGAGCCGTCGGTCATCCTGCACCTGTCTGCCGGGCGGAGGCGGGCCGGCCCTCCGACCCTTCGTTATACCTCGCACGGGCTCGTGCCGAACGTCGGTGTGCTGAGTCTCGCCCGTCCCGGCCTCGTGCGCCACAGTCCGCCATACCCGTTCGCCGCCGTGCCCGAACCAGCCGCCGCGTCGGGGACTATCGTCGGCGGACGTGAAGGTATGGATTCCGCACCAGGCCGGCCTGAACCTCCTGGGCGAGCTGCCCGCGAACGTGACGGTGGAGGTCTTCGAGCACACCGACCGGATGCCGTCCGAGCCGGCCGACGTCCGCTTCTGGGTGCCGCCGTTCCTGGGTGGCTCGGACGGGACGGCGGTGCTGCGGGAGCTGCCCGACCTGGCGGTGGTGCAGTTGCTCTCCGCCGGGGCGGACGCCTGGGCCGGCCGGACACCGCCTGCGGTGACGCTCTGCGATGCCCGCGGTGTGCACGACCCGTCCACCGCCGAGTGGGTCGTCACCGCGATCCTCACCCAGCTGCGGGCGTTCCCGGCGTTCGTCCGGGCACAGGCCGAGCGGCGCTGGACGTTCGCGGAGAACACCCCGACCGACGAGCTGGCCGGCAAGCGGGTGCTCATCGTCGGGGCTGGCTCGATCGGCGCGGCAGTGCGCGACCGGCTCGCCCCGTTCGACGTGAGCTTCACCCTTGTCGCCAGGACGGCCCGCCCGGAGCAGGGGGTGCACGCCGTCGAGGAGCTGCCCCGGCTGCTGCCCGACGCGGACGTGGTGGTGGTGATCGTGCCGCTCACCGACCAGACCCGTGGACTGATCGACGAGAAGTTCCTGGCCGCGATGCCCGACGGGGCGCTGCTGGTCAACGCCGCCCGGGGCCCGGTGGCGCACACCGAGGCGCTCGTCGCCGAGTTGGGGACCGGTCGGATCTCGGCGGCGTTGGACGTCACCGACCCGGAGCCGCTGCCCGCCGACTCGCCGCTCTGGGTGATGCCGAACGTGCTTCTCACCCCGCACGTCGGCGGGTCGGTGCACGGGTTGTTGCCACGGGCCTACCGACTGGTGGGCGATCAGATCCGCCGGTTCGCCGCCGGGCAACCGCTGATCAACACGGTGGTCGACGGCTACTGACCGGGGGTTTCCGCCGCAGCGTCCGGCAGCGACTGGCCGGTCGCCGCGACCAGTCGGGGCAGATCCGCTCCGCGGACGGCCGGCAGTGTGACCTGGTGGCCGTCGTCGAGCCGGGCCACCGCGCGCCCGCGCTGGTCGGTGGTCAGCTCGAGGATCTGGTTCCAGTCGATCCGACGCTGCCCGACCAGCGCCCGGATGCGCAGCTCCCGCGCGTCGGCGTCGGTGCCGGCCCGCCAGGCCCACACCGCGACGGCGAGCGGGACGAGCAGCACCGGCAGCAGGTAGTCCCGGGCGTTGGCCAGCGGCAGGGCGCCGACGAAGGCGATGATCGCGGCCACCAGGATGGCTTGGTTGTACCGGAAGCGGACCGTGTCGGGCTTACTCACCCTCCGATGATCCCACTCCGGGTTGTTTCGGCTCGCGGCGGGCGGTGCCGGCAGCGTGCGGTACGCCGTACAGTGACACAGGTCTTTGTCTCCCCTGAGTGACCGGCAAGTAACCAATTCGGCCGTCCATCGTTGCCAATCGTGGGTAGCGGACTCGCAACGTCCGATGTCCCGCACCGCCGCACCGCCGCACCGCCCCCGTGCCCCCTCACGAAGGCGACCGCCGTGCTCCTCGCGTACCCGTTCCGCGTTCTCGTCCCCCGCCGTGCGGCACCGGAGGCCGCCACGTCCGTGGCGGTGGCGCTGCTCCTTCTCGCCGGCTCCGTCGACCTGGTCCCGCCCTCGGTGGTGATCGCGTTGGCCGCCGGTGCCGGCGCCACGCTCGCGGGCCTGCGACTGTCCCGGCTGGCCGCCCGGCGCGGCACCGATCCGACACCGCGTGCGGCGGGGGTGCTGCTCGACGCGGCGGTGGTGGCGGCGGGCCTCACCGCCGTCGTGTTGCCGCTGGCCGGCATCGGGCACGCCGTCGCCGTGCTGATCGGGTCGCTGGTCGTGGCGGCCCTCTCGACGGCCGGTCTGCACCGGCTCCCCGGCCGATCCCGGGCGGCGGCCCCGGTCCGGTTGCGGTGGCTGGTCGAGTCGACCGGCCCGGCCGTCGGTCTGGCTCTCGCCGGCTGGTTGCTGCTGCCCCCCGACGGCCCACCGGCCCCGGTCCGGCTGGTCGCCGCTTTGGCGCTCGGCGGGTTGGGCATGGCCGCGTTGAACGCGTTCGCGGGGCCACGACGGCGCTCGGGTGCCGCGGTCTGCCGGGGTGGCGTGCTGCTCACACTGGGCGGGCTGGTGCTGCTGGCCACGTTGCCGGCCGCGCCGGCCGGTCGGGTGGCGCTGCTGGCCGTACCCCCATTGGTGTTCGGGATGTTGCTCGTCGCCGTCGGCGCTGCGGATGCGGCTGACGACACGGAGCCGGTGGAGCCGGTCGCAGCGGCCTGGCCCCGGTCGGTGCTCCCCGCGGCGGTGCTGCTGCTGGCATCGGGTCTGCACCTGAGCGCCGGCCGCGCACCGGACCAGACGAGCGTGCTGTTGGCCCTGGCGGCGGTGCCGCCCCTGGTGCTGCGCGAGCTGCTGCGCGCCGGTGACGCGTCCAGGTCCGTCCGGCGGGCCGCTCATCGGCGACCGGCCGGCCGTTCGCTGCGGCACCGCCGTGGGGTGCCGGCACGCTGGCCGGACACGCCGGAGCCGCCGCCCGAGCAGGCCCTCGGCGTCCCGGAGGGCGCAGCCACCGCCACGGGCGTCGGCTCCACCTGGTCGCCTGACCACAGTTCCGCGTGGTCGGGGCTCAACCGGCCAGCCGCGTCGGCGGGCGGCACCCCCGGTGACCGGGTCGCCCTGCTGGACGCCCTGGCCGCGATCGGTGACGTTCCGGCGCCGGCCGGTGCGCTGCTGCTCGTGGACCTGCACGGCACCGAGGGGTTCGGCCCGACGGCCCGGGAGGACGTGCTGGCCGAGGCGGTGCACCGGGCCCGTGCGGTCATCGCACCCGACGACCTGGTCACCGGTTGCACGGCAACCGGCTTCGCGGTGGTCACGGCCGCCGGCCCGGTGCTGGCGTACGCGCTGGGCACCCGACTGTTGAGCGCGCTCGACCCGCCCTACCGGCTGGCCGGTGCGATGCTGCGCGTGCAGACGAGCATCGGGTTGGCCGAGGTGAGCGGCGCCGGGCCGGCGGACGTGCTTCGGCAGGCCGAGCTGGCCCGGCGACGGGCAGTGCAACTGGGCCGGGACCGGGTGGAGTGGTACGACGCGTTCCTGGAGGAACAGTTGGTGCGCCGGCTCGACCTGGAACGCGAGCTGCCCGGTGCGGTGGCGCGCGGGGAGCTGGACCTCGTCTACCAGCCGGTGGTCGACCTGGCTGACGGGCAGCCGGTGGGCGCGGAGGCGCTGCTGCGGTGGCGCAGCCCGGTGCTCGGCACTGTGCTCCCGGCCGAGTTGCTGCCGGTCGCCGAGGACCTGGACCTGGTCGGCGAGTTGGAGTGGTGGGTGCTGGACCGGGCCTGCCGGCAGTTGTCCAACTGGTCGGTGGGCGTCCGGGAGCTGTGGATGGCCGTCAACGTCACCACCCGGGAGCTGACCACTCCCGACTTCGTCCAGCGGCTCGCGGCCGTGCTGGCCGCGTACGGGGTGCCGCCGGAGCGACTGGTGGTGGAGGTGAGCGAGCCGAGGGTCGCCGGTGACCTGTCGACGGTGGTGGCTCGGCTGGCCGGGCTGCGGTCGCTGGGCGTACGCACCGCGTTGGACGACTTCCGGGCCGAGCACGCCTCGCTGGCCCAGCTTCGCCGCCTGCCGATCGACCTGCTCAAGGTGGGCCCGGAGTTGGTGGGCGCACGGCCGGACGGGCAACCGCCGTTGATCGACGTGGTGGTCAACGTGGGCGAGCGGTTGGGTGTCGAGATCGTCGCCGAGGAGTTGGAGTCGTCGACGGAGGTCGAGGGCGCGCGCCGGGGCGGTTGCCGGTACGGGCAGGGGTTCGCGCTGTCCCGGCCGGCGACTGCCGAGCGGGTCGAGGCGTACTTCGAGGAATTTCCCTCAGCGTCCCGCTGAACCGGTTCATCTCCCTCGCGGCGGTGCGGTGCTGCCACGCGGCGTGAGGTGGGGTGTCTCGTCCTGCACCCGCCCGGCCGGTTGCCCGGCGACGACGGCGAGCAGTTGCCGGGCGGCGTGCGCGCCGTACGCCGGGATGTCCCGGCCCAGCGCGGTCAGCGGCGGGTGCACCAGCCGACACAGCGGCGAGTCGTCCCAGGCCACGATGGACAGGTCGCCGGGCACGGTAAGGCCCATCTCCTGAGCGACGGAGAGGCCGGCGATGGCCATCACGTCGTTGTCGTAGACGACAGCTGTGGGCCGGCCGGCCGAACTGAGCAACCGGCGGGTGGCCCGGCCGCCCTCCTCGCCGGTGTAGTCGGACCAGACGGTGACCGCGTCGACCAGACCGAGCCGCTGGCAGACCGCCGCGAAGGCGTCGGTGCGGATCTCGGTGTGCCGCAGCTCGGGCAGACCGGCGACCCGGGCGATCCGGCGATGCCCGAGCGCGGCCAGGTACTCCACCGTCTCGGTCAGCGCGGCGGCGTCGTCGGACCAGAGACTCGCCAGCTCACCGGTGCCGCCGGGACCGCCGATCACCACCGCCGGCAGTTGCAGCTGTTCGAGTGCGGGGATGCGACGGTCGTCGGTGCGCAGGTCGCAGACGAGCACCCCGTCCACCCGTCGTTCGCCCCACCAACGCCGGTAGACCGCGATCTCGGCGTCCGGGTCGGCCACCACCTGGAGGGTCAGCGCGTACGAACGGGCGGAGAGTTCGGCCTCGACGCCACTGATCAGCGCCATGAAGAACGGCTCGACGCCGAGGGTCCGCGCCGGGCGGCACAGGGCCAGGCCGACAGCCCCGGCGGTGGCGGCCGAGAGGGCGCGGGCGGCGCTGCTGCGGCTGAAGCCGATCTCCGTGGCGATGGCGAGGATTCGCTGCCGGGTGGCCTCGGAGACGCCGGGCTGCCCGTTGAGCGCGTACGACACGGCGCCCTTGGACACCCCTGCGCGTTGGGCGACGTCGGCGATGGTCGGCCGCTTCACCGGCGTGCTCCTTCGCTCTCTGGCCGTTGACAGCCCTGATTCCGGACCGTAGCGTGGCTCAGCTTATCCGGTTCAGTTGGCATCTTTCGATGCGGGAAGGTGCGGTGACATCGTGAGTCGACAGGCACTCTACGACGGTTGGACGGTGCGGGCGGCCCCCGGAGCGCAGGTGCCCGAGGAGGTCGCCGGTCGGTCGGTGCCGGCGACAGTGCCGGGCTGCGTGCACACCGATCTGCTCGACGCCGGGCTGATCGGAGACCCGTACCTCGACGACAACGAGGTGGCGCTGGCCTGGATCGGGCGCACCGACTGGGTCTACCAGACCACATTCGTCCACCGGGCGGGCGACGAGGAGCGCGTCGACCTGGTCTGCGCCGGCCTGGACACCGTCGCCACGCTCACCGTCAACGGGGTGGAGGTCGGCCGGACCGCGAACATGCACCGCGGCTACCGGTTCGACGTGCGACCGCTGCTGCGCGACGGCAACAACGACCTGGTCGTCACGTTCGACTCCGCGTACCGCTACGCCGAGGCACAGCAGGAACGGCTCGGCGACCGACCGAACGCCTACCCGGAGCCGTTCCACTTCATCCGCAAGATGGCCTGCAACTTCGGCTGGGACTGGGGGCCGACACTGGTCACCGCCGGCATCTGGCAGGAGATCAGCCTGCACGCCTGGTCGACCGCTCGACTGGCCACCGTCCGTCCGCTGGTCACCATGGACGGTCGCGACGGCCGGGTGGAGGTGCACGTCGAGGTCGAGCGTGTCGCGGACGTCCCGCTGACCGTCCGCGCCGCCGTGGCCGGCGTCCGCGCCGAGGTGGTCGTCCCGGCCGGGCAGCGCACGGCCGTGCTCACCCTCACCGTCCGCGAGCCCGCGCTGTGGTGGCCCCGGGGGTACGGCGAGCAGGCCCGCCACCCGATCGCTGTGACACTGCACGCACCGGACGGCGACACAGTGGACAGCTGGTCGCACCGGATCGGCTTCCGCTCGGTACAGCTCGACACCACCCCCGACGCGCACGGCACCCCGTTCGCGTTGTCGGTCAACGACGTCCCGGTCTTCGTCCGCGGGGTCAACTGGATCCCGGACGACGCGTTCCCCACCCGGATCACCCGGGCCCGGCTGGCCGAGCGCTTCGACCAGGCGGTCGCGGCCAACGTCAACCTGTTGCGGGTCTGGGGCGGCGGCCGGTACGAGTCGGCGGACTTCTACGACCTTGCCGACGAGCGCGGCCTGCTCGTCCAGCAGGACTTCCTCTTCGCCTGCGCCGCGTACCCGGAGGAGGAGCCGTTCGGCACCGAGGTCGCCGCCGAGGCCGCCGAGCAGGTGACCCGCCTCGCGCCGTACCCGTCGCTGGTGCTCTGGACCGGCAACAACGAGAACATCTGGGGTTGGCACGACTGGGACTGGCAGCAGGCCCTCGCCGGGCGCACCTGGGGGCGCGGCTACTACCTCGACGTGCTGCCCCGGATCGTCGGCGAGCTGGACCCGACCCGGCCGTACTGGCCAGGCAGCCCCTGGTCGGGCAGCGAGGCGCTCCACCCCAACGACCCCGCGCACGGCACCACCCACATCTGGGACGTGTGGAACACCGACGACTACACCAGATACCGGGAGTACGTCCCGCGCTTCGTCGCCGAATTCGGCTATCAGGCCCCACCGGCGTACGCGACGCTGCGCCGCGCGTTGAGCGACGAACCCCTGGCCCACGACTCACCGGGCATGGCGCACCACCAGAAGGCGGCCGGCGGTGACGCCAAGCTCCAACGGGGCCTCGACGCGCACCTGCCCACCCCGGCGGACTTCGACGACTGGCACTACCTGACACAGCTCAACCAGGCCCGGGCGATCCAGCTCGGGGTGGAGCACTTCCGCTCCCACCGGGACGTCTGCGCCGGCACCATCGTCTGGCAGCTCAACGACTGCTGGCCGGTGACCTCCTGGTCGGCGGTCGACGGCGACGGCCGCCGCAAACCCCTGTGGTACGCGCTGCGCCACGCGTACGCCGACCGGCTGCTCACCGTGCAACCCCGCGACGGCGGCCTGGCCCTGGTGGCGGTCAACGAGACCGCCGAGGCGTGGGCCGCACCGGCTGCGGTCACCCGGTTCACGCTCACCGGGGAGCCGAGGGCGAAGACCTCGGTCGACCTCGACGTCCCGGCGTACTCCTCGGTGGTGCTGCCGTTGCCGGCGGACCTGGCACGGCCGGAGGATGCCCGGCGCGAGTTGCTGGTCGCGGAGTCCGGTGGCACCGCGGAGCGCGCCCTGTGGTTCTTCGCCGAGGACCGGGAGGTGGACTGGCCGGCGGCGGCCTGGGACGCGACGGTCGAGCCGGTCGACGGTGGGCAGCGGGTCCGGGTCACGGCCCGCACCGTGCTGCGCGACCTGACGCTGTTCGCGGACCGCCTCGACGGCTCCGCCACGGTGGACACGGCCCTGGTCACGCTGCTGCCCGGCGAGTCGACGACGTTCACCGTGCACGTGGATCGGTCGCTGGACCCCGCCGCACTGACCGCACGCCCGGTGCTGCGCTGCGTCAACGACATCGCGTCGAGTCAGCTCACGGTCCCATGATCAGGCTCGAACGATGAAGTAGTGGGCTCCCACGGCTGCGGAGGCCGCTGCTTCCTGATGTCGGGTTGCGTGGCCGCTGGGTGTCACTGGTGCTGGGTGCCTGAGGTGTCCGGGAAGTAAGGGCTCGTCGATTGTCCTTTGCTCTGCACCCGCGGATGCGACGGCTACGGTCTGCGACTGGTGCTTATCGGGGTGCAGAGCAAAGGGGGCGGGGGTGGCCTGTGCCCCCTCACCACTCGAAGGGGTCCTCGAACTGCTCCAGGATGGCCCGAAGCCGGTCCGCGACCTGCGCGCCACGAGCGGACATCGATGAGCCTCGCCATCCTGGTGGCCCGAGAGCGGCTCCTCGGGCTGCTGCCCGGCCGGGCCGACTGGGTGGCGGTGCACCGCTCGCCGCGCCGGGACCTGCTGGCGGGGCTCACCGTGGCGGGTGCGGGCAGAGCAGCCGCCCCGCTACGGCAGTATCTACCGCGATCATGATTGCCGCTCGCCAGTGCGGCTCACAGACGAGGCGAAGACAGACGTCGAGCCCAGGAAGTAATCGGGGAGCCAATGATCACCGACCATGTCCGGGACGCGGCGGCGACGGCGTTCGTTTTCGGCTTCTTCGCCACCAGCTGGTTCGGTTGGGCGCAGGAGGCGCCCCCGAAGCCGTGGCGGCCGGTGCTCATCGCCGGTTCGGTTCTTTCCCTGCTCACGGCTGCCGCCGGGGCCTTGCTCGCCTGGCGTCACTGGTCGGGCGGTACGGCGTTCGACGCCGACACCAGCCCCACCTTCGGCATCGTCGTCGGCATCGAGTTCGGCGTCGCCGCGGTCGGTGCGGGGGTGCTCGCTCTGCTGCGGCGCAATGAGCTGGCCGCCCCCTGGGTCGCCCTCGTTGTGGGCGTGCACCTCTTCCCGGTTGCGGTGCTGATCGACTACCCGTTGATCTACTTGGTCGCCGCACTCGTCACCGTGGTGGCCCTCGCGGCGGTGCCGGTGGCCCGGGCCCGCGTCGTGGCGGTGAGCGCGGTGGTCGGGCTCGGCACCGGTGGTGTGCTCCTGGTCGCCGCGGTGTCCTCGCTACTCATCGCCCTGTTGGGCTACTGAGGCCGGTCGCCGTCACACCGGGGTGACATCGCCGGCGCTGGCCCGTCGGTTGACACCCGTGACCGGCGGGCCTGAAGGTCTTCCTCCAGGCCCGCCGCTGGTCAGGACGTGTTGTCGGTCAGGCGCTGGCGGCGGCGAGCACCTGGCCGACCAGGGTGCCCGAGGTGCCCGAACGCTCGTACTCGGGCCGGTTCAGGCTGCCACCCATCAGCGGCGCCGGGTTGCGGTGCACGGCCGGGCTGTCCGAGCTGACCAGGGCCGCGAAGTGGTACTCGTCGGCGCCGGTCGCCTCGACGATCCGGGCGATGTTGCGCGGCGTGATGCCACCGCCCGGCATGACGACGATCCGGCCGGCGGCCCGGCGCACCAGGTCGGCGATGAGCGGAGCACCCTCCAGCACGCTGACCTCCTGACCCGAGGTGAGCACCCGGTGCACGCCCAGCTCGATCAGCTGCTCCAGCGCCGCCTGCGGGTCACGGGTCATGTCGAACGCCCGGTGGAAGGTGATGCTGGCGTCGCCCGCGGCGGCGATCAGCCGGCGGGTGGTCGGCACGTCGACGTCACCCTCGGCGGTCAACGCGCCGATCACGATGCCGTGCGCGCCGGCCGCCACGGCGGCCCGGACGTCCCGCTCCATGGCCTCGATCTCGAACGGCGAGTAGATGAAGTCGCCGGCCCGGGGACGGACGATCACGTGTACCCGAATCCGGCTGACCGCGCGCATTGTCGTCTCGATGGTGCCCAGGCTGGGGGTCAGCCCGCCGTCGAAGAGCGCGGAGCACAACTCCACCCGGTCGGCGCCGGCCTCCTCGGCGGCGACCGCTCCCTCGACGCTGTCGATGCAGATCTCGAATGTGTTCATGATTCTTCCTTTTCCGTGCGAGGCGATGCCGCTTCGGTCCGAGACGATGCTGTGGCCCAGTCGATGACGGCCGTGACGGCACCAACGGGTACGCCGCCGCCGAGCACCGGCACCTGGCGCAGCGCGTCGGCTCCACCCACCGGTACGCCCACGGCGTCGAGGGCGGCGAGGGCGATTGCGGTGGTGGCTCGGGGCGAACCGTCGATCGCCTTCACCGCCACCGCGTGACCATCCGGTGCGGCCACCGCGAGCACGCCTTCGGCCCCACCCTTGGCGAGGACGCCGGGCAGCGCCCGCATCAGGTCGGTGTTCGGGTGCCCGTTCCAGCCGCCGACGTACTCCGGGTGTTGGCGCATGGCCTGCGCGACCAGCGCCTCGTCGCTGCCGGCGGGCGCGGTGACCAACGCCTGGAAGGTGCGGGCCAGGCCGGTCAGCGACAGGCCGAACAGCGGTGCACCGCAGCCGTCGACCGCGTGGTGCGCGACCGGCGTGCCGGCCAGCCGGGCGACGGCGGCGGCGGTTTCCCGCTGGAGCGGGTGGTCGGGGTCGAGATAGTCGTGGGTGCTCCAGGACCTGGCGACGCAGGCGACGAGCATCGCGGCGTGCTTGCCGGAGCAGTTCATCCGGATCCGGTCGCGCTGTCCGCCGGCGCGGATCAGCCATTCCCGGGTCGGTTCGTCCTCCGGCCAGTCCACCGGGCAGCCGAGCGCGTCCTCGGTCAGGCCGGCCCCGGCCAGCATCGTCCGAACCACCTCGACGTGCCGGTCGTCGCCGGTGTGACTGCCGGCGGCGACGGCCAGCGCCGGGCCGGTCAGCTCGTCGCCGGCAGCGATCCGGCAGGCCAGTGCCTGCACCGGCTTGAGGGTGGAGCGGGGCAGCACCGGCTCGTCGGGTACGCCGGCGGCGAGGGCGACAGCCCCGTCCGGGGAGAGCACCACGACGCTGCCGTAGTGCCGGCTCTCGACGAAGCCGTTACGCACGACCCGGGCCAGTTCGGCGTAGCGGAAGATGCTCACCGGGGGGTGTTCCCTTCGAGGAGTGGCGGGGGCAACTCGGCGGTCCGCCGGCCGCGCCGTCCGCCGAAGCGGCCGTTACGGGCCTGGAGTACGCGGGCGAACTTCGACAGCGAGGCGTTGACCACCAGGTAGATCAGCGCCACCACCAGGAACGTCTGAATCAGCAGGTGGGTGTACGAGGAGAGCACCTGGCCGCTGTAGAGCAGCTCGGTGTAGCTGACCACGAAGCCGAGCGAGGTGTCCTTGAGCAGCCCGACCAGCTGGCTGACCAGGGACGGGGCAAGTTGGAGCAGCGCCTGCGGCAGGACCACCAGCGCCATCACCTGCCCGCGGCGCAGCCCGACCGCGAGCCCGGCCTCGGTCTGCCCCCGGTCCAGCGCCAGGATGCCGGACCGGAAGATCTCCGCGAACGCCGCCGAGTTGGAGACCACCAGCGGCACCACGAGCTTCCAGAACAGCGGGAAGTTCAGCCCGTACTGCGGCAGCGCGAACAGCGTCACGTAGATCAGCAGCAGGGTGGGGACGGTCCGGAAGATCTCCACGTACGCGCCGGCCAGCCAGCGCAGCGGTCGATGTGTCGACAGCCGGCCGAGCGCCAGCAACAGCCCGAGCGCGGCGCTCAGCACGGCGGTCGCGGCGGCGGCGCGCAGCGTGGCCCACAGGCCGTTGAGCAGGTACCGCCAGATGGGCCAGGTGGTGAACGGCTCCCACCGGGCGGCGGCCAACTCGCCGTGGCTGGCGAACTGGTAGACCGCCGCGACCAGGGCACCGGCCAGGACGACGGCGCCCAGCACTGTGGCGATCCGGATCCGCCGTTGGGCGCGCGGGCCGGGTTCGTCGAAGAGGATCTGTTGCGTCTTGTTCATCGGACGATCGCCAGCCTTCGTTCGAGCAGGCCGGTGACCTGACCGATGATCAGCGCCAGCAGCATGTAGGCGAGGCCGGCGCCGGTGAAGACGGCGATCGGTTGAGCCTCGACCAGGTTCACGGTGTTGGCCGCCTGGGTCAGCTCGACCACGCCGACGGCGGCGGCCAGCGAGGTGTTCATCAGCAGCGCGATGCAGATGTTGCCGATCGGCTGGATCACCGCCCGGAGTCCCTGCGGCAGGATCACGTGCCGCAGGGACTGGCCGAAGGTGAGCCCGATGGCTCGGGCCGCCTCAGCCTGGCCCACACCGACCGTGTTGATCCCGGCTCGGATCGCCTCGGCCAGATACGCCCCCTCGTACACCGCGATGACGATCGCGGCGGACGTGAACAGCGGGAACGTGATGCCGATCGTCGGCAACGCGAACACGAAGAGCACCAGTAGCGCCAGCAGCGGCAGGTTCTGGAACACCTCCACGTACGCGGTGCCGATGGCGCGCAGCAGCGGGACGGGGGCGATCCGCAGAGTGGCCACGACGATGCCCAGCAGCATCGCGCCGACGGTGGTCACGACGGTCAGTTCGACCGTCGTGACCAGGCCGTGGCCAAGCTCGCTCAGGTGGGCGGTGAGGGCTTCCATCGGTACGAGAGGCTGCTCAGGAGCCGTCGGCGGAACCGAGGGCGGGCGGGGTGGGCGCCCCACCCTCCACCACCGAGCCGAGGGTGCCTTCCCAGACCTTCGCCCACGTGCCGTCGGCCTGGATCTTCTTCAGCCAGTTGTTGACGAACTCCTTGAACTGCGCGTCCTCCTTGTTGAGGCCGATGCCGTAGGCCTCGGTGGTGAACGGTTCGCCCACCACCTTCATCCCCGGGTTCGCCTTGGCGCCCGAGGCGAGCAGCGTGAAGTCCTGCACGTACGCGTCGCCGCGCTTCTGCAGCAGTGCCTGCAACGCCTGCGGGTCGGTGCCGAAGGCGATCTGCTTCGAGCCGGGCGCGGCGGTGGGCAGCGCGGTGACGGCGGGGGTGTTCGCCCCGACGATCACGGTCTTGCCGGCGAGGTCCTTGACGCTCTTGATCGAGGTGTCGTCCTTGCGGACCCCGACCGCGAGGCCGGAGGTGAGGTACGGCCCGGCGAAGGCGACCTGGGTGGCCCGCTGCGGGGTGATCGTGTACGTCTGGAAGACCGCGTCCACCGACTTGGCCTGGAGCATGGCCTCCCGGGTCTGGGTGCCGATGGTCGTCGTCTTCACCTCGGGCTTGCCGATGATGTACTTCGCCAGCAACTTCGCCATGTCGGCGTCGAAGCCCTCGATGGTGCCGCTGACCGGGTTCTGCTGGGCGAGCAGCGGCGCGTCCAGGGATCCGCCGATGTTCAGGTAGCCGCGCTTGCGGATCGCCTCCATCGTCGAACCGGCCGGGATGTCCGCGTCGGTGGCGACCGGAGCCGCGTCGTACACCGACTGGGCGACCACGCCGTCGCCGCCCAGACCGGGGTTGCCGGGCAGCGTCGGAGCGCTGCCGCCACTGTCGCCGCCGCAGCCGGCGGCGGCGAGGGCCACCGCCACCGCGGTGGCGGTGAGGGCGAGCGACCGCCGCCCGGTGAAGCTCATCTTGAGGATTGACATGACACCCTCCCGTTGGGGGCTAGTGCTGGAGGATCTTGGATAGGAAGTCGCGGGCCCGCTCGGTGCGCGGAGCTGCGAAGAAGTCGTCGGGTTCGCCGGATTCGACGATCCGGCCGTCGTCCATGAAGACCACCCGGTCGGCGGCGCGACGGGCGAAGCCCATCTCGTGGGTCACCACGATCATGGTCATCCCCTCGGCGGCGAGGGAGACCATCACGTCGAGCACCTCGTTGACCATTTCCGGGTCGAGGGCCGAGGTCGGCTCGTCGAAGAGCAGCACCTTCGGTTGCATCGCCAGGGCTCGGGCGATCGCGGCCCGCTGCTGCTGCCCGCCGGAGAGTTGGGCCGGGTGGTGGTCTGCCTTGTCGGCGATGCCGACGCGCTCCAGCAGGGCCAATGCCTGCTGCCGCGCCTCGGGTCGAGGGATCCGGCGGACCCGGGTCGGGCCGAGGGTGACGTTGTCCAGCACCGTCTTGTGGCCGAAGAGGTTGAACGACTGGAAGACCATGCCGACGTCGGCGCGCAGCCGGGCCAGCGCGCGGCCCTCGGCGGGCAGCGGCTCACCGTCGATCTCGACGCTGCCCTGCCCGACGGTCTCCAACCGGTTGAGGCAGCGGCACAGTGTCGACTTGCCGGAGCCGGAGGGCCCCACCACGACGACCACCTCGCCGGCGGCCACCGTGAGGTCGATGTCCTTGAGCACGTGCAGCGGACCGAACCACTTGTTCAGGCCGCGTACCGACACCATCGGTCGGTCCGCACCCGTCGTCTCCGGTGCCACCAGGCGGCCTCACTTCCTTCGACTACAAAACTAAGTCAGCTTCATATCGAACCAACAGCGCCATCTAAAGGTAGCTAGCAAACTAAGTCAACCGGTTGCTTGAACAAACTGCGGGTGCTAAGAAGCTGACGTGACGATTGACGACGCGCCACGCGATGCCCTCCGGGGCGGCCCCCGGGAGCTACTGCGCTGGGTGGCCACCGGTGCGGCCGTCAGTCGGGCCGACCTGTCCCGCCTCTCCGGGCTCTCCCCGTCAACGGTTTCCCAGCGGGTCGAGGCGTTGATCAGCCAAGGGCTGCTGGAGGAGGCCGGTGCCGGGCGGTCCCGGGGTGGACGGCGGCCCCGTCAACTCGCCGTGCCCACCGGCGGCGCGGTGGTCGGCGCCATCGACCTCGGCGCCCATCACGCCCGCGTCGGAGCACTGGATCTCTCCGGGCGGGTGGTCCAGGCCCGCACCCTGCCGGTCCGCATCGAGGACGGCCCGGAGGCGGTGCTCGGCGCGCTACTCGCCGAGGTCGCCACGCTGGTCGGCGGCGATCCGGCGGCCGGCGGCGGCTCGGCGCCAGGTGCGCTCCGCGGCGTCGGCATCGGGATCCCCGGCCCGGTGCAGCACTCCACCGGGCGGATCGTCAGCCCGTCGCGGATGCCCGGCTGGAACGGCTTCGACGTCGCCGCGTTCTGCGCCGGTCGCGTCGACGTGCCGGTCGTCGTGGACAACGACGCCAACCTGATGGCACTCGGCGCGCACCGCACCGCGCATTCCGAGTTGGACCACGCCGTCTACATCAAGGCTGGCACCGGAATCGGCTCCGGTGTGATCTCCAGTGGACGGTTGCACCGGGGCGCGCAGGGGTCGGCCGGGGACATCAGCCACTGTCGGGTGGTGGCCGATCCCGCGCCGCCGTGCACCTGTGGAAACGCCGGCTGCCTGGAAGCCGTGGCCAGTGGTGCCGCGCTGGTCACCGCGCTCCGGGAGCAGGGCGTGCCGGTCTCCGACCTGACCGGTGTGATCCGGCTGATCGACGACGGTGACCGACAGGCCACCGCTCTCGCCCGGCAGGCCGGCCGCGCCGTCGGCGAGATCCTGGCCGTGGTGGTCAACTTCTTCAACCCGCAGGTGGTGGCCATCGGTGGTCGGCTCGCCGACTGTGAGCCGCTGCTGGCCAGCATGCGGGCCACCCTCTACGAGCGGTGCCTCCCGCTGGCCACCCAGACCCTGCTCATCGAACGGGTCGCCGCCGGCCAGGACGTCGGCATCACCGGTGCCGCCCACCTGGTGATCGACCACGTCGTAGCGGCCGCCTGACCTCGCTCACAGCGACCGCGTCGCTCACCTAGGGTGACTCGCATCTGTGTTTCATGCCAGATTTATCTGCTTTTGCGCATGCGGCGGCACCGATCATCCTGACATTTTCCTTACAGGCAGTCACGTAGCCTTCCGGTGTTCCTCACCCACCCGTGACTGCTCCTGGAGGTTCCGACGTGCGGATCAACGGACGGCTGCTCGCGCCGATCTCGTTGGCAGCGGTGCTGGCGACCGCCGCCTGTGGCCTGTCGGCACCGGCGTCCGGGCAGGCCGAAGTCCCACGCCCCGCCCCGAGTACGCAGAGCTCAGCTCCAAGCCCCGACGACACGCCGACCTCCAGCCCGACCCCGGACATCCCGACCGACGCGCAGGTCCCCACCAGGGCCGCCGGCACCTTCACCACCGCCACCGGCAACGGTCGCGTGATCGGCAAGGGCAAGAAGCGGGTGCGCTACAGCGTCTCGGTGGAGAAGGGCATCGCCTGGGGTGACATCCCCGCCTGGAAGCCGGCCCGGTTCGCCGCGAGCATCGAGCAGGTGTTGGCCGCACCGAACGGATGGGCCACGTCGGCGCAACACCCGGTCACCAACGCGGCGGTGAACCTGAACCGGGCGTCGTGGTCCTTCCAGCGGGTGGGCAGCTCGACTGTCGACGTCGACGTGCGGCTCGCGACACCGAGGACAGTGGACAGACTCTGCGGCGCGAGCGGCGTCGACACCGAGGGGGTCTACTCCTGCAAGTACGGCAAGACCATCATGATCAACCTGCGGCGGTGGCTTCAGGGGTCACCGGGATACCCGGTCAGCATCGACGAGTACCACGCCGGCGTGATCAATCACGAGTTCGGCCACTTCCTCGGCTTCGCCCACATGAAGTGTGGCGGTCGCGGCAAACCGGCCCCGGTCATGATGACCCAGACGATGGGCCTGGGCGGGTGCGTGCCGAACGTCAGCCCGTTCGTCGGCAACGGCAAGTTCGTCAGCGGACCGTGGGCGCGATCCTGACCTGGCCTTTGCTGTCTCAACGAAGCGCAGCGACGATGTGTCCGACGGAGGTAGACGGATTGCCATCCGGGGGCGGGTCGAGTCGACCAGCCCGCTGACAGGCGTCCTCAATTCGGTCGCGGAACTTGCCGAAGTCGAGCCTGGTCTTGTCCCAAAAGGGGTCGTGCTCCCGCAGCAGGTCGCGGGCTCGCTTGGCGTTCTCCACGAATCGGCTGCAATTGCCATAGTGGAGCAGCAGCCACACCTCGAAGCAGGGATTGGACCAGGCCAGATTGACATCGGCGTCTACAGCTTCGCGGGATGCTGGCTCGGTGGCGAAGTCATCGACGTCGCAGACCGCCCACGCTTCGTCGAAGTCGTCGCGCCGCCGGCGGCGCGCCGCACCTCGTACGACGTTGACCGGTGAGCCGCGCTCTGCCACGACGACCACCCGAGGCCGTACCCACTCCTCCTGCTTGAGGCCGTTGAAGTAGTCCCGTTCCGTGGACTCACCGTTGGTGGCGATCAGCACGGTTGTCCGCTGCTCTCGGGTCGATACGCGGCGGCGGAGGTCGGTCTCGCGGCCACGGCCGGACCGTATCGAGCCCGAGGTACGCCGGTCACCCTGCCGGGGTGTCATCCGAGCCTCCACGGGTGGCAAGGGCCTGCTCAAACAGGTCGGTGGACAGGTTGGGAACTGCGCCGTAGTTGCCGTTCAAGTAACGGCGCTGACGGTTCTCGCCTTCTTTTCGAGGCTTGAAGTCGGTCAACGGATACAGCGAGGAGGCACCCTCGTTGTCCTTCTCCACGAACCAGATCTCATCGCGGCGGAGGATCTCCTCAGCGTCGAGGGTGCCGAGCAGGGCGGCATCGTGGCTGGTGAAGATGAGTTGGCCGCCAAGTGGGTTCGCGGCCGGGCTGCGGAACAGGCTGATGAGCTTGGCGGTCAGGATCGGATGCAAGCTCGCATCGATCTCATCGATCAGCATTGTGGTGCCGGTACGTAGCATCGCTGCGGCATGCAGACCCAGGGTCAGTAGTTGCCGGGTGCCGGTCGACTGGTCCTGGAGGTCGAGCAGTGCGGTGCCGTGCGGACCCTGATGCGCGAACTGGACGCGGGGCGAGGGCCGGATAGCCGCGACGGCTTTCTTCAGCCGGTCGCTCAATCTCCTGGCTGGGAGGACGGACCAGTCCGCCTGATCATGGCCCGGATCAGGAGCGATAACGACGTCGACGATCCCCACATCGGCAGCCTGCAACAGGTCAACGACCAGGCGGCGTACCTCATCGGCATCCGATTGGCCGATACGGACGAGGGCGGACAGCCCAGAGTTGGGGTCGGTACGTTGGCCCGTCAGGTAGAACCACCGGTAGGTGTCGTGCAACGGCTGTGGGTTTGTCGGATCCGGTTGGGGACGGCTCTGGCCAAAGCGCGCGACAGTGCTGAGAAATAGGGCTGTTGGCGCGGTGATGCCAGCGATCTGCTCCAGGTCGCTGCGCCGGCCCGACTCCTCGCCCCAGTTGAAGGCGTCACCGTCTCGCTCGAATACGCGCCGCCGGCGCCCTAGTGGAAAGTGGTAGAGCCACTCCTCCACCACCCGGTCGTCGTCGATCGTGAAGCCATAGGTGTGTCTGACTCCGCCGAGCCGAAGGTCGACGACATAGCGAGATGGCTGGACGGCGACCTCCGAATCCAACCGGAACGGCTCCCGGGACAGGCCCACACCGGGCTCGACCGCCCGGTCAGACTCCACGACCAATTGCCGCATGAACGCCAGCGCGCCCAGGCAGTTCGACTTGCCCGACGCGTTGGCTCCGAAGATGCCGACGACTTGGACTGCCTGCGGAGCCGGCTCGTCGGCCTCGGCCCCGTCGCCGTAGACGGGCGTCAGATTCAGCTGATGCTCGTCGCGAAACGAACGATGGTTGGCGAAGCGAAAACTCAGCAGCATTGGCCGCGTGCCCCTAGCTCGTGGGCGGTTACAAGTACATCTCTGCGAGTAAACCACGAGAAGGCGGCTCAAAGGGCCAGCGCAGCCAGCCTTGCCGCTGGCGGCGCTTTGATCGGCGTATGCCGTCAGTGCCGAAGCCGCGCGCCTCAGGCCCGCGAGGAGAGGCTGACCGCCTCAGCGAGCATGGCATCCAGCTCGTCGTCCGCGATGTGTCGGGGGCAGCCTCGGCCAGGAGGCGGGCGTAGCGGCCGGCCTTGTTGCGGGTCACCTCGGCGTCCGCCACTACCGCGCTCAACCACTGCGCGTTGGCGTCCGCCATTCGGGTTGCCGCCTCGGCGTCGGAAGCGGCCTGGTCGAACACCCGACGTCCCTGACGGGCAGCTTCGATGGCGGCGCGAAGGGACGCCTTGACCTCGCCAACACTCATCGTGGTGGTCGGTGATCAGCCGAGGACGCTGATGTAGCGGCGTGCCGCCTCCGAACTGCCCTGCACCAGGGCCATTGCTTCGGCCAGGCGCTGCTTGCTCTGTTCGCCGCGGGCGATGGCCTCGGCGATGGTCGGGTGCCCGGTGCCGGCGGAGATGGCGCGTAGCCGGGCCAGCATCTGCTCGGTGTTGTCGGCGGCGGCCCGGATCTGGGTGATGGTGGCGTTGCCCTGCTCGGCGGCCTGCATCAGCGCTGCCTTGACTTCCTCGATGCTGGCCATGCCGCCCTCCGTCTGATGATCGCGCTAACGAGTTCACGTTTGCGTGGTCGGACGGACACTATCGGAGATGAAGGTGGCATGCAGCCCCCGCTGGTTACAGGTACTCGGCGGCCGTGCGCTCCACGTCGGCGATGAACTCTTCAAGCTGCGTCTCGGTGGGATCGCGGTCCTGAAGCAGCTTGCCGAGGAATACGATCTGCATCTGGAGGGCGGTCTCGGGGCTGAGATTGTCGATCAGCCCGACCTCGCCGAGGGCCGCGCGGACGAGGCCTTCCATCTCCAGGGTGGGCAGCGACTCCGTTCCCGGAAATTGGGTGCGAGTCTCGGCGACGAAACGAGCGACGTCGGTGGGGGAGTGAGCGGCGCCGAAGCGGTCGTTGACCGCGATGGCAAACGCTGCGCCGATCACCTGGTTCCCGCCGCGCCATCCGGAGGCCTCGAGCCCGTCCAGGAGTTGGTCCACGGTGCCCCAGTCACGCCGTGCCATCGCGCGAATCAGGTCGCTGAACTCGGTCCGTACGCTCACGATCTCGTAACCTCGCTATTCCCTTGCGGATTGATTGAACGGATCGGTGGACGGCGATGCTCGCCACCAACCCCACCACGACGAGGTGTCCCGCCGCATCCGGTGCTTCGTTGAGGAGACGCTGCCCCACTGTAGGGCCGACCGTCGGGGGTGTTGTGCCGGCTTGTTGCGCCCCTGGTGGGCCCTGCGGACCCCGAATGATCGTGAACGCTTCCCTGGCCGCCGCCACCGACTTTTGGGTGTTCTCCTGGACGTCCTCAACCTTCCTGGTCATCGTACTAAGGAAGGAGGCGACGTTCCTTCGTGCGGAATCGCGCTCGACAGTCTCGGCGAGCAGATCCTCACCGGACGGTGTGGCTGAGTCGGATGGCTGCGTGGTCGGGGCGGAGCCGGGAGCGACCGCATTGGAGTAGGCGGCTACGCGGTCGGCCGCCTCGCTGATCAGGCGGGCGAGTTTGCCGGCCTTCTCGCCAGCGGTCTTGCTATCGGTCACAGCGCCGGTGAGTTCGGGATGCCTGCTGCCCTGCGCTGCACGGGCGTAGTGCGTATTGGCCTGTTCCGCGTCAGCCTGAGCGCGTCGCGCGACAACGGCGGCGCTGTGGAGGGTGTCGATGGCGCTTCTCAGTTGGGCGACGACTTCGCCGATGCTTCCGCTCATCCGATGATGGCGACGTAGGCGGCAGCATGGTCCTTGGCAGCCTCGATTCGGCGAAGCACCAACTCGACTTCGTCGGCAGCCTCACGGAGGGCCTTGCGGGACTGCTTCGCCTCGCCGCGTTCGCTGTCGTGAAGGGCTGCGATGGCCAGAGCGGTTGCGTCGGCGAGCTTGGCGTTGGCCTTCTCGACGCTCATCCGAGCGTTGTCGAGTGCTTGATCGCCCTTCCGGATCGTCACCTTGACATCGCCGATGGTCACTGCCGCACGTTAACCGAACCTGGTCGTCGAGCGCAGCCCTCGCGGCGGGTGGGTGCCCCAGGAGACCCCGAAACACCCACCGAAGCTTCAGCGGGAGACGCGGGTCGAGCGCACGAAGCTTGCCCAGGCGGTGGGGGAGAAGGTGAGGGCCGGGCCGTGCGGGTCCTTGCTGTCGCGCACGGCGACGACGCCAGGCAGGTTGTCGGCGACCTCGACACACTCGCCGCCGTTGCCTGCGCTGCGGGTGCTCTTGCGCCAGGAAGCGCCCGTCAGGTCAACCATGGTGAACCTCCCCGATGATCTTGTTGATCAGTTGGAACGATTGTCCCTCATCAAGAGCGAGCGACAGCAGGCTCGACCAGACCTTCTCATAGGTCGCGAACTCATTGGCACGGTCGAGGTAGAGAGCGCCCGTGATCGCCTCGCTGTAGACCAACGGCGGCTCAGGCGTGCTTCGGTTGCCGAGCGGAAAATCAAGAAGCACGAACTCGCCAGCAACGGTCCCGTGGTGAGGCCCCGCGATCAGGGGTAACACGCGAATCGAGATGTTCGGTAGGCGGGTCAGCCGTAGCAGGTTGTGGAGTTGATCCGCCATGGTCTCTGGGCCGCCTACCGGCCGAAGGAGCACCGACTCGCAGAGCACCACCTGCACCTGCGGAGCTCGTGGCAGGCGACGGGTCAGCAGCGACTGCCGTTGCAGTCGAAGCTCGACCGCGCGTTCCCGGTCGTCGTCGCACATGTCGGGCTGGTCGATGCGGTAGATGCCCCGGGCGTAGTCGCGGCTCTGGAGGATGCCGGGCACGAGACTGTTCTTGTAGAAGCGGAGCTTCGACGACGCGGATTCGAGGCCCACGTACAGCTCGAACCATTCGGGCACGGCGTCGCCGTACGCGTGCCACCAGCCCTTCGCTTTCGTCTCGCCGGCCAGGGAGGTCAGTGCCCGGGTCAGCTCGCCTGTCGCCCCGTACAGCTCGCACATGGCTCGGACGTCGACGCCGCGCACTGAGCCGAGCCCGCTCTCGATCCGCCACACCTTCTGGCGGCTGCACTCCAGTGCTTCGGCGACCGCGTCGAGGGTCGCTCCCGCCTCGGTGCGCAGGTCACGCAGCGCCCTGCCGAGCTGGCGTCGAGGCACCGTCGAGCCCATGTCATCGGCCACCCGGCTCTCCTTCCTGTTGATTTTTGCAACATCCCGACAGCCGTTCTGCAACAGGGGAATGTTGCCCACAAATAGCGGAACAGTGTGAGTCGACATTCATTGCGATGGTGCCTCCGACCTTACAAGATTGGTCCGACATCAGCGATGGACGCGCAATTACCGAGCCGGTGATCGATCAAATAAGAGGAAGGGTGGTGCTGCTTCGTGCGCGCGTTTCTCCGTCATCTCCGGGCCGGGCCACCCCGGCCGGCGCCCTATCGGGCGGCCAACTACGTACCCCTCAAGCCCTGGCAGGTCCGCGGGCGCCGGTTCACCCGCCGTGGCCGGCGTGGCGTGGACGCCGTGGAGGTCGCCGAGTTCCTCGACCGGGTCGCCCACGATCTCGCCGAGGTGTACGCGGCGCTGGGCAGTAGCCGGCGGGAGACCGAGCGGATCAAGGATGCGCTGAGGTGCTGGCAGTCGCGGCGGGCCCGCGAGGACCTGGTGGCCCGCCGATGAGCGCCCGCTGGGTGGCGCACCTGCCGTTCACCGCCGCCGACCTGCCGGCCGCCCAGCAGTTCGCCGGCACCCTGGCCCGCTCGCTGAGCTTCCTCACCGAAGTGGACGCGGGTGAGACCACCGTGTCCGCTGAGGACGCTCAGGGCGTACGCCATCGGGTGTTCTGCGACCTGCCGCTCGACGGCGGCCGGCGGTGCGTGCGGCGGGTGGAACACGACGGTGACTGCGCAACCCGGCGGTGTCGGTGACCACCGTGCCCGTCGTCGTCTGCCCGGACTGCCACGGGGCGACCTTCACGCTGGAACCGTGCCGGTGCACCACCTACGGCGACCGGTTCCTCGCCGACGCCGACGTGCTCGGGCCGCGCCGGGAGGCGTACCGGAGCTGTGAGCAGTGTCGCGGCGCGGGCACCGTCGCTTACCCCTGTTATCGCTGCGGGCGGCGCGGCCGGCGGCGGGCGCAGCTCGTGGTCACCGTCGCCAACCTGGACACCGGCGCGGTCGCTTCCCACCAGGTCGTGCCCGGCGGCCTCGACCCCCACCCCGACCCGGCGGGCCACTGGGTGGTCGACCTTGCTTCCCGGGTACGCGAACTCGCCGCGACCGTCGGCGCGGTCCTGGACGAGGCCGACGTGCCTTCGCTGTGGCTGGACCGGCAGTGGCGGCCCGACCTGCCGGCCGCGCAGCGGTACGAGCTGGAGGCGCACGCCATCCTGCGGGCCGATCACGCCTCCTGGAGGCTGGTGCTGGGCCGATCCACCGCCCCGCCGACCGTTGACCCGGCCGCACAACTGGCCCGGCTGTGCGCGCTGGCCGACCTGCTGCTGCTCGACCTGGTTGTCGAGGTCCGCCGGCAGGGCGTGAGCTTTTGCTGGGCCATTCGATACGAGGTGCCCGGCTCACCGGTGCCGCTCGGGTTGCCCGGCTGGTGCCGGGACCTGCCGGAGGTGTTGGCCGGCACCGACGTGGCCAAGGCGCTCATCGGCCTTGCCGAGCGCGGCCTGGCCGCTACTGCCCGGCTGCTGCACCCCGACTCGCCGCGCCCGCCCGCCGCGCCGGCCGTGGACGTCGACCAACTCGAACGGCGCGTCCTCGCCGACTGCGTCGACGCGGCCCACGGCGACGAGTTGCCCGGCGCGCAGGCCCTGTGGCGCAACGGCCGCTGGTGGCACACGACTCTGCGCACTGGCGAGCCGGTGGAGACCCTCGCGGAGCAGCCCACCGGCCAGGTCGTCCGCCATGTGCGGGTGCCGGTGAGCCGCGGCTACGAACCACCCGACCCGCCCTGGCTGGGTGAACCCGTCCATTGGCGGCCCTGCCCGGACTGCCGACCCCACAGCCGGCTACGCGCCTGCGACTGCCGGCTCGGCGGTCGCGCGGCCGACCCCGACTGCCCGCACTGCTGCGGCGCCGGCCTGCGCCCATCCGCGTTGCACTGCTTCACCTGCGGCGACAACCAGCGGCTGCATCAGACCGTGCTGGTCACCGTCACCGACCTGCGGCACCGGGTGATGCACCTGGCCTGGCAGGCCGGTACGCCCGAAGTGGCTCCGCTGGTCGCCACCCAACCGGGCGGCAGGCCCGTCGTCCAGCTTCCCGACCGTTACCGGCTCGGCTCCTGGGCGGCCGTGCTCGGCACGCGGCCGGACGACCTGGCCGACGCCGACGGCGGGCAGCAGATCGGCAAAGACCTCCGCGACGGTTACGTAACCTTGCCCTGGGCCGGGGCTGACCCGGTCGGGGAGCACGTCCGCAGCGCAGGCCGGGGCACGGCGGCCGGCCGTCTGATCGTGGTGGCGACGCCTCCCGACGCGCCACCGCTGGCCGAGTTGCTGCGGCTCGCCCTCGGCCTTGACCTGACGCTCGTAGTGGCCTTGTGCGACCTGCGGCACAACGCCGCAGACCCACTGCTGGCCGACGGAATGCGCTGGTCGGTCGAGGTGAAGCCGCTTGATGCACCTGTCCGTCCCGACGACTTCCCCTACCGACCAAGTCTTGCCGCCGCGCTCTCCTGGTGTGTCGAGTGCCTGACCGACGCCGTCGCCGGGGCCGCCCCAACCGACCCGAGGGAGTCCATCCCGGTGCCCTGCTCCGGGCCGCGTCATGTCGCCGATCCCGAGCAGGATCTGTTGCGCCTGGCGGCCCGGCACGCCGGGCATGTGGTCACCGTGCGCTTCACCCGCGCCGGCTGCACGGTCCACCGGCACGACGACGACGGAGTACGGCTCCTCGCCGCTGCCCCCGACCTGCGCGATCTACGGTTGACCTGAGGGTCGCCACGCAGCGGTGATCGACACGAGATTGCAGAAATCGGGGTGTCCCGGTCGACGGGACACCCCGATATCGCGGAACTCGTGTTGATCTTGTCGCAGCGGCGGCGCGGCGTTGCCCGGTGGTTACTCCGGGACGCGGCGGTAGGCGCCGTCGCTGGCCGAGGTGGCCATCGAGGCGTACGCGCGCAGCGCCGCCGACACCGGCCGCTGCCGATCGGTCGGGGTGTACGGCTTGTCGCGCTTCTCCTCGGCCACCCGGCGAGCCTCCAACTCCTCGGCGGGCACGTTCAGCTCGATCGACCGGGCCGGGATGTCGATGACGACCTCGTCGCCGTCGCGGACCAGGGCGATCAGCCCGCCGGAGGCCGCCTCGGGGGAGACGTGCCCGATGGAGAGCCCCGAGGTGCCACCGGAGAAACGGCCGTCGGTGAGCAGCGCACAGGAGCGGCCGAGCCCGCGGCCCTTGAGGAACGAGGTGGGGTAGAGCATTTCCTGCATGCCGGGGCCGCCCTTGGGCCCCTCGTACCGGATCACCACGACGTCCCCGGCGACCACCTGCTTGGCGAGGATCGCTGTCACCGCGTCGTCCTGCGACTCGTAGACCTTCGCCGGGCCGCGGAAGGTCAGACAGTCGTCGGGCACGCCGGCGGTCTTCACCACGCTGCCCTCGGGTGCCAGGTTGCCGTGCAGGATGGCCAGCCCACCGTCGGCGGAGTAGGCGTGCTCGCGGTCCCGGATGCAGCCGCCGGCCGCGTCGGTGTCCAGCGACGACCACCGGTTGGTGGTGGAGAACGGCTCGACGGTACGCACCCCGCCCGGCGCGGCGTGGAACAGCTCGACAGCCGTCGGGGTGGGGGAGCCGCCGCGCACGTCCCAGTCGGTCAGCCACTGCGCCAGCGAGGGGGAGTGCACGGCGTGCACGTTCCGGTTGAGCTGCCCGGCCCGGTCCAGTTCGCCGAGGATCGCCGGGATGCCGCCGGCCCGGTGCACGTCCTCCATGTGGTAGTTCGGCGAGTTCGGTGCGACCTTGGCCAGGCACGGCACCCGGCGGGAAATCGCGTCGATGTCGGTGACGCCGAAGTCCATCTCCGCCTCGCGGGCGGCGGCCAGCAGGTGCAGCACCGTGTTGGTGGAGCCGCCCATCGCCACGTCCAGGGCGACAGCGTTCTCGAAGGCGGCCTTGGAGGCGACAGTACGCGGCAGCACCGAGTCGTCGTCGCCGTCGTACCACCGCTTGGAGATCTCCACGACGGTCCGGCCGGCCTCGACGAACAGTGACCGGCGGGCGGCGTGGGTGGCAAGTGTCGAACCGTTGCCGGGCAGCGCCAACCCGATCGCTTCGGTGAGGCAGTTCATCGAGTTGGCGGTGAACATGCCGGAGCAGGAACCGCAGGTCGGGCAGGCGGAGCGTTCGATCTCACCGAGCTGCTCGTCGGTGACCGCCTCGTTGGAGGAGGCGATCATCGCGTCGATCAGGTCGATCTTGCTGTGCACAACGCCCTCGATCGCCATCGTCTTGCCGGCCTCCATCGGGCCGCCGGAGACGAAGACGGTCGGGATGTTGAGCCGCAGCGCGGCCAGCAGCATCCCGGGGGTGATCTTGTCGCAGTTGGAGATGCAGACCAGGGCGTCCGCGCAGTGCGCGTTGACCATGTATTCGACCGCGTCGGCGATCAGCTCACGGCTGGGCAGCGAGTAGAGCATGCCGCCATGGCCCATCGCGATGCCGTCGTCGACAGCGATGGTGTTGAACTCCCGGCCCACCCCACCGGCCTCGGCGACCGCGTCGGCGACCAGGCCACCCATGTCCTTGAGGTGTACGTGACCGGGCACGAACTGGGTGAAACTGTTGGCGATGGCGACGATCGGCTTGCCGAAATCGTCGTCGGTCATCCCGGTGGCCCGCCAGAGGGCCCGGGCGCCGGCCATCGTCCGACCGTGTGTGGAAGTCCTCGACCGCAGCTCAGGCATGCATACCAGCATGACACCGTCGACGCACCGGCCCGCCCCCGTATCTGCCGTGTCCCAACAGATGCACACTCAGCCCCCCATGACGTGCGCCCATCCGGCACTCTTGGAGGCGTGCATTTTCCACCGGGCATGGTCGCTGTCGCGGCGCTCAGCGGGCTCGTCGCCGCGGTGGCCGCCGTGCTGCTGACCGTCGTCGCCCGGCGGCGGGCGGTGCCGCGTCGGCCGGCACACGTGCTGCTCGCAGGCGCCGCCGGAGTTGCCCTGCTCAGCCTCCTGGCCGGGGTGGTCGCCACGCTCAGCGCGAACGACCACTGGGCCCACGAGCAGGGGCAGCGCACCGGTTGGGCGACGATGGTGGCGATCGGCGCAGCGGTGAGCGGGCTGGCCTTCGCGGCTGGTCTGCTCCGGCTGCCCGGGGTGGCCGCCACCGCGGCCGGGACGGCCCGGCTCGCCCTGGACGGCCTGGTCATGGCGGCGGCGCTGTGGTTCGTCGGTTGGGTGCTCTTCTCCGAGCCCACCAGGTTGCTCGGTGCGGCCACCCCGATGGCCTGCCCGGCGATCCTGGTGGCCACTGTGAGCGCCGCGCTCAGCGCGGGGCTCGTCGTGATCATCGTCTTCCGGGCCGCCACCCCACGTCGACGGCTCGCCGCGCTCGGCGCCGGCATCAGCGCGGTGACCTGCGGTGGGCTGGGTCTGAGCGCCGGGCTCTGCCAGGCCGGGCCGACAATGGCGCTGACCGGCGCGGTGGTGCTCGCCGCCGGCCTGCTGACCGTGGCGCTCACTGTTTACCGGGCCGACCGGCCGGGGCAGATCGACCTTGACCTGGTCGGTAGCGACGGCGAGTACGCGATCGCCCCGATGCTGGCGATGGCCGCCTCGGCCATGTACCACCTCGCCCAGGACGGCCGGTTCACCGCGGCGGGCATCGTGGCCGGCAGCGTGGAGGGCTTCGCCCTGGTGGCACGGCAGTACCTCACCCTTCGCGACGTCCGGGGGTACGCGAGCCGCCTGGCCGAGCGGGAGGCGCACTTCCGTGAGCTGGCGCACACCGATCCGCTGACGTCGTTGGCCAACCGGCGCGGGCTGCTTCGGGCGCTGCACCGCAACGCCGCCGACCACAACCCGTGTGTGCTGCTCGGCCTGGACCTGGACGGCTTCAAGAACGTCAACGACATGCGGGGCCACGACGTGGGCGACGCCGTGCTGGCCGAAGTGGGCCGGCGGCTGCGCGGCAACCTGCGCCCCGGCGACGTGGCCGCCCGGCTGGGTGGCGACGAGTTCGCCGTACTCATGCAGGGCCGGCCGGTCGAGGCGGACCGGGTCGCCGAACGGCTCCTCGGGGTGATCAACCGCCCCTACGACCAGCCGGAGGGGCCGGTCTTCCTGTCGGTGAGCATCGGGGTGGCCGACTGGGCCGACGAGCCCGACGTGGAGCTGCTGCTGCGCCACGCCGACCTGGCGTTGCGCTACGCCAAGCAGCGTGGCAAGAACCGCATCGAGCGGTACGACGCCGCGTACGACCAACTGCTGCGCCGGCGTACGACGGTGGAGCACGAGCTGCGCGGCGCGATCGACCGCGACGAGCTGCGGTTGGCGTTCCAGCCGGTGGCGTCGCTGCCGTCGGTGCGGCCGGTCGGCGCCGAGGCGCTGCTCCGCTGGCACCATCCTGAGCTGGGCAACGTGCGTCCGGACGAGTTCATCCCGCTCGCCGAGGAGTGCGGGATGATCGCCCCGCTCGGTGCCTGGGTGCTGCATCAGGCCTGCTACCAGCTCTCCCGGTGGCTCGCGGACGGGCACGACGTCTGGGTGTCGGTCAACGTCTCCCCGCGCGAGCTGCACGCCCCGGAGTACGTGGTCCAGGTCGCCGAGGCGCTGCGCGCCCACCACGTGCCGCCGCAGCGGCTGGTGCTGGAGGTCACCGAGCACGCGGTCGCCACCGACCTGGACGAGCTGATCCGGCGGCTGACCGCGCTGCGCTTGACCGGTGTCCGGATCGCGCTCGACGACTTCGGGGCCGGTTACTCGTCGCTGGGGCAGCTGCGTCGGTTGCCGATCGACATCCTCAAGATCGACCACAGCCTGGTCGCCGAGCACGAGCCGGTCCGCCCGGTCGGCCAGGACGGCCCGGCGTTCGCCCCGATGGTCGACATCGTCATGCGCCTAGGTCACCAGTTGGGGCTGGAGGTGATCGCCGAGGGGGTGACCACCCCGACCGAGTTGGCCGCGGTGGTGGCGGCCGGTTGCCGCTTCGGCCAGGGCGCGCTCTTCGGCTGGGGCGTGCCGGCCGAGCACCTGGAGGCGATGCTGGAGGCGGCCACGTCACCGGGTGCGCGTCCCGCTCCGGTGCCCGCGCCACGCCGCGTTCCGGGTATGTCCGGGCAGCTCAACCCGCCCGCCGATGGCGCGTCGCCGGTCGACGCGCCGACCTCCGTTAACCAACATGTGGGATCAGTTGACTCATCGCGTGAGATGCGTCAGGCTTAGCCGCATGTCGTCGTACCGGTCGCTGCGAGTACTTACCTGAGCGCACTCTCCCTCACCGAGAGTGCGCTGGCCCCGTGCATCTGCACGAGGGCCGTTTTTATTGCCATCGGAACCTGGCGAGCGGGCCCCGCCCGCGTCGCATCGCTTGACTAGCCACCAGCCACTCCAGCCGAAGGCCAGAACCGCCATGACGAGACCCACGCCCGAGACCCTCGCCCACACCGCCCGCCGGGCCCGCGCGACCGCCGACCCGACCGTCGACGTCGACCAGGCCGCCACGCGCACGGCCAACCCGGCCGCCCCGGCGGTACGGCCCGCCGCCGCGACCCCGATCTCCGGGGCCGGCTCGCTCGTGCGGTCCCTCGAGGCGCTCGACGTCGACGTCGTCTTCGGCATTCCGGGCGGCGCGATCCTGCCGGCGTACGACCCGCTCTACGACTCGACGGTCCGGCACATCCTGGTGCGGCACGAGCAGGGCGCGGGGCACGCGGCAACCGGCTACGCGCAGGCCACCGGCAAGGTCGGGGTCTGCATCGCCACCTCCGGCCCGGGCGCGACGAACCTGGTCACCCCGATCGCGGACGCGTACATGGACTCGGTGGCGATGGTGGCCATCACCGGGCAGGTGGCCAGCCCGTTGATCGGCACCGACGGCTTCCAGGAAGCGGACATCCAGGGCATCACCCTGCCGATCACCAAGCACAACTTCCTCGTGCAGAACGCCGAGGAGATCCCCCGGGTGCTGGCCGAGGCGTTCCACCTGGCCAGCAGCGGGCGACCCGGCCCGGTGCTTGTCGACATCCCCAAGGACGTGCTCCAGGCGTCGACCACCTTCTCCTGGCCGCCCACCCTGGACCTGCCCGGCTACCGGCCCACCCTGCACCCGCACGGCAAGCAGATCCGGGAGGCGGCGCGGCTGATGGCCGCAGCCCGACGCCCGGTGCTCTACGTCGGCGGCGGGGTCCTCAAAGCCGGTGCCACCGACGGGCTGCGGCGGCTGGCCGAGCTGACCGGCATCCCGGTCGTCACCACGCTGATGGCGCTCGGCGCGTTCCCCGACTCGCATCAGCAGCACCTGGGGATGCCCGGCATGCACGGCACCGTCGCCGCGGTCTACGGCCTGCAGAAGGCGGATCTGATCGTCGCGCTCGGCGCACGCTTCGACGACCGGGTCACCGGCAAACTGGACTCGTTCGCCCCGGACGCGGTCGTGGTGCACGCGGACATCGACCCCGCCGAGATCGGCAAGAACCGGCACGTGGACGTCCCGATCGTCGGCGACGCCAAGCACGTCATCGACGAGCTGATCGCCGCTGTCACCGCCGAGCGGTCGTCGGGGCGCACCGCCGACCTCGCTGACTGGTGGACGCAGCTCGACGACCTGCGCAACCGTTACCCGCTGGGCTACGACGAGCCGGTCGACGGGACCCTGTCCCCGCAGTACGTGATCAAGCGGCTGGGCGAGATCGTCGGCCCGGACGCGATCTTCGTGGCCGGGGTGGGCCAGCACCAGATGTGGGCGTCGCAGTTCATCTCCTACGAGAAGCCGTACACCTGGTTGAATTCCGGCGGTCTCGGCACGATGGGTTACGCGGTGCCGGCGGCGATGGGCGCCAAGGTCGGCAAGCCGGACACTGTGGTCTGGGCGGTGGACGGGGACGGCTGCTTCCAGATGACCAACCAGGAGTTGGCCACCTGCGCGTTGGAAGGCATCCCGGTCAAGATCGCCGTCATCAACAACGGCAACCTCGGCATGGTCCGGCAGTGGCAGACGCTCTTCTACAACGAGCGCTACTCCAACACCGAGCTCGGCACCCACAAGCACCGCATCCCCGACTTCGTCAAGCTCGCCGAGGCCCTGGGCTGCGTCGGGCTGCGGTGCGAGAGCGCCGATGACGTGGACAAGACCATCGCCGCCGCCATGGAGATCAACGACGCCCCCGTGGTGATCGACTTCGTGGTCGGCAAGGACGCGATGGTCTGGCCGATGGTCGCCGCCGGCACCAGCAACGACGAGATCATGTTCGCCCGTGGCGTCCGCCCGGTCTTTGACGAGGATGACATCTAATGAGTGAGCGAAGCGAACGAATCATCAAGCTCAGTGTTGCGCATGGTCATGCCATGACCGAGCGAAGCGAGGCCGTGGCATGACCATGCACACCCTGTCCGTGCTGGTGGAGAACAAGCCGGGCGTGCTCGCCCGGGTCTCCGGCCTGTTCTCCCGGCGCGGCTTCAACATCGACAGCCTCGCGGTCGGCGAGACCGAGAACCCGGACGTCTCCCGGATCACCATCGTGGTCAACGCGGAGTCGTCCCCTCTGGAGCAGGTCACCAAGCAGCTGAACAAGCTCGTCAACGTGCTCAAGATCGTTGAGCTGGATCCCCAGGTCTCGGTCGCCCGGGAGTTGCTGCTGGTGAAGGTGCGCGCCGACCGGGCTGCGCGGTCGCAGGTGCTGGAGACCGTCAACCTGTTCCGCGCCCGGGTGGTCGACGTCGCACCGGACACACTGACCATCGAGGCCACCGGCACCCCGGACAAGCTCGACGCGCTCCTGCGCGACCTCGAGGCCTTCGGCATCAAGGAGATGGTCCAGTCCGGGCTGGTGGCCATCGGGCGCGGCTCGCGTTCGATCACCGCCGGTCCCGCGCTGCGGGCCGCCTGACCCGCCACCGGTCGGCCTCGGCCGACCGTCCGGCGCATTCATCCGCACAGACCACGACGGGCCGCCCCGGCCGTCGTACGAAAGGGAAGTTCTCATGAGCGTTGAGGTGTACTACGACGACGATGCCGACCTCGGCCTGATCCAGGCCAAGAAGGTCGCGGTGATCGGCTACGGCAGCCAGGGCCACGCCCACGCGCTGTCGCTGCGCGACTCCGGCGTCGACGTGGTGATCGGCCTGCCGGAGGGCTCGAAGAGCCGTCCCAAGGCTGAGGAGCAGGGCCTTCGGGTGCTCACGCCGGCCGAGGCCTCGGCCGAGGCCGACGTGATCATGGTGCTCGCACCGGACACCGCCCAGCGCAAGATCTATGCCGAGTCGATCGAGCCGCACCTGGCCCCCGGCAAGGCGATCTTCTTCGGCCACGGCTTCAACATCCGGTACGGCCTGATCAAGCCGCCGGCCGAGGTGGACGTGGCGATGGTCGCCCCCAAGGGCCCCGGCCACCTGGTCCGCCGCCAGTACAGCGACGGCAAGGGCGTGCCCTGTCTCGTCGCCGTCGAGCAGGACGCCAGCGGCAACGCGCTCGCGCTCGCCCTCGCGTACGCCAAGGGGATCGGCGGCACCCGTGCCGGCGCGATCAAGACCACCTTCACCGAGGAGACCGAGACCGACCTCTTCGGCGAGCAGGCGGTGCTCTGCGGCGGCGCCTCGGCGCTGGTGCAGACCGGTTTCGAGGTGCTCACCGAGGCGGGCTACGCCCCGGAGGTCGCCTACTTCGAGTGCCTGCACGAGCTGAAGCTGATCGTCGACCTCATGTACGAAGGCGGCATCGCGAAGATGCGCTACAGCATCTCCGACACCGCCGAGTACGGCGACCTGTCCCGCGGCTCGCGCATCATCGACTCCCGGGTCAAGGACGAGATGCGCAAGATCCTGAGTGAGATCCAGTCCGGCGAGTTCGCCCGCGAGTGGGTCGCCGAGGACGAGGCCGGCCGGCCCAACTTCACCAAGTGGCAGGCCGAGGGTGCGGCGCACCCGATCGAGGAGACCGGCAAGAAGCTGCGCGGCATGATGAGCTGGGTCGACCGCCCGATCACCGAGACCGCCTGACCCGTCCGACCGACGATCCACCGACAGCCCCTGGGCCGGCGCTCTCCCCAGCGCCGCCCCGGGGCTGCCCGGCATGCTGCCGCCCGTCGATACGTCGGGCGGCAGTGTTCGTGTGCCACGACTCTCCCGCAGTGACCGGCTGACCAGCGCCGCCGGTGCTCGGCGCGGCCGGAGCAACAGTGTCGGTGCGGTGAACGGCCGATGTCCGTCGCTCGACCGGGCGTGTGAGGGCACTCACCCCGAAGACCGGAACACGCCGACCAGCGGGGCCCCTACGATCGCCTGTAGGTGCAGCAGCCGGCACCTGACGGCCACGGCACGGATCAGCGCAGGGCGCAGTGCGGCGCCCCCGCCGCCCGGGCCGATCGCATACACGACCTCTACGAGGACCGATGAATCCTGTCGTACTGATCGCCGAAGAACTCGCCCCCGCCGCCATCGAGGTGCTCGCCCACGACTTCGACGTCCGTCACGTCGACGGCACCGACCGTCCGGCCCTGCTCTCGGCGCTCTCCGAGGCCGACGCCGTCATCGTGCGCAGCGCGACCCAGATCGACGCCGAGGCGGTCGCCGCCGCGCCGCGACTCAAGGTGGTCGCCCGGGCGGGCGTCGGGCTGGACAACGTCGAGGTGCCGGCCGCCACCGCGCGGGGCGTCATGGTCGTCAACGCGCCCACCTCCAACATCGTCTCCGCCGCCGAGCAGGCCGTCGCGCTGCTGCTCGCCGTCGCCCGTAACACCGCGAGCGCCAGTTCCGCGCTCAAGGCGGGGGAGTGGAAGCGGTCGAAGTACACAGGCGTCGAGGTGCAGGGCAAGACGGTGGGCGTGGTCGGGCTCGGCCGTATCGGGGTGCTCTTCGCGTCTCGCATCGCCGCGTTCGGCACCCGGCTGATCGCGTACGACCCGTACATCCAGCCGGCCCGCGCGGCGCAGCTCGGCGTCCGCCTGGTCGGCCTGGAGGAGCTGCTGCGGGAGAGCGACTTCATCTCCATCCACCTGCCGAAGACGCCGGAGACGGTGGGGCTGATCGGTGAGAAGGAGCTGGCGCTGGTCAAGCCCGGCGTTCGAATCATCAACGCCGCCCGTGGTGGGCTGGTCGACGAGCAGGCGCTCGCGGACGCGATCGCCGAGGGTCGGGTCGCCGGCGCCGGTGTCGACGTTTACAGCAAGGAGCCGTGCACCTCGTCGCCGCTGTTCGCCTTCGACAACGTGGTGGCCACCCCGCACCTGGGCGCCTCCACCCACGAGGCGCAGGACAAGGCCGGTCTCGCCGTGGCCAAGAGCGTCAAGCTGGCGTTGCAGGGCGAGTTCGTTCCGGACGCGGTGAACGTGCAGGCCGGCGGTGTGGTCGCCGAGGACGTTCGGCCGCTGCTGCCGCTGGCGGAGAAGCTCGGCCGGGCGTTCACCGCGGTCGCCGGTGGGGTCGCCGCCAGCGTCACTGTCGAGGTCCGCGGTGAGATCGTCAGCCACGACGTGTCGGTGCTCAAGCTCGCCGCCACCAAGGGCCTGTTCAGCTCCGTGGTCGAGGAGCAGGTCACCTACGTCAACGCCCCGCACCTGGCCGCCGAGCGTGGCGTTGAGGTCACCCTGGCCACGCTGGGCGAGACGGCCGAGCAGCCGACCCTGGTCACGGTGCGCGGCGCGCTGCCGGACGGCCGGACGGTCAGTGTCTCCGGCACTGTCACCCACTCCGGCGCTCGGGACGTGCTGAAGCTGACCGAGGTGGACGGCTTCGACGTGGAGATCGGCGCGGAGGGCATCCTGCTCTTCCTTCGCTACGCCGACCGGCCCGGTGTGGTCGGCACTGTCGGTACCCTGCTCGGCGAGTCGGGCATCAACATCGCCGCCATGCAGGTGGCTCGTCGGGAGGCGGGCGGCGAGACGCTGATGACGCTCACCGTCGACCAGGCGCTCGGCGCCGACCTGCTCACGTCGGCCGCCGATTCGATCGGCGCCACGGCGGCCAGCGCCGCCGACCTGCGCGACGAGTAGTAGACGACAAACACCGTGGGGGGCCTGGCGATTCGCCGGGCCCCTCGTCATTTCCCGTCCGTGCCGCCGGTCAGGTCAGCCGGGCAGCCGCGCCGGCGGCGGGTAGACCGAGCCGTCCTGCGGGTCGAAGAGCATCAGCCCGTGCTCGCCGGCCAGCCGTTCGATGTCCAGTAGCACCTGGTCCGCGCAGGTCGGGTGCAGGTTCAGCTCGACGTGGTCGTGGGCCGCGTGCAGCGGTGCCACCGCCCACGGGCTGTTCGGGCCGGGGTGACGGTCCGGATAGGAGGCGGTGATCGCCCGGTAGAAGCTGACCACCCGCGGATCGGGGTAGCGGTCCACGTGCCGCCCCTGCCGGCAACCGTTGACCGCTGTCCGCACGTCCTCGGGCGTCGCCCCGTCCTCCAGGGCCCACACGCTCAGATCGAAACTCACGGCGGATAGCGTGCCATCCGTCGTTCATCATGTCGAAACTGCCTCGCCGCCGGTCAACCACAGATCAACGCAGTCTCCGGTAGCGACGGTCCGGTGTGGAGACTCTTGCGTCGAGTTGCGTCGATTCGCTAGCGTACGCACTGCGGTCACTGGCCGAGTTCGAGGCGCCGGCCCGTCTTCGGGTGGCGCGGTCGACGTCCGGCCCGACCGGTCCGCACCCCTCGGTTGTGCGAGCCACGCGCACTCGTCGCTGACCGGCCCCCACTGTCGTTGCCGAGACCGTGGGGGCCGATCGCTACGTCGTTCCGCTCAGCGACGGTGGGCGAAGAGCGCGCGATAGTCGGAGTTGCCCCGGAACCACGCCAGGCCGGTGGGGCCGGCGGCGTAGAGCGCTGTGGCGTAGGCGTCGGCGATCGTCAGGTCGGGGCCCACCACAGTGGCGGCGACGAGGTGATCGGCCGGCTCGCCGGTGTGCGGGTCCACCACGTGCCCCTGCCGCCCGCTCACCCCGGAGGTGCCGACCGCACCGGCGGTCATCTCCAGCACCAGCGGCGCGCGCTCGGGTGCGGTCGGGTGGTGCACCGCGACCCGCCAGGGACCGCCGTGCGGCGCGCGGCCCCGGACGACGAGGTCAGCGCCGGCGAGTACGGCGTAGTCGTGGATGCCGGCGTTGCGCAGTCGCTCGGCGGCCCGTTCCACAGCCCAACCGCCGAGCAGGCCGCCCGGGTCGAAGCCGCCGGGCACCGCCCAGGCGTCGAACCACCCGTCGGTGGCCGCGCGCATCGCGGCGCAGCGGTCCACCAGATCGGCGAGCGGAGGGTACGACTCCGGGCTGATCTCGCCCCGACGCAGTCGGGAGACCAGGCTCTCCGGCCGGTTGGGCCCGTAGGTGAGGTCGATGGCGCGCAATTCGGCGACGCTGTCCCGCAGCGCCTCGCCCACGCCCCGGCGGCCGAGCCACTCGGGGGCGTTGAGCAGCAGGGTGTACTCGGCGGTCGCGGTGCGTACGGTGTGCTGCACCGCGATCCGGCCCTCGGTGGCGGCGGCCGGGTCGATCCGGTGCCGGCGACTGCCGAGTCGAAGGTCCGGCCGGCGGTTGCGGAACGCGGACGTGTCCGGCCAGCGGGTCCGCGGCTGCTCGTCGATGCGCATCGCATCTGCCCCCTCGCACATGGCGCCGCGTCACCGCGACCCCGTCGGTCAGCAGGCCCCCGCGACCCACTGGGTCCTACCGTAGGCAGCGGAGATGACCGCCCCATGAGTCCCAGCTGAGAGGGTGCTGTGCATCCGGAATCCCAAATCGTGGACGCCGCGTACCGGGAGGCGGGACGGCGACGTACCGTTGCCCGAACAACCGTTGAGCAGAGGAGTGCGGTCGTGGCGCGGATCGCGGTGGTGGCCGGAGATGGCATCGGGCCCGAGGTGGTCGCGCAGGCCCGCAAGGTCCTCGACGCGGTGCTGCCCGACGTGCAGGCCACCGAGTACGACCTCGGCGCCGCCCGCTGGCACCGTACCGGGGAGGTGCTGCCCGACTCGGTGCTGACCGAGCTGGCCGGGCACGACGCGATCCTGCTCGGCGCGGTCGGTGACCCGACGGTCCCGCCGGGTGTGCTGGAGCGTGGGCTGCTGCTCAAGCTCCGTTTCGCCTTCGACCAGTACGTCAACCTGCGCCCGTCCCGGCTCTGGCCCGGGGTCGCCGGCCCGCTGGGCAACGTGAAGCCGGGCGAGGTCGACCTCGTGGTGGTGCGCGAGGGCACCGAGGGGCTCTACGCCGGTGCCGGTGGTTCCCTGCACCGGGACACCCCGGCCGAGGTCGCCACCGAGGAGAGCCTGAACACCCGGCACGGCGTGGAGCGCGTGATCCGCGACGCGTTCGCCCGCGCCGGCCGCCGGGAGCGGCGCAAGGTCACCCTGGTGCACAAGACCAACGTGCTCACCCACGCCGGGTCGCTCTGGGCGCGTACGTTCGACGCGGTCGCCGCCGAGCACCCGGACATCGAGACCGAGTACCAGCACGTCGACGCGGCGGCCATGTTCCTGGTCACCCAGCCGCAGCGCTACGACGTGGTGGTCACCGACAACCTCTTCGGCGACATCCTCACCGACATCGCCGCGGCCGTCACCGGCGGCATCGGGCTGGCCGCCAGCGGTTGCATCAACCCCGAGGGGGCGTACCCCTCGATGTTCGAGCCGGTGCACGGCTCGGCGCCGGACATCGCCGGGCAGGGCATCGCCGACCCGGTCGCCGCGGTGCTCTCCGCCGCGTTGCTGCTGGAGCAGCTCGGGCACAGCGAGTCGGCCGCTCGGGTCAACGCGGCGGTCGCCGCCGAGCTGGCCGGCCGCGTGCCGGGCGTGACGCTGCGTACCGAAGAGGTCGGCGACCGGCTCGCCGCCCACGCCGTAGCCTGATCATCCCGGCCCGCGGGGCGCCCGGTCTGCCGCAGGCAGCCCGACCGGCGTTACCCGCTGAACGAGCGTTCGGGGTAAGTTTCTGGCACAGCCATGTCGGTGTGCGGTCCCGCATGCCGTTGTCCCGCAGGGAGGTCAGCGCGATGAGCGGTGGTGACAAGCTCGATTTCGAGATCCGTCCGAATCTCGCGCCGGTATCCGTCGCCGACCGGGCCGCACTGTTGACCAACCCCGGGTTCGGCCGGGTCTTCACCGACCACATGGTCACCGTCCGCTACGCCGACGGCAAGGGCTGGTACGACGCACGGGTGGAGGCCCGAGCCCCGATCCCGATGGACCCGGCCAGCGCGGTGCTGCACTACGCGCAGGAGATCTTCGAAGGGCTCAAGGCGTACCGCACTGCCGACGGTGGCGTGACGATGTTCCGGCCCGATGCCAACGCGGCCCGCTTCGCCACGTCCGCGCAGCGGATGGCGATGCCGGTGCTGCCGCCGGACGTGTTCGTCGACTCGCTGCACAAGCTCATCGAGATCGACCGGGAGTGGATCCCCACCGGCGAGGACGGCAGCCTCTACCTGCGGCCGTTCATGTTCGCCAGCGAGGTCTTCCTCGGCGTCCGGCCGGCCAACGAGTACCTCTACATGGTGATCGCCTCACCGGTCGGGGCGTACTTCACCGGTGGCGTCAAGCCGGTCACCGTCTGGGTCTCCCCGGACTACACCCGGGCCGCGCCCGGTGGCACCGGCGCGGCCAAGTGCGGCGGCAACTACGCCGCGTCGCTCGCCGCCCAGGCGGAGGCCATCGAGGCCGGCTGCGACCAGGTCGTCTTCCTGGACGCGGTGGAGCGCCGGTTCGTCGACGAGTTGGGCGGCATGAACGTCTTCTTCGTCTACGACGACGGCACAGTGGTCACCCCACCGTTGACCGGCACGATCCTGCCGGGCATCACCCGCGACGCCGTCCTCGCGCTGGCCGCCGGGGCCGGACACCAGGTCGAGGAGCGGCCGGTCAGCTTCGCCGACTGGCAGGCCGACGCCGCCAGCGGACGCCTGAAGGAGGTGTTCGCCTGCGGCACCGCCGCGGTGGTCACCCCGATCGGTGGGGTCCGCTTCCCCGACGGCGAGTTCCTGATCGGTGGTGGCGAGCCCGGTCAGGTCACCATGGCCCTGCGTCAGCAGTTGGTCGACATCCAGCGGGGCAAGGCGGCCGACCCGCACGGCTGGGTGCAGCGGGTCTTCTGATCTCCGTCGCCGCGCCGGCCCGTCCACCCGGACGGGCCGGCGCAGTCGGCTCTACGCGTCGCCGGGCTGCGCCTCAGCTGGCTCGTCGAGCAGGTGGTCGCGGAGCGCGGCGAGCTGTTCCTCGGTCACCCCGGCGTGGCGCAGGTACGCCTCGACCGAGCCGTGCCCCGCGCGCAACTCGTCGAGGAAGATCTGCATCGCCTCCGCGGGCGAGCTCAGGAACGGTGCCGGCACGTCCACGCCGCCCGGGGTGACGGAAGCCAGCCAGGCGCTGTACCGGGCCGACGCCACACTGCTCAACGCGTAGTCCGCGGTGATGTCCGCGTCGTCGACGCCGAGCACGGCGAGGGTCAACGCGCACACGATGCCGGTGCGGTCCTTGCCGGCGACGCAGTGCACCACCACCGGGGCGTTGGCGGAGTCGGCGATCAGGCCGACCGCCTCGGCCAGCCCGGCGGTGCCGGTCTGGGCCAGGTCGGCGTACCGGTCCGCGAGGTACCGGGCCAGGCTGGCGCCCTCCTCGTGCGGCGTACCCGCCCAGTCGGCGTGCTCCGGGTGGATGTTCCGGTAGGTCAGTCCCTGGTACTCCGGCACCCGGCCGTCGCGCTCCACCTCGGTGGGGCGGCGCAGGTCGATGACGGTGCGGATCCCGATCGCGGCGAACGCGTCGCGGTCCTGCTCGGTGAGGCGGTGCAGCGAGTCGGAGCGGTAGAGCCGACCTCGGCGTACCGACCGGTCGTCGTGGCCGAGGTAGCCACCGACATCGCGAAAGTTGAAGGTGGCGGGGAGCGAGAGCTGGGGGTTGTTCTCGGTGACGTCCACGTTCACACGGTAACGGCCGGTGGGACAGTGCCCCACCGGCCGTCGGGTCGAACAGTCAGCGTGCGGTGCCGGGCGGGAGCGCGCCGTACGTCTCGTCGTAGTAGCCGCCGAGCTGATCCCGGTAGCTCGGGTCGCTGTGGCTGGTCTCGTCGTACTCCGGGGCGGCCTTGATCTGGTCCTGGGTCCGGTCGACGGAGACGGTGCGCTGGTCGTGGTCGACCTGGTTGACGGTGCCGGCCGGCAACATCACCTTCTTGCCGAAGATCCAGGGCCCGGTGTCCACGACCAGGTAGCTGCCGCCCACCTCGTGACTGGCGCTGTCGATCTTGCCAATTCCCCCGTCGGTGGCCTCGACCTTGTAGCCGACCAGGTCGACGTCGGCCACGCCGGCGTGGTCCCGGTAGCGCCAGGGGTCGAACGTGCCGGCCGGCGGGCCGCCGGGCACCGCGCCCTGGTCGCCGCCGCGCAGCGGGTCCGGACCCGCGTGGGTGGCGTGCGGATCGATCCTGTCCATGCCGTTCACTCCTGACTGTCGCCGATCGTCTCGCCGAAGGTGGGTGCGTCCCCGCAGGAGCTACCCGGCCGTCGGGGGCCGGAAACGGCGATCAGACCGCGGCGCGGCGACAGGCCGCTGTACGGCGAGGGGCCGGGGCCGCGAGGTGCGGCGTCGGCCCGTCTCGGGCGTACGTGTTCAGGCCAGGGCGGTCTCGGCGTCCAGGGTGACCGCCGCGGCGTGCACCACGGCGGAGATCCGCAGGGCCTCGTGCAGCTGCTCTCTGGTGAAGCCGCTGCCGCGCAGCTTCTTCTCGTGCAACTCCAGGCACACCTCACAGCCGGCGATGGCCGACACGGCAAAACACCAGAGTTCGAAGTCGCCCTTGTCCACCCCCGGCCTCGCGATGATCCGCATCCGCAGTCGGGCCGGCATCGAGGCGTACAGCTCATCGCCGATCAGGTGCTTGGCCCGGTAGTAGATGTTGTTCATCGCCATGATCGCCGCAGCGCCCTTGGCCGCCTCGACGCCTTCCGGCCCGAGGTGCCCGAGCGCCTCGGCTGCGATCTCCCGCAACACCACCGGGTTGCGAGCGGTCACCGCACAGGCCAGCGCGACGCCCCAGGTCTGCGGTGGGGTCAACGCCGAGGCACCGATTGTGGCGCCCAGGTTGAGCCTGATGTCGTTGGCGTACTCCGGCAGGGCTGCCTTGATCGCGTCCAGGCCCATGGTCAGAATCCGCCGGCGGAGGTCTCGTCGGCGATCCCCGTCGGGCTGATGGTGGTGAAACCCATCGGCCCGACGAAGACCACACACCACGTGCCCTCGTGGGACGTGTGGTTGACCGCCGTGGACGCGTTGTTCGCGTCCAGCGATACGCAGGCGGCGAGGCCGTGCTCAGGTAAGCGGTCACTGACGGTGAGCACAGGTCCTCCTTGCAGACGGCGCGGTGGCCATCATCGGATCCGTTCCAGATGCTTCCGCATGGCTGGTTCCCCCGATGAGTGGCCCAGGTGGCTTGTGAAGCCGATCACGAGCGGTGGTTCGGGGCGTACGAACCCTCCGTCACCATCCCGCTATATGGATTGTTCCTCCCACATTCGGGGGAGGGGTGGCAGAGTGGCCATCGTGACCAGCACCGCCCTGATTATTGCGACCTAGCGCGCCGGCTCTCCCCTCTGCCGAGCGCGCAGACCTCCCGCATCCGCGGGAGGTCTTTTTGTTGCTCCGAGAAAGGATCCTGATGACGTTCCAGGTCTTCGACACCACGTTGCGCGACGGCGCTCAGCGCGAGGGGCTCACCTACTCGGTGGTCGACAAGCTGGCCGTGGCCCGGCTGCTCGACGAGTTCGGCGTCGGCTTCATCGAGGGCGGCTGGCCGGGCGCGGTGCCCAAGGACACCGAGTTCTTCCGCCGCGCCCGCACCGAACTGGACCTGCGGCACGCCGTACTCGTCGCGTTCGGCGCCACCCGCAAGGCCGGCGTCGCGGTTGCGGACGACCCCCAGGTACGCGCCCTGCTTGACGCGCAGACCCCGGCCGTGGCCCTGGTCGCCAAGGCCGACACCCGGCACGTCGAGCGCGCGCTGCGCACCACCGGCGCGGAGAACCTCGCGATGATCCACGACACCGTCAACCACCTCGTCCGCGAGGGTCGACGGGTCTTCGTCGACGGCGAACACTTCTTCGACGGCTACCGGCACGACCCCGCGTACGGCGCCGCCGTGGTGCAGACCGCGCTCGCCGCCGGCGCCGAGCGGATGGTGCTCTGCGACACCAACGGCGGCATGCTGCCGTCCCAGGTGACCGCCGTGATCCAGGACCTGACGAACCGGCTGGGGATCGACGCCGGGCTGCTCGGTATGCACGCCCAGAACGACACCTCCTGCGCGGTGGCCAACACCATCGCCGCCGTCGAGGCGGGCGTCCGCCACGTGCAGGGCACCGCCAACGGGTACGGCGAGCGCCCAGGCAACGCCGACATCTTCGCTGTCGTCGCCAACCTTCAACTCAAGCTCGGCATGCCCGTCCTACCGGAGGGCTGCCTGGCACAGATGGTGCGGGTCTCGCACGCCATCGCCGAGATCGCCAACATCGCCCCCGACACCCACCAGGCGTACGCCGGGGCCGCTGCCTTCGCCCACAAGGCGGGGCTGCACGCGAGCGCGATCAAGGTCGACCCGTTGCTCTACAACCACGTGGACCCGTCGGTGGTGGGCAACGACATGCGGATCCTCATCACGGAGATGGCCGGTCGGGCCAGCGTCGAGCTCAAGAGTCGTGAGCTCGGCCTGGACCTGGCCGCCAGCCCGGACGCCCTGAACCGGGTCACCAAGCGGGTCAAGGAGTTGGAGGCGGGTGGCTGGTCGTTCGAGGCGGCCGACGCCTCGTTCGAGCTGCTGGTCCGCTCCGAGATGCCGGAGGGCAGCCCGGCCCGACCGTTCACCCTGGAGTCGTACCGGGTGTTGGTCGAGCACCGTGAGGACGGCGCTGTGGTCTCCGAGGCGACCGTCAAGATCCGGGTTCGCGGTGAGCGGGTGATCGCCACCGCCGAGGGCAACGGCCCGGTCAACGCCCTCGACGAGGCGCTGCGGGTGGGGCTGGCGCGGCACTATCCGCAACTGCGCGACTTCGAGTTGGCCGACTACAAGGTGCGGATCCTGGAGGGCAGTCACGGCACCGGCGCGGTCACCCGGGTCCTGCTGGAAACCTCGAACGGCAATGGCCGCGACTGGACCACGGTAGGCGTCCACCCCAACGTGGTCGAGGCCAGCTGGCACGCCCTGGTAGACGCCCTGACCTACGGCCTAGCCCCCACCTCCGTCTAACCCCCGACCTTCCCCACCTCCTCCCACCCCACCCCACCCACCCCACCCCACCCCTCCCCTCCCTCCCCTCCCTCCCCTCCCTCCCCTCCCTCCCCTCCCGTCCCTCCCCTCCCAGCCCCACCCCGCCCCTCCCAGCCCCACCCCGCCCTGCGCCCCGCCCGCCCCTTCCTGGTCGATCATGGAGTTGTGGTGGTGTACGTACCGGGCTCCGGTGCCCAAAACCCCCACCACAAGTCCATGATCGGCGCGGAGGCCGGAGGCCGGGGGCCGGGGGCCGGGGGCCGGGGGCCGGGGGCCGGAGGGCGGGGGCCGGGGGCCGGGGGCGCGGGGGTGGGGGGTGACGGGTTAGGGGGTGGGTTGGGGGAGGGTGAGGGTGGCTTGGACGGGGCGGTGGTCGCTGCCGGGCAGGGTGAACACCTCGACTGAGCGGACCGCTATGCGGTGGTCGACCAGGACGTGGTCGATGGTGACGGGTGGGATGAGGTCACCGTCGTAGGGACCCCAGGTGCCGGTCAGGCCCGCCCCGGTGGCATCGGCGGCGTCGACGTAACCGCTGCGCAGCAGTGCCCGCAGTGGACCGTGGTCGAGGGTCGCGTTGAAGTCTCCGGCGAGGATCCGCAGGCCACCGTCCGGGGTGGCCGGTGGTTGGGCGGTCAGGTCGGCGCGCCAGGCACCCACCTGGTCCAGCGCGTACGGCGCCGAGGGGTGGGCCGACTCGACGCGGACCGGGGGCCCTCCGGGGACGGACACCGTCGCGTACGCCTGGCTGAAGCCCCAGCCCTCGAGGTTGCGTCGGACGCCGCCGTCGGTGATGGGCCACCGCGAGTAGAGCCCGGAGCCAGGGGTGCCGATCTCGGGGTTGAGCTGCCGGTGCGGCATCAGCGTGGCGAGGCCGAGTTGATCCAGCGCGGCCTGCGCGTCCGGCGTGAACTCCTGCACGGTGAGCACGTCCACCTGTTGTCGCCGGACCAGCTCCACCAGTGTCCGCGCGTCACCGGCGCCGGCGAGCAGATTGGCGGTGAGCAGCCGCACGGTCGGCCCGGCCGCCGCCGGCTGCGGGTTGGCCAGCGCCCGAGGTGCGACGGTACCGAGCAACGCCACCGCCGCCAGGGCCGCGACCGCCGCCGGCCACCAGCGCCGCAGGGCGAGCGCGAGGGCCAGGACCAGCACGCTGACTCCCGCGACGTACGGCGTGAACGCGAGCGCCTGCACCAACGGCCCCCGGTCCAGGCCGAGCAGTCGGGCCCCTGCCCAGAGGGCGGTGGGTACGACGGCAAGCCAACAGAGCGCAGTGCCGAGCCGGGCGTTCCGGTGCGCGGGTGGAGCGTCGACGATCACGAAGATGATCGTAGTCGGGCCCGACGAACCCATTTCATGAATGGTGATCCGCTCACATTTCACAATTGTCTGACGGTTGGTTGACACCCCGAAAAAGCGAGATCAACTATTGACTGTCAGCTTTTTCCGGTGCTACGTTCCATCTGGCTTAAACGACGCAACTCTGAGTAGTAACAGCAGCTCAGAGGGGATGCAGATTGCTGAGAAATCAATCTCGCCGGGTGTGAGCAAGGCAGCTTTCCCTGCCCAACTGTCGTCGTACGCCTATTTGTTGGCAGTCATCCGTCCCGCCCCGCGGGTCGGCCGAATTCGCACGCTCACACAAGGGGGACCTGTCATGAGCACATCCTTCCGACGTAAGGTGGCGGCGGTCACGTTCGCTGTCCTGGGGCTCAGTCTCGCCGGCGGCGGCATCGCTATCGCCCAGCCGTCGGCGAAGGCGCCGCAGGAAACGGTCCAGCCGGCACGCGGCACGAACTCCCAGCCGCCGGTCAGCGCCGAGTCGGCGCGTATCGCGAAAGCCGCGCTGAAGGCGAGCGCGGCCACCCCGCTGGTGGCCACCAACGTCTTCACCGTCGTCAACTCCAACGGCACCAAGGCGCGCGGCACCGGCACCGTGGTCAAGTACGGCGTCGGGGAGTACGAGGTGATCTTCGGTTACAACGTCTCGGCCGGTGCCTTCCTGGCCACCCTGTCCCTGTCCGGCTCCTGCTGCATTCCGCCGGGCGGCGAGGTCTCGGTCGCCCCGCGGTTGCTGACGCCCAACGCGGTCTTCGTGCAGACCCGCAACTCGGCCGGGACACCGGCCAACCTGGGCTTCACCCTGCTCACCCACACACCCTGACCGAACCGGCACCCGGCCCCCGTCGCATCCGGCGCGGGGGCCGGACCCTGTCCGCTCAGCGTGCCGGCCCGCCGGCCGCTACCTCGGACAACCCGATTCGCTCGGCTTTCGCCCAAGTCGGGGTGCCCTGAGTACGGGGACGCCCCGACTTCCCTGAACCCGAGCGGATCGGCGCGCTGGACGCCGCCGCCGCGAGTTCGGCGGTCGGCGAGGGCCGTATTCGACCGGTTCGTCCCCGGTCGGGCACCCCGCGGTCGGTCACCTGCCGGTTGGGCGGCCCTCGGCAGGCTCGCGACGGTCGTCACCCTTCCGCGCGGCTCATCCCCATTCCGGCCACTCCGGGCCGGTCCGGCCCGCACAATCCCACGTTTGCCGGGCCTGTGCCCGGGAAGCAAGCACCGTGACGGACATCTCGGACACCCTGGCCAGCATGCCCAGCCCGGTCGATCCGGAGCCGACCGGCATCGAGCTGGAACAGACCCTCTTCGAGGTCAAACGCGTGATCGTCGGGCAGGATCGCCTCGTCGAACGCCTGCTCACCGCCCTGGTCGCCAACGGACACTGCCTCCTTGAGGGGGTACCCGGCGTGGCCAAGACACTGGCCGCGCAGACCCTCGCGACGGTGGTCGGCGGCACCTTCTCCCGGATCCAGTTCACTCCGGACCTGGTGCCCTCCGACATCGTCGGCACCCGGATCTACCGGGCGTCGAAGGAGACCTTCGACATCGAGCTGGGCCCGATCATGGCCAACCTGGTGCTGGCCGACGAGATCAACCGGGCCCCGGCCAAGGTCCAGTCGGCGCTGCTGGAGGCGATGGCCGAACGGCAGGTCTCCATCGGCGGGCGCAGCTGGCCGGTGCCGGAGCCGTTCCTGGTGCTGGCCACCCAGAACCCGATCGAGTCCGAGGGGGTCTACCAGCTCCCGGAGGCGCAGCGTGACCGGTTCCTGATGAAGGTGGTTGTCGACTACCCCAGCGACGCCGACGAGCTGGCCATCCTCTACCGGATGAGCACCGACCGGCCGACACCGCGCCAGGTGCTCGACGCCCAACGGCTGAGGGACCTCCAGATCCACGCCGAGCGGGTCTTCGTCCACCACGCGTTGGCCGAGTACGTGGTGCGGCTGATCCTCGCCACCCGCGACCCGGGCCGGTTCGGGCTACCGGAGATCGCCCCGCTGTTGGCGTACGGGGCCAGTCCCCGAGCAACACTGGGCCTGGTCGCGGCGGCCCGGGCGCAGGCCCTGCTGCGAGGGCGGGAGTACGTGCTGCCCGAGGACATTCGCGAGCTGGCCGTCGACGTCCTTGCCCACCGGCTGGTGCTCTCCTTCGACGCGGTGGCCGACGGGGTGACGGCGGAAAGCGTGGTGCGACGGCTCGTCGAGGCGGTACCGCCGCCCCGGCTGGCCACCGGCCACCCGCTGCAGACACCGGATCTGGCGGCGGCATGAGACGCGCCACTGTCGCGCCAGCCGACCCCGGTCTGGCCGAGCTGGCCCCGGACCAGCGCCTGCGTCGCCTGGAGCTGACCGTCACGCGCCGGCTGAACGGCCTGTTGCACGGCCAGTACCGTGGTCTGCTGCCCGGTCCCGGCAGTGAACCCTCCGGCAGTCGCGAATACCGGCCGGGCGAGGACGAGGTGCGCCGGATGGACTGGGCGGTGACCGCCCGCACCGCCGTGCCGCACGTCCGGCAGGTCGACGCCGACCGGGAACTGACCACCTGGCTGCTCGTCGACGGCAGCGCCAGCATGGAGTTCGGCACCGCCGAACTGGACAAACGGGAACTGGCGGTAGCTGCCGTCGCGGCGGTCGGGTTCCTGACCGCGGGCGTCGGCAACCGCCTCGGCGCACAGGTGCTCCGCGCCGACGGGGTACGCCGCTTCCCGGCCCGCAGCGGGCGTACCCATCTGCTTTCCCTGCTCCGCGCGCTGCTCGCCGCCCCCCGGGCCACCGCGCCCACCGACCGGCCGGGGCGTGGGCCGGCGACCCGACCGCCCGATCTGGCGGACGGCCTCGACGCGCTGCACCGGATCGCCAACCGGCGTGGGCTGGTCGTGGTGGTCTCCGACTTCCTCGACGGACTGCCCGACGACCCCGCCCAGACAGCGCCCTGGGAGCGGACCATGCGCCGGCTGGCCGTCCGGCACCAGGTGCTGGCGATCGAGGTGACCGACCCGCGTGAGCTCGAACTACCGGACGTCGGCCTGATCACGCTCGTCGACCCGGAGACCGGTCGGCACCGTGAGGTGTGCACATCGGACCGTGGGCTGCGCGAGCGGTACGCCGAGGCCGCCACCGCCCAGCGCGAACAGGTCCACCAGGCGCTGCGCCGCAGCGGGGCGACCCATCTGCCGCTGCGCACCGACGGCGACTGGAGCGCCGACATCGTCCGGCACGTGCACGCCCAGCGTCGGCTGGCCGCCGCGCCGGTCGGCCGGCCCCGGGGAGGTGCCGCGTGATCTGGCAGTCGCCGCTGCGCCTCTGGCTGCTGCTCGGCGTGCTCGCCCTGGTCGTCGCCTACCTGGTGCTACAGCGGCGACGCAGCCGGTACGCGGTCCGCTTCACCAACCTGCGGCTGCTGGACCGGGTTGCGCCGCAGCGGCCCGCCTGGCGTCGGCACGTACCGGCCGGGCTCTTCCTAGCCATGCTGGCGCTGCTCGTGGTCGGCTTCGCCCGCCCGAGCGCCGAGGTCCGGGTGCCCCGGGAACGGGCCACCGTGATGGTGGCGGTGGACGTCTCCACGTCGATGCTCGCCACCGACGTCGAACCGGACCGGCTGGGCGCGGCGAAGGAAGCCGCCCGGCGATTCGTCGATGGCCTGCCCGACGAGTTCAACGTCGGTCTCGTGGCGTTCGCCGGCAGTGCCGCCGTCCTGGTGCCTCCGAGCACCGACCGGGACGCCCTCGACGAGGGGATCGACCGGCTCGCCGAGGGCATCACCGGCGTTCAGGGCACCGCGATCGGCGAGGCCATCAACACCTCGCTCGGCGCGGTCAAGAGCCTCGACAGCGAGGCCGCGAAGGAGACGCCACCCGCCCGGGTCATCCTGCTCTCCGACGGCGCCAACACCTCCGGGATGGACCCCATGGAGGCGGCGGCGGAAGCGGTGAAGGCAGAGGTGCCGGTGCACTCGATCTCGTTCGGCACCCCGTCCGGGTTCGTCGACCGAGGTGGACGGCCCATCCAGGTGCCGGTGGACGGACAGACCCTCAAGGCGGTCGCCGAGGAGACCGGCGGCATGTTCCACGAGGCCAGCACCACCGACGAACTGCGGGCCGTCTACGACGACATCGGCAGTTCGGTCGGCTACCGCACGGAGCGACAGGACATCTCGGCCCGCTTCATCGGCCTCGGACTGGTGTTCGCGATGGGCGCCGCCGCCGGCTCGATGCGCTGGTTCTCCCGGCTGCCCTGACCTGCACGCACAACCGACGTCGACAGTGAGGAGTGCGCATGGCAGTGCAGACCGGACTGGGCGAACCGCGCGGTCCCTGGTTCATCTCACCGGAACTCGACCCGGAAGGGCGCGGGTGGTGGGACGCGCCCGAGCGCGACCCGGGCAGGCGAGGGCCCGGGAGGCTGTTCACCGTGTTGGCCGTGGTGGCGGTCTCGGCCGTCTCCGGTGCTCTCGCCGGCGGCGTGGTGGCCAGTCGGGACGGGGCTGGTGGTCCGGCCGCGGCGTCCGCCGCTCCGGTGCCGGCCGAGCTTGTCACCGCGGCCGCGCGGACCGTACCCGGGGTGGTATCGGTGCTGGCCGGTGGCGCGACCAGCGGGTCCGCGACCGGCTCCGGCTTCGCCGTCGACGACCAGCAGCACCTGATCACCAACGACCACATCCTGGCCAAGGGGGGTGGCGGACCGGTGACCGTCGAGCTGCCCGACGGCCGCCGGTTCGCCGCCGAGGTGGTCGGACGGGAGCCGCGCAGCGACCTGGCGGTGCTGAAGGTGCCGGCATCGGCGGGTCTCGCCCCGCTGCCCCTGGCCAAGCCCGGCGCGACCCGGGTCGGTGAGCCGGTGCTCGCTGTCGGTTCACCGCTCGGTCTGGCGGGGACGGTCACTGCGGGCATCGTCAGCGCGCTCGACCGGGAGGTGCGGCTCGGCAACAACCGGCACACCGCGGTGCAGACCGACGCGTCAATCAACCCCGGCAACTCCGGTGGGCCACTGGTCAACGCGCGCGGGGAAGTGGTCGGGGTGAACACCGCGATCGCCACCATCGATGGAAACGGCTCGATCGGCATCGGGTTTGCCATTCCGATCGACCAGGTGCAGCAGACCGCCGACACGATCATCGGCAAGGGCGGCTGAGCTGCCCGAACACCCTGACGGTGCCAGCACTGTCGGATATCCGGCCGGACGGCATCGGACAATGGAAATATTACGCTCGGTATGGATACTGGCTGAGGTGGAGCGTCCTCTTCTCACGGTCCTCCTGCTGGTGGGCCTGGTCATCGGATGTGCAGTGGGGTCGGCGTACGCCCGGGCACGGCGCGGGTGGAACGATTACCAGACCGTCAAGAAATCGGTGCCAGGCGCCCGCCGCGGCGCCTGGTCACTGATCCGCGGCGTCGTCGTGAAGGCCGCGGTCATCGGGGTGCTGCTCTTCGGCGCGGTGGCGTACGCGGCCGTCGGCTCCGACGAGGAGACCGCCGGGCCGGCACCCAGCCAGTCCCCGACGCAGAGTGAGCCTCCGCACCGATGACCCCCGGCAGGTCGTCGCGGGTTAGCCTCGGGGCGTGGACGACGGACTGCGGGTGACCGACCGGTGGGTCGTCCCCGCCGGGGAGCTGCGGGAGCGCTTCTCCCGCTCGTCGGGGCCGGGCGGGCAGGGCGTGAACACCGCGGACTCCCGGGTCGAGCTGAGCTACGACGTGGCCAACTCGCCGGCCGTGCCGGAGTGGCTGCGGTCGCGGGCGCTGGCCCGGCTGGCCAACCGCCTCGTCGACGGGGTGCTGACGATCGCCGCCAGCGAGCACCGGGCCCAGCTGGCCAACCGGGAGGCGGCCCGGGCCCGGATGACAGCTCTGCTGCGGGAGGCCGCCGCGCCTCCACCGCCGACCCGGCGAGCCACCCGGCCGTCCCGTGGTGCCAAGGAACGCCGACTGGCCGAGAAGAAGCGCCAGTCGCAACGCAAACGGGACCGCCGCGCCGACGACGACTAGGCCGGTCCCAGCGCAAACGGGGACAGCGCCGCGCCGACGACTATCCCGGGACGGCGGCGAGCAGCCGGTCGCGCAGCACGGCGGCCCGCTCGGCGAAGCCGCGTTGCGCCGCCGCGTACTCTGCCCGGCCGTCCGGAGTCTCCACCCGCACCGGCGGGTAGCCGAGGGCCGCCAGGTCGTACGGGCTGGCCCGCATGTCCAGGGTGCGGATGTCCCGGGCCAGGTCGAACGCGTCGGCCACCAGCTCCGAGGTGACCAACGGCGACAGCTTGTACGCCCACTTGTACAGATCCATGTTGGCGTGCAGGCAGCCCGGCTGCTCGTGCGCGTGCTGCGTCTCCCGGGTGGGGGTGAGCAGGTTCAACGGGCGGGCCGGCGGTGTGAAGAACCGGAACGCGTCGAAGTGGCTGCACCGCACGCCCCGCTCCTCGACGACCGTGGCGGTGCGTTCCGCGCTGAGCCGCAGCGGCCAGGCGTTGTGCCGCAACTCCTCCCGGGTCTGCCGGTAGACCATCGCCCACTCGTGCATCCCGAAGCAGCCGAAGTGCGGCGCCCGTCCGCGCGTCGCCTCCAGCAGGGAGCGGATCCAGGCGATCGACTCGCCGCGCCGCGCGCGTACCCCCTCGGTGTCGAGGGTGACCCCGGCGGTGCCGGCGCGGTAGTCGCGGCCGAACTCGGCCGGGTCGGCGTCCCGTAGCTCGACCCCGGGCCCCGGATGCCAGCGCCGCAGCTGGGCCGGGCGGTGCGAGTAGTAGGTGAACAGGAAGTCGGCCACCGGATGCCGCTGACCGCGTCGTCGCCGGGCCAGGTGCGGGGTCAGCCAGACATCCACCCGCTCCTCGTGGGCCCGTCGGCGGGCCTGCCACTGCGCCGCGTCGAGCACGGCGGGGGCGAGGGCGGCGGTCACGCACCCCAGGGTACGACCGCCGCCCGCGCACCCGGTCAGGGCATCTGCACCCGGACGCCTGCGGAGAACACCCCGCTGCGCAGCTCCAACTGCTGGGGCGGGTCCCGCCCGTCGACGGTGAAGATCAGCGGGAGCACCATCCGGGTGCCCGCTGCCATCGGGTCGGCGAAGACGTCCCGACCCAGGTTCGCCGTCCGGGTGGCCGGCTCGTCGGTGCTCACCCAGCGTCCGTCGGGCAGGTACGCCCGTTGCAGCTCGCTGTGCCAGGGCTGGTGGTCCCCGGTGAGGTTGCGCACTCCGACGGTGGCCTCGCAGCGTCGCCCGTTGGCCGGTGCGGCACCGCCGCCGTCGGTCTTCCCGGCGGTGCCGGGCGCGCCGCAGGTCATCCGGTACACGGTGAACTCGAACGCCGACTCGCGCAGCGGCACTCCCATGGCCCCGGCGACCCCGGTGCCCACCCACGCGCCGCTGGTGGGCTGCTTCTGCGTGTCGATCGCCGCGACCTGCCGGGTCGCCGTCCAGCCCGCGGTGCCGACCACGCCGGCGAGCACCACCACGGCGGCACCCACCAACATCCACACCGGCGGGGTACGCCGACGTCGCACCGGACTCGGGGCCGCCGGCCGGGGATAGACCGTCCCGCGGCCATGCTCGGCGCCGCCGCCGGTGGAGAGCGCGGCAGCCGTCACCCGACGCCCGCGCCGACGTCGCCACACCCAGACCAGGGCAGCGCTGATCAGCAGCAGGACCGCCAGTCCGGCGAGCAGCACCGGGTAGCGGCGCCACGGTGGCGCCTCGCTCACCTCGGCCGGCGGTGCCGCTGCCGCCTGCCAGGTGGCCGTGGCGCAGTCGTACGGCCGGCTGCCGTCACTGGTGAACGCGCAGGTCGGCGCGGTCAGCGGCCGGCCAGGCGCGGTCGCCGCGAGCGCGGTGCCCAGGGTGGTGGTGCTGTGCGCGGGTAGCCGCAGCCGCCAGGTCACCTCGGTGGCCGATCCGCCGGCCGAGCTGGATCGGCCACCACCGCTGATCGCGGTCGTCGACGAGCCGGGCGGCAGTTCCTGACGCACAGTGGTCTCCAGCGGCGAGTTGCTCACGTTGCGCACCTGGATCCGGTACCTCGGTGCCGGGCTGCTCTCTGTCGCGACCGCCACAGTGACCTGTTGCGGGGGTGCCGAAGCCGGTGCCCGGGTCGGTGGTGCCATCGCCGGTGGCGCCGAGGGCGGGGTGGGCTCGGTCACCCGCGCGACCAGCGTCACCGGCGGCCGGGTTCCCACTGGTGCTGGTGTGGCGACCGGTGGTGCGACCGCCATTGGTGGTCGTGTGGCGGCCGGTGGTGCGGCGGCCGTTGGTTGTGGCGTGGCCGCCGGTGGTCGTGGCGTGGCCGCCGCCTCCGGGGCCGCCGTCGGCAGGGCCGGCACGGCGGCGAGGATGCCGAGGCAGTGCACGAACACTGCGAGGGCTCTGTGGTGTCGTGTCGATGCAGGCATACGAACGAACCTCCGGAGCCGACGCTAGGGGCCAGCCGCCTCCGTGCGGGTACGAAGTCGAGAAGTCCGCCCCGGTCACCTCCAGCTCCGGTAGGGTGCCGCGCGCTGACGGGTTGAGCACACCCGACCGCCTGTCCTGGCCGTCCGGGGTGCCGACGGCGCTAGATTGGCCGGGTGCGTATCGCTCGTTTCGCCCATGCCAAGGGAATGTCGTTCGGTGCCGTCGAAGGCGAAGCGGAGGCCGGGCCGCAGGGTCTGACCATCGCCGAGATCGAGGGCCACCCGTTCGGCAATCTCTCCTTCAGTGGGGCCCGTTGGGCCCTCTCCGACGTTCGGCTGCTCTCGCCGATCCTGCCCAGCAAGGTGGTCTGTGTCGGCCGCAACTACGCCGACCACGCCGCCGAGCTCGGCAACGAGGTGCCCAAGGAGCCGCTGCTCTTCCTCAAGCCGTCCACCTCGGTGATCGGCCCCCGGGACGCCATCCGGCTGCCGATCTTCTCCAAGCAGGTCGAGCACGAGGCGGAGCTGGCGGTCGTGATCGGGGCGCCGGGTGCGCGCCGCGCCGACCGCGCCGCCGCCGAACGCGCCATCTTCGGCTACACCTGCGCCAACGACGTCACCGCTCGGGACCTCCAGCGGTCGGACGGCCAGTGGACCCGGGCCAAGGGCTTCGACTCGTTCTGCCCGATCGGCCCGTGGATCACCACCGGGCTGGACGTGTCCGACCTGGAGATCCGGTGTGAGGTGGGTCGCAACCCGGAGGAGATGGAGGTACGCCAACTCGGCCGGACGAAGGACATGGTCTTCGACGTGCCGGGCCTGGTGTCGTACATCTCGCACGTCATGACTCTGCTGCCCGGTGACGTCGTTCTCACCGGCACTCCAGCCGGGGTTAGCCCGCTTGTCGAGGGGGATACGGTCACCGTGCGGATCGACGGCATCGGCGAGCTCACCAACCCGGTGGTTCCCGTCGCCTGATCCGTCTGATGCCCCTGTTTACGCAGCTCACGGGTGGTTCGGGGGGATCGGATTTGGCCTGCCGGCACCGGGAGGGTAAAGTTCACTCCCGGCGCCGCAAGGGGCCAATGGGGTATGGGGTAATTGGCAGCCCGACTGATTCTGGTTCAGTTAGTCTAGGTTCGAGTCCTGGTACCCCAGCGCTGCTGGAGTTCGCGAGAACTTCCAGACGCTGGATTCTGACGGAGTTCGACTCCGCCCCTTCGGGGGCGGAGGGTGGTCTTCGGTAGAGTGCAGCTCCTCCGCCGCCAAGGTGGGGGAGCAAAAGTTGTTCTGGCCCCGTCGTCTAGCGGCCCAGGACGCCGCCCTCTCAAGGCGGTAGCGCCGGTTCGAATCCGGTCGGGGCTACAGCGTGCACAGCCCGTCTCACCTCGTGAGGCGGGCTGTTTCGTGTCCGCCCGTCGGTGTCCGGTCCGGCCCCCGCCGGGCCCTCGGGTGGCGGCGCACCCCGCGCTCGCGCCCGGGTACGGTGCCGCTAGACTACATTCGCACCGCCCGCGAGGGTGGTGAACGGAAAAGTTCTGGCCCCGTCGTCTAGCGGCCCAGGACGCCGCCCTCTCAAGGCGGTAGCGCCGGTTCGAATCCGGTCGGGGCTACAT
>NZ_JBNCKJ010000001.1:128075-305140 GCF_049841475.1 Micromonospora sp. DT15
TACATCCAAAGGCTCATCTCGCCCAGCGAGATGAGCCTTTTCCCGTCCCGTCCCACCCCACCCCACCCCACCGCCCTCTCTGCTGCACCCACCTCCGCCCCGGTTGATCATGAAGTTATTGCCCTCGCCCTCGGCGTGTCGTGGCAATAACTTCATGATCAACGAGGGCGGGTTTGGTTGGAGGGGGCAGGGGGTGGGGGTTAGAGGCCGGACAGGCGTTGGCCGGCTCTCACCACTGCCATGGCGTGGCGTTCGCCGGGGCGGCGGCCCAGGCGCTCGATCGGGCCGGAGATGCTGACCGAGGCGATGACCCGGCCGGTGCGGTCGCGGATCGGGGCGGAGACGCTCGCCACGCCGGCCTCCCGCTCGGCGACGCTCTGCGCCCAGCCGCGACGGCGTACCTCGGCAAGGGTGCGGCCGGTGAACTTGCTGCGCGGCAGCAGCGGCATGACCGCCTCCGGCGGCTCCCAGGCGAGCAGGATCTGGGCCGCTGAGCCTGCCGTCATCGGCAGCACCGAGCCAACCGGAACCGTGTCCCGTAGACCGCTGGCGCGTTCCGCCGCCGCCACGCAGATCCGCTCGTCGGCACGGCGCAGGTAGAGCTGCGCGCTCTCACCGGTGGCGTCGCGCAGCGCGGCCAGCAGCGGCTCTGCGGCGGTCAGCAGAACGTCCGGTGCGGCGTTCGCCAGCTCGCCCAGGCGGGGGCCGGGCCGCCATCTGCCCTGGGTGTCACGCACCAGCATTCGGTGGATCTCCAGGGCCTGGGCCAGGCGATGTGCTGTGGCCCGGGGCAGCTTGGTGCGTTCGACGAGTTCGGCCAGGCTGGCGCCGTCCACGCAGGCGGCCAGGATGACCACCGCCTTGTCGAGAACGCCGACACCGCTCATACTGTGTCCCACAAGCCGAAACTTACCTCCCAGAATTTAGGATGTCCAGATGGTGGGAGTCACTCCTGAGCCGAGGACCCTGGCCGAGAAGGTCTGGGACGCGCACGTCGTACGGTCCGCCGCTGGTGAGCCGGACCTGCTCTTCATCGACCTGCACCTGCTGCACGAGGTGACCAGCCCGCAGGCCTTCGACGGGCTGCGGCTCGCCGGGCGCCGGGTGCGTCGTACCGACCTGACCCTCGCGACCGAGGACCACAACACCCCGACCGGGTACGACGACCCGGCGTTCCGCCTCCGCCGTGGTGACCTGCTCACCATCGCGGACCCCACGTCGCGTACGCAGATCGAGACGTTGCGCCGCAACTGCGCCGAGTTCGGAGTACGGCTGCACCCGCTCGGCGACGACAACCAGGGCATCGTGCACGTGATCGGCCCGCAGCTCGGTGTCACCCAGCCGGGCATGACGATCGTCTGTGGCGATTCGCACACCGCCACCCACGGCGCCTTCGGAGCGCTCGCCTTCGGCATCGGCACCAGCGAGGTGGAGCACGTGCTGGCCACCCAGACGCTGCCGCAGAGCCGGCCGAAGACGATGGCCGTGAACGTCACCGGCCGGCTCGCGCCAGGCGTGACCGCCAAGGACCTGGTGCTCGCGCTGATCACGCAGGTCGGCACCGGTGGAGGTCGCGGGCACATCGTCGAGTACCGCGGCGAGGCGATTCGCGCCCTCTCCATGGAGGGGCGGATGACCATCGCCAACATGTCCATCGAGTGGGGCGCCAAGGCCGGCATGATCGCGCCGGACGAGACCACCTTCGCGTACCTCAAGGGTCGACCGAACGCGCCGCAGGGCGCGGACTGGGACGCGGCGGTGGCGTGGTGGCGGACGCTGCCCACCGACGAGGGCGCGAGCTTCGACGCCGAGGTGACCCTGGATGCCAGCCAGATCACCCCGTTCGTCACCTGGGGCACCAACCCGGGGCAGGGCGCGCCGCTGAGCGCGCCGGTGCCGGACCCGGAGGAGTTCGTCACCGACTCGGAGCGTGCCGCCGCACGCCGCGCCCTGGAGTACATGGACCTGCGTCCTGGCACCCCGCTTCGGGAGTTGCTGATCGACGTGGTGTTCGTGGGGTCCTGCACCAACGGTCGCCTGGAGGACCTGCGGGCCGCCGCCGACGTGCTGCGTGGCCACCGGGTCGCCGACGGCGTCCGGATGCTCGTGGTGCCCGGCTCCGCCGCGGTGCGCGAGGCCGCCGAGGCCGAGGGCCTGGACAAGGTCTTCGCCGACGCCGGGGCGGAGTGGCGGTTCGCCGGCTGCTCCATGTGTCTGGGGATGAACCCCGACACGCTGAAGCCGGGCGAGCGCTCCGCCTCCACCTCGAACCGCAACTTCGAGGGCCGTCAGGGCCGAGGCGGGCGCACCCACCTGGTCTCCCCGCCGGTGGCCGCCGCCACCGCCGTGGTCGGCCGGCTGGCCGCCCCCGCCGACCTGTAGAAGGGACCGACGAGATGGACAAGTTCACCACCCACACCGGCACCGCCGTGCCACTGCGCCGGTCCAACGTGGACACGGATCAGATCATCCCCGCCGTGTACCTCAAGCGGGTGACCCGGACGGGCTTCGCCGACGGGCTGTTCAGCGCCTGGCGGGAAGATCCGGCATTCGTGCTCAACGATGAAAACTATTCCGGAGCGTCGATCCTCATCGCCGGTCCGGAGTTCGGCACGGGGTCCTCCCGGGAACACGCCGTCTGGGCGCTACGGGACTGGGGCTTCCGTGCCGTGGTGGCCCCGCGCTTCGGTGACATCTTCCGCGGCAACGCCCTCAAGGAAGGTCTGTTGCCGGTCGAGTTGGAATTGAAAGCCGTCGAAGAGTTGTGGGACCTGGTCGAAGCGGATCCCACCACTCCGGTGACGGTCGACCTGACCGCACGCCAGATCCGGGCGGGGGACGCCAGCTGGTCGTTCCCGCTTGACGACTTCAGCCGTTGGCGCCTCCTGGAGGGCCTCGACGACATTGGACTCACCCTCCGCCACGCCGCCGACATCGACTCCTACGAGGCGCGCCGACTGCCCTTCCTGCCCTCCGTGGCATAGCCGTTAGGCCGCCCGCGCAGCGGATTTCACCCCCATCGGTCCATCCGGTGGGGGTGAATCCGTTACGACACAAGGGCTTTTTTCTACCGAATGTTTGTGTCCCGGCAGCACAGGGCATACCGTGCGCGCAGAATGGCTCGCGACGAGTCAGTTGCACAATCGGGAGGAAGTCGTGAACAAGGCCGAGCTCATCGAGGCGCTCGCCGTTCGCCTGGGGGACCGGAAGATGGCGACGGCCGCGCTCGACGCGGTCCTCACCGAGGTCCAGGCGGCGGTCACCAAGGGCGAGAAGGTGGCGATCACCGGATTCGGAGCATTCGAAAAGCGTGTGCGTGGCGCGCGAACAGCGCGCAACCCGCGTACCGGCGAGGCGGTGAAGGTCAAGAAGACGTCAGTCCCGACCTTCCGCCCCGGCGCCGGGTTCAAGGAAATGGTGGCCAGCGGCAAGGTGCCGAAGGCCGCGGCGGCGACGAAGAAGACCGCCACCAGCACCGCCACGGCCAAGGCGGCGGGCACGAAGGCGACCGGCACCAAGGCGGCTACCGCCAAGGCGGCGGGCACCAAGGCGACCACGGCGAAGGCGGCCAGCAAGAAGACCGCCCCGGCCAAGGCGAGCAAGACCGCCACGGCGACCAAGACGGTCGCCAGCAAGAAGACCGCCCCGGCCAAGGCGAGCAAGACCACCACGGCGACCAAGACGGCCGCCAGCAAGAAGACCACAGCGGCGAAGAAGACCACCGCCGCGACCCGGTCGACCGCGGCGAAGAAGACCACCGCGGCGGCGAGCAAGAGCACGGCGGCCAAGAAGGCGCCGGCGAAGAAGGCTCCGGCCAAGAAGGCGGCCAGCAAGCGCTGACCGACAGGTACCGCGAGGGCGTCCACCAGTGGGTGGGCGCCCTTTCGGTGTACCAGGACGACTTTTTCGGCGTACGGGGACCGTTGACCGGGTTGGCCCGCTCGCGCAGAATCGCCGTGCCGGCCATCCCTGGGCCGGCCCGTCGACGGGAAATGGGGCGCTGGTGCGCTACCGACAGCTCACCACCGGCACGCTCGCGCTGGGCGTGCTCCTCCTCATCGACGTGCTGCGGGTCTGGCTGCCCGGCATCATCACCATCTTCGGTCAGGCGGCGTCCACCCCGGCCGAGCTGATGGGGGCGTTCGCCCTCGGCTGGTTCGTGCTCGCGATGGGCGCACCCACCGTGGTCCGCCGGGTCGGAGCCCGCCCGGTCACTGTCGTCGCCGCCGTCGCGCTAGCCGTCGCCCGGCTCGCGCTCACCGCCGCTCCCGGCGGGCGTACGCAGCTCTGGTTGGCCACCGCCGGTCTGCTCGCCGGGTTGGTCTGGCTGGTCGGCGTCGCGGCCGACACCGACCGCCCGGTCCCGGGGCTGGCGTTGGGGTTCGCTGTCAACGCGGCCCTGCACGCGGTGCTGGACACCGTCGACCTGGTCTGGCGGGGTGACTGGGTGGCCTGGCTGCTCAGCGCCGTCGCGGTGGCCGTGTTCCTGGTCGGCACGGCGCAACCCGGCCGCGGCGGTGCGGGAAACGGCCCCGCTGAGGCCCCTGCCGGCCCCGCTGACGCCCCTGCCGGCCCTGGTGGTGGTCGGGCCTGGCTGCTGGCCGGGCCGGCGCTGCTGCTGGCCGGGATGGTGGCGCTCTCCCCGGCGCTGGCCCGAACCGGAATGTCGTACCTGGTCGCTGGAGACGGGGTGGCTCGTTCGCCACTGTTCGGCCTGGCGCCGGTGCCGGTGGCGGTCGCCGGGTTTCTCTGCGCCGCGTTGACAGGGCCGCCGCGTGGGTGGGGCCGGGCATACGGCCCGGTGGCGCTGCTCGGCGGAGCGGTGCTGTTCGCCCTCGACCGGGGCGACCTGCTCCTGCCGGCCATCCTCCTCGCCGCGGTCGGCCTCGGTGCCTGCCTCGCGCTGACCGACGACACCGGCCAGCCCGCCGCCGACACCGCGAGCGCCGGCACCAGCGCCGCCCGGCGGGGGTACGCGGTGGCCGCCGGGATGCTCGTCTTCGCACTGGGTGCGGTCGGTTACTACTCGGCCTACGACCTCGGCTACCCGAACGCGGCGGTGCCGGTGGTGGTGGCTGTGCTGATCGCCGCCGTGGCGTTCACCGCCCGCCCCGTCGTCGACCGGCTTCCCGGGCCGTTTCCGCCGCTCCGGGCCGCCGCCGTGGTCACCGCGCTGGCCCTGCTGGCACCGGTGCTCGCCGACGAGGTGCCGGTGGCCAGCAACCGGGACGGCCCACCGGAACGGTTGACAGTGGTGGCGTACAACATCCGGATGGGGTTCGGGCTGGACGGCCGGTTCGACCTGGCCGGTCTCGCCGAGGTGGTCGAGCGGCAACGGCCCGACGTGGTGCTGCTCAGCGAGGTGGACCGGGCGTGGCTGCTCAACGGCGGGCACGACACCCTGGACCTGCTGGCCGACCGGCTCGGTATGCCGTACGTCTTCGGGCCGGCCGCCGACCCGGTCTGGGGCGACGCGGTGCTCAGCCGTTGGCCGGTGGACGATCCGCGGACCCTGCCGCTGGCCGCCGTCGGCGCGCCCACCGGCGCGCAGGCCCTCGCCGTCACGCTCGATCTCAGCGACGGTGTCCGTACCGCCGTTGTCAGCACCCACCTGCAACCGCCGCCCGGCAAGGGCCCGGTGGTCCAGGCCCGCGCGGTCGCCGACTTCGCCACCCGGTACGCGGCCGGTCGGCCGTTGGTGGTGGCCGGTGACCTGAACACCGAACCGGGCGACGAGGCGTTCGTGGAGTTCACCAAGGCCGGCCTGGTCGACGCGTTGGCCGCTGCCCGACCACTGGCGACCAGCCCGGCGGACGACCCGCGCCAGCAGATCGACCACATCTTCGTCTCGCCCGGCCTGACCCCCGGCGATCCGGTCGCGCCGCGCAGCACCGCCAGCGACCACCTGCCGGTCGCGGTGACAGTGACCCTGCCGCCCCGCTGACGAAGGCCGGCCCTACAGGCGATCGGCGGCCAACAGCCGGTCGGCAGCGAAGGAGAGCAGCCAACCGCCGCCCTTCGGCGTGGTGAAGTCCTCATCGGTGCGGCCGGTCAGCCGCTCCAGGGCGCCCGGCAGGACCTTGCCCTGACTGCACACCGCCGACTGCCCACCGGTGCCGGCCAACTCCAACAGCCGGGCGGCGGTGTGCAGGATCTGCTCGTCGCCCTGCTGGCCGGGTTGCGGCTCGTCCAGGTCGCCACAGACCTCGATCGGCAGATCGAGCAACGCGGCGACCGGATCGAGTGTCTGCACGCACCGTCGCGGCGACGCCGACACCAGCCGGGCCGGCCGGATCAGGGCGATCAGCCCGGCCAGCGTGCTCGCCTGGGCCCACCCCTCGGCGTCCAGGGGTCGCCCGACGTCCGGGCCGGACCAGGTGGCCCGCTTACCGGCGTGCGCGTGCCGGACCAGCGCGACAGTCGCCGTCACCGACGGCAGCGCGGCGAACGCCGCCAACACCTCGGCGTCGTGCGGGTAGCTGACCAACCGGATCGCGTCGTCCACCGCGAGCCAGCGGATGTCGTCCACCTCGGTGTCGGGTTGGAAACCGCCGCTGGCCACCGCGAGCATCGACCAGTAGTCGACGAGCTTGGGTTGCCCCTCGCTGCGGTAGCGGACCGACGGCAGCCGCACCTGCGGCACGCCCCGCACGTCGGCCTCCTCGGCCACCTCACGCACGGCCGCGGCCAGCGCGTGCTCGCCCGGCTCCAGCTTGCCCTTCGGCAGCGTCCAGTCGCCGTAACGGGGACGGTGCACCACGCAGACGCGTACGCCGTCGTCGGTCGGCCGCCAGGCCACCCCGCCCGCTGCCCGGATGCCCGTCACGGCAGCCAACTGGTGCGCCGTCGCCGGGTGGCCCGGTGCCAGGCAGCCGGGAGGAGACCCCGCGTCCGGCGTACCGACTGGCGTTCCCGCTCGGCCAGCCGCCCGGCGGTGACAGCCAGCTCGTGGTCGCCCGGTCGCTCGGCGGCGATCTCCAACCAGGTGTCCGCCGCCACCGCCGCGTCCTGATGCTCGCCGAGCACGTCCTGCACCTGGGCGAGTGCGCGGGACAGCCGCCGTGCGCCCTTGCCGACAGTCGGGGCCACCGCGTTGACCGCGTACCGGGTCTGCTTGCCCTCCTTGCGGACGGCGTGCCAGCGGTCGTCCGGCGACTGCGCGTCGAGCCCGCCGACGCCGTCCGGCCCGGTCAACCGCCGCCAGGGGCGGGCCACCAGCGCGGGTAGCGCCTGCGCGGCGGGCGCTGCCGCCCCTCGGGTGAAACGGGGCGCGCGGGCGGCCAGCACCAGGGAGTCCACCAGGGCCAGGTAGCGCGCGGAGCGCAGCATCTCGTCGATGGCGGTGAGCGCCTGCCGCTGTCGTTCGGCGAGCACCTCGTCGAGCCGGTCCACAGCGCCCCGGTCGAGCGGGCTCAGCGGATCGGCGTCGGCGGTACGGCGCAGCCGCGCGCGCAGCACCTCGGCGTCGCGGGCCGCGCCGAGCACGTCGGCCAGCCAGCGCAGCTCGGCGCGCAGCGGGCGGGACCAGGTCTTTCGCAGCAACGGTTTGAAGGTGCGCAGGTCACTGCGCAGGCGTCGGCAGGCCACCCGCATCTGATGCACCGCGGTGTCGCCACCGGCTGCCGGGGCGCGCAGCCGGACCAGCGGGTCGTGCGCCAACAGCCGGCGGATCTCCTTGCGGAGCGACTCGGTCACCACGTCACCGGCGTTCGGCTCGGCGGTCAGCCCGGCCGGCGCGACCAGATCCGGATCGGCCTGCGCCGTCGCGCCCAGCGCCCGTACGTGCTTCGGCGTGAACGACCCGCCCTGCGCGCCGGCCTCCCGCAGCACCGCGCCGACCCGGTCGAGCAGCTCCCGGTCGCCGGCCTTCAGCTCCACCTCCACCTCGCGGAAGGTGTCGGTGGTGGTGCCGGAGTCGTCGAGCACCGTCACCCGGTCGTCCACCACCTCGGCGAGGACGGTGCCGGCCCGGTCACACACCTCGTACGCGTGCCGCACCGTGCGGACCACAGTCACCGGGGCCAGCGGCGCACCCCGGTGCAGGACGGTGACCAACTCCACCAGCTCCGGCGGCGGCTGTCCCTTCGCCCCGGGGCGGGAGATCTCGTGCCGGACGCCCGGGGTCCCGGTCGGCAGTTTCACCGTCCAGGGCAGCTCGTCACCCTTGCGGTGGCGCAGCGAGGCACCGGCCCGGGCCAGCCGCAGGTCGACGGTGTCGAGGTAGCGGGCGACAAGCGTCACCGGTGGCAGTGCCCGCACCCGGCCGCCGGCCGGGGCCGCGCCGGCCAGGTCCGGCAGCACGTAGGCGTCGTCCACCTCGTACTTCTGCTCCTCCTCGACCATCAGCTCAGCCTATGCGCTGCGCGGTCAGCTGGCCGTGCCACCGACGCGGCGCAGCAGCAGTTCCTGCAGATGGGCCCGGGCCGCGTTGTCATCGCCGGTACGCCGGGTCCAGGTCCCGTCGCCGGCCAGCTCGAACGCGTCCACTTCGGGGCTCATCGCGGCGGTGAGCACCTGGTCCAGCTCGGCGCGGGCGATCGGGTCGCTCACCTTCACCAGCGCTTCCACCCGCCGGTCCAGGTTGCGGTGCATGAGGTCGGCCGAGCCCATCCAGAACTCGGCCTCACCGTTGTTGCCGAACCGGAAGACCCGGGAGTGTTCCAGGAACCGGCCGAGGATCGAGCGGACCCGGATGTTCTCCGACAGCCCCGGCACCCCCGGGCGCAGCGTGCACATGCCCCGGATGAGCAGGTCGACGTGGACGCCGGCCTGGGAGGCGCGGTACAGCGCGTCGGTCACCCCCTCGTCGACCAGGGAGTTGACCTTGAACTGGACCAGGCCGGGCATCCCCAGGCGGACGTGCGATATCTCCCGCTCGATCCGCTCGATGAGGCCGCTGCGGATGCCCTGCGGGGCCACCAGCAACCGCCGGTACGCGGTCTGCCGGCTGTACCCGGTGAGCACGTTGAACAGGTCGGTGAGGTCGGCACCGATCTCCGGGTCGGCGGTGAGCATGCCGAAGTCCTCGTACAGTCGGGCCGTCTTGGGGTGGTAGTTGCCGGTGCCGATGTGGCAGTAGCGACGGATCTGGTTGCCCTCCTGCCGGACCACCAGCGCGGTCTTGCAGTGCGTCTTCAAGCCGACCAGGCCGTAGACGACGTGGCAGCCGGCGCGTTCCAGCGTGCGGGCCCAGCCGATGTTCGCCACCTCGTCGAAGCGGGCCTTCACCTCCACCAGCACCACCACCTGCTTGCCGGCGGCGGCCGCGTCGACGAGCGCGTCGACGATCGGCGAGTCGCCGCTGGTCCGGTAGAGGGTCTGCTTGATGGCCAGCACGTTCGGGTCGGCGGCGGCCTGCTCGATGAAGCGCTGCACGCTGGTGGCGAACGAGTGGTACGGGTGGTGCACCAGGATGTCACCGTCGCGCAGGGTGGAGAAGACGCTGCGCGGCACCTCGCCCTCGGCGAGCCGGGGATGGGTTGCCGGCACGAACGGCGGGTCCTTCAGGTCCGGCCGGTCCGCCTCGCCGTAGACCTGCCACAGCGCGGACAGGTCCAGCAGGCCGGGCACCCGGAGCACGTCCTGGTCGTCCATGTCCAGCTCGCGGACGAGCAGCTCCAACATGTGGTCGGAGATGGACGCGGCGACCTCCAGCCGGACCGGGGGACCGAACCGCCGTCGGGCCAGCTCCCGTTCCAGGGCCTGGAGCAGGTCCTCGTCGCGGTCCTCGTCGACCTCCACCTCGGCGTTGCGGGTGACCCGGAACAGGTGGCACTCGACCACCTGCATGCCGCTGAACAGCTGCCCCAGGTGCACCGAGATGAGGTCCTCCACCGGCAGCATCCGGACGCCCGGCTGGTCCCGGTCCACCCGGACGAAACGGGGGACGTTGTTGGGCACCTTCACCCGGGCGAACAGCTCCGAACCGCCGTCGGGGTCACGGACCGCCACCGCCAGGTTCAGCGACCGCCCCGAGATGTACGGGAACGGGTGCGCCGGGTCCACCGCGAGCGGGGTCAGCACCGGAAAGATGTGCTCCCGGAAGTAGGTGCGCAGCCGCTCCCGCTCGCCGTCGCCCAGCTCGCCCCAGCGCAGGATGCGGATGCCCTCGTCGGCCAGCTTGGGCAGCACGTCGTCGACGAAGCAGGCGGCGTGCCGGGCGCCCAGCGCGGCGGTCCGCTCGGCGATCAGCTCCAACTGCGTACGCAGGGGCAGCCGGTCTCCGCCGCGCACCGGCAGGCCGGCGGAGAGCCGCCGCTTCAGACCGGCGATGCGCACCATGTAGAACTCGTCGAGATTGCTGGCGAAGATGGCCAGGAACTTGGCCCGCTCCAGCAGCGGGGTGCGCTGGTCCTCGGCCAGGGTGAGCACCCGGGCGTTGAAGTCGAGCCAGGACAGCTCCCGGTTGAGGAACCGGTCCTCGGGCAGCGGCGGGGGCGCTGCGGCCTCGTCGTCGTCCTCAGGCGCGGCACGGGTCGGCAGGTCGTCGGGCAGGACCTGGTGGACGCCACCGGCGGCGGGGCCGTCCGCTTCGACCTTCGGGGCGGGGTCGATGACCTCGTCCAGCCCGGAGGAGGCGGCTCCGGGATCGTCGGCGAGCGTGTCGGCGCGGGCGGCACCGGCACGTTCGGCGCGGGACGGGCGGAAGCGCCCATCGGTGCCGCGCGTACGGGAGCCGTTGCGGAGGTCGGTGGCGGGCGGGCGGGCCGGTTGCTCGCGAGGGGTGCTCACCCGCTCATAATCACCCGATTACGGTAAACGCAAAATGAACTTGGGCTCGCCGGCTCAGATCATCGTCGGCAATGTCACCCGGACAACCTCGCCGTCGGGATCCGTGTCGATGCGGACCCGCTGCCCGAGCCGGAGAAGCCGCAGCCCGGAGGCGTCGAAGGCCCGGGCGGGAAAACGCATCTCGGTGCCGTCGTCGAGCAGCAGGACACCGCTGCGCGTCGCCGCGTCGTAGCTGGCCACCGTGCCCTGCATGCTGGCACCGTACACCGGGCGGTTCGGCCTGTGGCGCGGGCTCGGCCCACCGGGCGGCTCAGCCTGCGGCGCGGGCCGGGCGACCGGCGGCCACCAGCGCGGCGGTGCGCGGCCCCAGCCCGAGCCGGGCGGCGGCGGCCAGGTCCGCGGCGGTGTCCACGTCCCGGCGCAGGCTGGGCCAGTCGCCGTCGAGCGGCAGCGCCCCGCTCGCCGCGTGCGCTACCGCCGAGCCCACCCCGAAACGCGGATCCAGCGGCACACCCGGCCCCGCGGTGAGCAGCACCGTGCCACCGCCGGGCGCGTCCGGCAGGAACCGGCGTACCCCGGGTCGACCGTTCTGCGCCGCGAGCAGCGCGCCGGCCAACTCGGCCGGGCGCAGCGCCGGCACATCCGCGGTGATCCCGGCCACCCACCCGGCGGCGGCAGTGGCCGCCCCGTGCCGGAACGCGGCGTTCAGGCCGGCGTCCGGTTCGTCCGGCAGCACCCCCGCGCCGGCGGCCCGCGCCGCCGCCGCCACCCGGGCGTCGTCGGTCACCACCAGAGCCTCGGCGACCGCCGGGCAGGCCAGCACCGCGCGGAGCGTGTCGGCCGCCAGGGCCAGCGCCAACTCCTCATGCGGTACGCCGGGCAGCGCGCCCCGCAGCCGGCTCTTGGCCACGGCCAGCCGCTTCACCGGCACCACCACGGCCCACCTCGGCTGAGTCACGTCCGCAATCCTGCCAGCCGTACGGCGGGCCCCTCGCTGGCCGTACCGGGGGCGAGCAGGCATGATTTCCGCTGCGGGCGTCGCGGGCGGGATTTCGCGGCGGTTGGGGCGCGACGAGGAGGCACAGTGGCACGGCGGAGCCTGGGGTTCTGGCAACGGTTCGCCGTGTGGCTGGTGAAGCCGGTGATGACCGTCTGGACCCGGCGTACCTGGCGTGGTCAGGAACATCTCCACGGCGACGGCGGCGTGATCATCGTGGCGAACCACATCTCCCACGCCGACCCGTTGGTGTCCGCGCACTTCATCTACGACTCCGGGCGCTGGCCGCAGTACCTGGGCAAGGCCAGCGTGTTCCGGGTGCCGGTGGTCGGCTGGATCCTGCACCGGTGCCGGCAGATCCCGGTCGAGCGGGGCAGCGTGGACGCCGTCCGCTCGCTGGACGCACTGGTCGCCGCGCTCGACGAGGGCGGCGCGGTCGTGATCTACCCTGAGGGCACCACCACGCGACAGCCGGAGCTCTGGCCGATGAAGGCCAAGACCGGTGCGGCCCGCCTGGCCCTGGCCACCGGCGCCCCTGTCGTACCGGTGGTGATGTGGGGGCCGGAACGGATCTTCGACCCGCGGACGACCCGTGTCAGCCTGCGCCCCCGGATCCCGGTGACCGTTGCCGCCGGGGAGCCGATCGACCTGAGCCGGTGGGCGGACGCACAGCCGACCCGGGACACCCTCGAAGAGATGACGGACACCATCATGTTGCGGCTGCGGGACATGCTCGCCGAGATCCGTGGCGGTACCCCGCCGCCACTGTGGGAGCGACCGGCCCGACCGTCCGTCGGCCGCGAGCAGCGGGACGATGTGGCATGAGCGGTCACGTTGCGGTGCTCGGTGCCGGTTCCTGGGGCACTGCATTCGCCAAGATTCTTGCGGACGCGGGGCGGGACGTGACGGTGTGGGCCCGCCGGGCGCCCGTCGCCGAGAGCATCCGGACCGAGCGCCGTAATCCGGAGTACCTGCCCGACCTGCTGCTCCCGGCCCGTGTCACGGCCACCGCCGACGCCGCCGAGGCGATCACCGGGGCCGAGGTGGTGGTGTTGGCAGTGCCGTCGCAGACCCTGCGCGGCAACCTCGCCGAATGGGCCGGGCACCTGCACCCGGATTCCACCCTGGTGTCGCTGATGAAGGGCATCGAGCTGGGCACCACCAAGCGGATGAGCGAGGTCATCGTGGAGACCGCCGGGGTCGCCGCGGACCGGGTGGTCGTCGTGTCCGGCCCGAACCTGGCCCCGGAGATCGCCGCCGAGCAGCCCGCCGCGACAGTGGTCGCCGGGACGAACAGCGCCCGCGCCACGCTCGTCCAGTCGTCGATCCGGACGCCGTACCTGCGCCCCTACACGAACGACGACGTGATCGGCTGTGAGCTGGGCGGGGCGGTCAAGAACGTGATCGCCCTGTCGTACGGCATCGCCACCGCGATGGGCTTCGGCGACAACACCCGGGCCATGCTGATGACCCGTGGGCTGGCCGAGACGGCCCGACTGGGCGTGGCGCTCGGCGCGGACCCGATCACCTTCGCCGGCCTCGCCGGCATGGGCGACCTGGTCGCGTCCTGCTCGTCCCCGCTGGCCCGCAACCGCACCTTCGGCGAGCATCTGGGCCGGGGTGAGACGCTGGAGCAGGCCCAGACCGCCACCCGGCAGACCGCCGAGGGCGTGAAGAGTTGCCTGGCGATCCGCGACCTGGCCCGGGCGCACGGCGTGGAGATGCCGATCACCGAGCAGGTCGAGCGGATCTGCCACGAGGGGATGGACCCGCGGCTCGCCGTGGAGACCCTGATGAGCCGCACCGCCAAACCCGAGTCGTACGAGTGAGGAACCCGATGAGCGAGTGGGGGGACGGCACCCGCTGCGTACGCGCTGGCCTGCCCGAGCCGGCGCCGGGGGACCCGTTCCTCCCCGGGCCGGTCTTCGCCGCGCCGTACCACCTCGACCCGTTCGAGGGTCAGGGCACGTCACCGAACGGCTACGGCCGCCCCGACAACCCGACCCGCCGGCTGTTGGAGGTGGCGGTGGGCGAGCTGGAGGGCGGTGACTGCCGGGTCTTCGCGACCGGTCAGGCGGCCATCACCGGCCTGCTGCTCACCCTGCTTCGACCGGGGGACACGGTGGTGCTTCCCACCGACGGATACTTCCCGGTCCGGGCGTTCGCCACCGGCGTGCTGGAGGCGATCGGCGTCCGGGTGCTGTTCGCGCCGACCGTCGGGCCGTACCCGTCGTTCGAGGGTGTCCGGCTGGTGCTGGTGGAGACGCCCGCCAACCCGGGCCTCGACGTGGTCGACGTGGCGGCCCTGGCCGAGCGGGCGCACGCCGCCGGCGCGCTGCTCGCTGTGGACAACACCACCGCCACCCCGCTCGGACAGCGCCCGCTGGATCTCGGTGCCGACCTGGTGGTCGCCTCTGGGACGAAGGCGCTCACCGGCCACTCCGACCTGCTGCTGGGCTATCTGGCCGGCCGGTCCACCGAGCTGATCGACGCGGTGACGACCTGGCGTACCACCACGGGGGCGGTTCCGGGCGCGTTCGACGCCTGGCTGGCCCACCGGTCACTGGCCACTCTCGACCTGCGGTTGGCGCGGCAGAGCGCGAACGCCGCCGCGGTCGTCGACCTGCTCGCCAACCGGTCGGACGTGACCGGCCTGCGGTGGCCGGGGCGGCCGGACGACAGGGCGTACCCGGTGGCCTCGGCGCAGATGCGCCGGATACCGGGGGTCCTCTCGTTCGACCTGGGCGACGCCGACCGGGTGGGTCGATTCGTCGAGGCCGCCCGGCTGGTGGCGGCGGCGACCTCCTTCGGTGGCCTGCACACCACGGCGGACCGGCGGGCCCAGTGGGGCGACGACACCGCTCCCGGCTTCGTCCGGCTCTCCTGTGGCGCGGAGGACACCGCGGACCTGGTGGCGGACATCGCCGCCGCGCTCGATGTGGCCGGACCGGTTTGACGTCTCCTTCCCCCGCCGAGCGGGCCGCTCTCGTGAGTCGGTTGCGGGCCGCCGGTTGCGTCTACGCCGAGGACGAGGCCGAGTTGCTGCTGGCCGCCGCGCCCAGCCCGGCGGCGTTGGCCGACCTGACCGACCGTCGGGTGGCGGGCGAACCGTTGGAGTACCTGCTCGGCTGGGCGGAGTTCTGTGGCCTGCGGATAGCCGTCGACGAGGGCGTCTTCGTGCCCCGGGCCCGGACCGCGCTGCTGGTCGAGATGGCTGCCGAGTTGACCGGCGCGGCGCCGGCCGTGGTCGACCTGTGCTGCGGCTCCGGGGCCACCACCGTCGCGCTGGCGCACCGGCTCGCGCCGCGCTGGCTGGCCGCCGCCGACATCGACCCGGCGGCCGTGGCGTGTGCGCGTCGCAACGTCGCCGGGTTGGACGTCGAGGTGTACGAGGGTGACCTCTTCGCGCCGCTGCCCGAGCGGTGGCGGGGTCGGCTGGACCTGGTGGTCGCCAACGCCCCGTACGTGCCGACCGACGCGGTCGCGCTGATGCCGCCGGAGGCGCGGCTGCACGAGGCCCCGGTGGCGCTCGACGGCGGCCCGGACGGGCTCTCCGTGTTGCGCCGGGTGGGTGTCGACGCGGCCGGTTGGCTCGCCCCCGGCGGCCACCTGGTGGTGGAAGCCGGCACCACCCAGATCGAAGCCCTCTGCGACGCGTTCGGCGAAGCCGGCCTGATCCCCACCGTCCACCACGACGAGGACCTGGACGCCACCGCCCTGACCGCCCAACGCCCCGCCTGACCCGCACCCCCCCCGTTCCCCCCGTACCCCCCAGAACCCCTGACCCGACCCCCTGGCCCGCGTCGATCATGGAGTTGTGGTGCCTGGTCGGCTCCACTACGCGTTATTTGTCCCCCACCACAACTCCTTGATCGACCCGGGCGGGCTGTCCGGTTTCCGGTCGGGGTGGGGCTGGCGGGGCCGCCCGGGCATGGCGGGGGAGAGGGGTTGGCACTAGCCTCGGCTCACACTCATGACGGCGGGAGGCGGTTTCGGTGGGCAGCACAGGGGTGCCGGTGGTCGTCGGGCTGGACAACGGCGGCACCAGCAACAACGCCACAGTGCTGACGGTGGACGGCCGTTTCCTGGTGGACGGGCTGTTGGAGATCCCCAGCGAGGTGCGGGCCGGGCCGGAGGCGGCGATCGAGGCGTTGGCCCAGGCGTTGGACGGCGCCCTGGCGCAGACCGGCGTGCCGCGTGACCTGGTCCAGGCGGTCGGGCTGGACACTCCCGGCCCGGCCAGCGCCGACGGCGTCATCTCGTCGCGGGGCTCCACCAACTTCTCGCAGCCGGCCTGGCGAGGCTTCGACGTGCGAGGGGCGCTGGAGCGACGGCTCGGGCTGCCGGTGATCTATCACAACGACGGCAATGCGGCAGCGCTCTACGCCCACCACGTCTACTTCGGCGCCGACGCGATGAGCCGCTCGTCAGTGTCCGCGATCGTCGGCACCGGCCTGGGTGGCGGTGTGGTCGAGAGCGGTCGGGTGATCGCCGGTGCGGCCGGCATGGCGGGGGAGCTGGGGCACGTGCACATCCCGCTGAGCGGGTTGCTCGGCCCGGGTCAGCCGGAGCCCACCTGCGCCTGCGGTTTCACCGGAGATGTCGAGAGCATCGCCTCGCTGACCGGCATCGAACGCAACCTGCTGCCGTACTGGCTGACCCGGTACCCCGACCACCCGCTCGCCGCCGAGCCGGTGGCCCGGGCGGCAAAGCTGGTCCGGGGGTACGGCGAGCGCGAGGACGCCCTCGCACGGGACCTCTTCACCCAGCAGGCGATGGCGCTGGGGCGGCTGTTCACCGTCGCCGCGAACTTCAGCGACCCGCACGCGTACTTCGTCGGCGGCGGAGTGGTGGAGGCGGCACCGGAGTTCCGCGACTGGTTCCTGGCGACGGTCCGCGAGCACACGGTGCTCCGCGAGGAGCAGGCGGCGGTGGCCACCTTCGCCCTGGTGCCGGATCGGGACATGGCCGGTGCCCGAGGCGTCGCGATCGCCGCGCTGGAGGCGCTACGCGCCACCCCGGAGCCTCGCCCGCTGGTTGCCTGAGCCGGCGCGGGCCTCGGCCCGCACCGGCTCGGCACCGCTGGTCAGCGCTGCGGTGCCGCCTGGACGATGGCGGCCCAGGCGGCACCGCTGGTCAGCGCTGCGGTGCCGCCTGGACGATGGCGGCCCAGGCGGCACCGCTGGTCAGCGCTGCGGTGGTGCCTGGGCGAAGGCGGCCCAGGCGGCCGTTGGGAACAGCAGGGCCGGGCCGGCCGGGTCCTTGGAGTCGCGCACGGCAATGAGCCGCGGGATCGCGGCCACCTCCACGCAGGCACCTTCGTCGCCGCTGCGGCTGCTCTTGCGCCAGCGCGCCGCGGCCAAGGCCGCTGTGATCATCGGGGTCATCGGTCCTACCGTCCCTTCAGGACTGACAGGAGCATCTCGCGGCTGTCCGCCGGGCTGAGCGCCACGCTTCGGAGATGCTCCATGATCTTGGTGCAGGTACGCGTCTCGCCGGCGCGGTCGAGGATCATCTGACCCGCGACGGTCTCCACCGACGCGATGATCGGGTCCTCCGGGTCGGCGAACTCGAGGATGTGCAGGGAACCCCGGGTGCCCCGGTGGTAGCCGGCGGAGAGCGGGATCACCTGGACGCTGATGTTCGGCAACTCGGCCATCTTGACCAGGTGCCGTAATTGCCCGTTCATCACCGACTGGTCACCGACCGGCCGTAGCAGCGCGCCCTCGTCGATGATCGCGTCGAGGATGGGCGGCTGGTCGGCGGTGAGCCGCTGTTGTCGGTCGAGCCGGATCTTGACCCGCTGCTCCACCAGGTCGTCGCCGAGGGTGTGCGGCCCGCCGCGCATGACGCCACGGATGTAGTCAGCGGTCTGCAACAGGCCGGGCACCACCGAGGGTTCGAAGTTGGCGATGGCGGTCGCCTCGGCCTCCAGTGCGATGAAGTCGATGGTGCGCGGATCCAGCAGGTAGGAGTACGACACCCACCAGCCGGGCTTGCGGGCGTCCTTGGCGAGCTGCACCGCCGCGGCCACCTCCTCGGCACTGACCCCGTACGACGTGAGCAGGGCGCGCACGGTGGCGGGGCTGATCAGGGTCTGGGCGTTCTCGTAGCGGGAGAGGGTGCTGCGGGTGCTGTTGATCTCGTCCGCCGCGGTCTCCAGCGTCAGCCCGGCGGCTTCCCGGTGGTGGCGCAGGGCGATGCCGAGCCGGCGGGCGCGGGCGGTCTTGGGGGCCATGCATCGATGGTCGCATACATTTGCGGGAACGTCTGCATGAGAGAACGTCTATGGGAGTTGCATTCACGCCTATACACGTGTCAATCTGTTATGGCGTCCTCACCGCCGGTTGTCGTGGCGACGGTGGTGGTGAGCGACCGGAGGGGATGGGGCGCGCGGCGATCGGGTTTCTCCCCCGTACCCGATCGTCGCGTGCCGCCCCTCCACCCCCGGCCCGCCGGAAGGAGACGACGTGCGAACCCGCCCGGAGCCCCCCGCCGTACCCTCGGGCGGAGTGCGATGACCCGCTTCCTCGTGGTGCTCACCGACGTGCGCCCCGTCGAGGGCGTCAACCGCAACGAGCGGGTCGCGCCGGAACGGCGCCGGCAGGTCGTCGGGGCCAGCAGCCGGGAGGCCGCCGACCGCATCGCCGGAGCGTTCATGGCGCTGGGCATGGTGCGGGCCGGCCGGCAGCGGGTGAAGGTGATCGCGGTCGGCCGCCGGCACTCCCGGGACTGAACAAGCCCCGGGTCGGCGGTCCGTGACACTGCCACCGTCCGATTACGCACCGTATATCCTCTCCTGACTGTTTGCCGTGTCGTCCCGTGGCTCGCCGGGTATCGCCTCGCCTCGCGGCCACGCACAGTAAGGTCAACCGGGTGAGCGCCACCGGCGAGCACGACCAGCCGCAGTCGCGTACGAAGAGGTGACCGGAGTGACCACCCCAGGCAAGACCCGCGTGGCGATCGTCTTCGGCGGACGCAGCCCGGAGCACGGCATCTCCTGCGTCAGCGCCGGCAGCGTGTTCGGCGCACTCGACCCGGATGAGTTCGAGGTGGTGCCGGTGGGCATCACCCGGGCCGGCCAGTGGGTGCTGACCAACGGAGACCCCGCCCAGCTCGCGATCAACGCCCGTCAGCTGCCGGAGATCACCGCCGACTCGGGCGACGACATCGTGCTGCGCGCCGACCCCACCGGTAACGGACTGATGGTGCTCGACCCGACCGAGGGCCCCCGGGCGCTGGCCGACGTGGACGTGGTCTTCCCGGTCCTGCACGGCACCTACGGCGAGGACGGCACGATCCAGGGCATGCTGGAGATGGCCGGCATCCCCTACGTCGGGGCGAACGTGTTCGCCTCCGCGGCCGCCATGGACAAGGAGTTCACCAAGAAGCTCTGTGCCGTAGAGGGCATCCCGGTCGGCACGTACGCCGTGCTGCGCAACGGCATGACGCTCAGCGAGCAGGACAAGGAGCGCCTCGGCCTGCCGGTCTTCGTCAAGCCGTCCCGGGCCGGTTCGTCGTTCGGCGTCAGCAAGGTCACCGACTGGGCCGAGCTTGATGCGGCGGTCGCCGCCGCCCGGCAGTTCGACCCGAAGGTCATCATCGAGGCGGCGATCGTCGGCCGCGAGATCGAGTGCGGTGTGCTGGAGGGCGAGGCCGGTGGCACGCCCGAGGCGTCCGTGCTGGCCGAGGTGCGGGTCGTCGCCGACCACGACTTCTACGACTTCGAGGCGAAGTACCTCGACGACTCCTGCGAGTACGACATTCCGGCCAACCTGCCGGAGAAGGTGACCCGCCAGGTGCAGGAGTACGCGGTCCGCGCGTTCACCGCGCTGGACTGCGCCGGTCTCGCCCGGGCCGACTTCTTCGTCACTCCCGAGCTGGACGTCTACCTCAACGAGATCAACACGATGCCCGGCTTCACCCCGACGTCGATGTTCCCGCGGATGTGGGCGGCCTCCGGCCTGGAGTACCCGAAGCTGGTCAACAGGCTGATCCGTACCGCCCAGCGGCGCGGCGTCGGCCTGCACTGAGCCGTCCGAACCCCGCCCGCGCCGGCTGACCGGCGCGGGCGGAGTCGGTTCGGGTTCAGCGCTGGCAGCCGGACGGGATCGCGCCGCCGGAGGGCACGCTCGCCACGATCGTGCTGGAAATCGTCGGCAACCACTGCAACGGCTGCTCGTACGAGCGCGGGACGCGCACCGTGATCAGCGTCTCCCGGTCGACGGTGGAGAGGACCGCGGCGTCGGCCTGATCGGCCAGGTGCCAACAGACCCCGTTTACCGTCCAGACCTCGTCGGTGCTGGGAAAGGTCGGCTCGGTGCCGCCGCAGGCCACGGTGAGCGCGGGGTCGCCGTAGGCGGCGTTCTGCTCCGGGCCGGCGGTGACCGGCCGCTGGGCCAGGTCGCGGATGCTCGCCGGAAGCTGCGAGAGCAGGGCCCGGCAGACAGTGGCCGGGCGGGCGGCCAGCGCCGGGGCGGCCATCTCCACCGGGGTGGTGGACTGCACCCGGGCGGTGGTCGCGGAGGGCGTCGGCGCTGCGGCCGGCGCGTCCGGGCTGAGCTTGCTGAAGGCCAGCACGGCCACCAGCAGCGTGATCGGCAGCGCGATCACCGTGGCCAGCAGGGCCGCGCCACGCATGGTCCGATCACGGCCGGCCGGCGCGGCGGCGGCGGGATCGGTCGACTCGCGGTTACCGTCAGCCGGCTCGGACGTCCCGTCGGCCGCGTCGCGTGCCCCGCCGTCGTCCAGAGCCGAGGAGGAGGTCGTCATCTCGTCCACTTACAGCCGCACCACCGAACACGTGAGGGTGCGGGTGATGCCGGGCACCATCTGCACCTTGCTGACGATGAGTTTGCCGAGCTCGTCGACCGTGTTCGCCTCGGTGAGGACGACCACGTCGTACGGCCCGGTGACGGCGTCGACGCGTACCACGCCGGGGATGTCCGCGATGAGACCCGCCACGTCACGTGCGCGGCCGACCTCGGTCTGGATGAGGATGTACGCCTGTACCACGACTCGACCTCCGTCCGTCGCCGCCCGGGAGCGGCCCGAAGGGTGAAAGTACCTTACGGACCAGGTCTGATCCCTATCGGTGGTCAAGGAGCAGCGGTGAGCGAGCACGGCGGGGCCGGGCAGCACGGGCGGAACGCCCGCGGTGGCGTCGGGGTGTCCGGGATCGGGGAGTTCGGGTTGATCGGGCGAATCACCGCCCGGCTGTCGTACGGGCCGACGACCCTGCTCGGCCCGGGCGACGACGCGGCGGTGGTGGCCGCGCCGGACGGCCGGGTGGCGGCCTCCACCGACGTGCTGGTCGACGGGCGGCACTTCCGGCGGGACTGGTCTTCGGCCCGCGACGTCGGGCACCGGGCGGCAGCCGCCAACCTGGCGGACATCGCGGCGATGGGTGCCACGCCGACCGCCCTGCTGGTCGCTCTCTGCATGCCGGCGGACCTGGACACCGCCTGGGCGGAGGAGTTGGCCGACGGGCTATCCGCGGAGGCCGCGACGGTCGGCGCGAGCGTCGTCGGCGGGGACATGTCGGCCAGTCCCACCCTGACCGTCGCGGTCACCGCGCTGGGCGACCTGGCGGGCCGTCCGCCCGTGCTGCGCTCGGGCGCCCGACCGGGGGACGTGCTCGCTCTGGCCGGGCGCACCGGGTACGCGGCAGCCGGGCTGACAGTGCTGACCCGGGGCTTCCGTACGCCCCGGCTGTTGGTGGAGGCGTACCGGCGGCCGCAGGTGCCCTACCAGGCCGGCCCGCAAGCCGCCCAGCTCGGCGCCACCTCCATGATCGACGTGTCGGACGGGCTCCTCGCCGACCTCGGGCACGTCTCGGCGGCCAGCGGGGTGGCGATCGACGTGCGCCGCGACGGGTTCGAGGTGCCCCGGCAGATGGCCGACGCGGCGCAGGCGCTCGGCGTCGACCCGTACACCTGGATCCTCGCCGGTGGCGACGATCACGCGCTGGCCGCGACCTTCCCCCCGGCGGTGGCGTTGCCGCCGGGCTGGCGGCCGATCGGTCTGGTCACCGACGGTGCCGGCGTGACGGTCGACGGCGTCGCCTACGACGGCCCGGCTGGCTGGGACCACTTCCGGTGAGGCCCGCGCGCGGCCGTACCCTGGATACCGTGAGTGAGATCGAGATCCGGGCGGTGCGGTTCGACGCACCGGTGGCGCAGCACCTGATCCATGCCGCACTTGCCGACCTCGGTGCCCGTTACGGCGGCACCGGCGACGACACCCCGGTGGACGCGGCCGAGTTCGAGCCGCCCGACGGCGCGTTCCTGGTGGCCTACCTGGCCGGTGAGCCGGTCGGCTGCGGTGGCTGGCGCAGCCACGGCGCGGACAGTGCGGAGCTGAAGCGGATGTACACGGCTCCGGCGGCACGGGGGCAGGGGGTGGCCCGCGCGGTGCTGGCGGCCGTCGAGCGCTCCGCCCGCGAGCACTGTCGCAAGCGGGTGGTCCTGGAGTGCGGCGACAAGCAGCCCGAGGCGATCGCCATGTACGGCTCCGCCGGGTACGAACGGATCCCGAACTTCGGCTTCTACAAGGACGCGGAGGGCTGCGTCTCCTTCGGCCGTACCCTCTGACCCGCTCGCCGGGCCCGGACTGGGCGGTCTGCCGGGCCTCGGCGGGGCGGTGTGCGCGTCGTCCGCCCGGGAACACGACAGAGCCGGCGGACCCTCGGGGTCCGCCGGCTGAGCCGAACGAAAGGTGGGTGCTACCGCGTCAGGCGCGGGTGACCTTGCCGGCCTTGATGCACGAGGTGCAGACCTTCAACTTCTTGGTGTTGCCGCCACCGGCCGGGGTACGCACCGACTGGATGTTCGGGTTCCAGCGGCGGTTGGTCCGCCGGTGCGAGTGGGACACGTTGTGGCCGAAGCCCGGTCCCTTGCCACAGACGTCGCACACGCTAGCCACGGGATACTCCTGGGATTGATACGTTCATGAGGTCGCCGGCAGGTGCTGCCCGGGCAACCTGGTCAGGTTACCCGATGACTCGCCGACCCGGCCAACCGGCCCGGTCCGGCGCTCGCCCGTGCCCCGGCTCACGCCTGGTCGTGGGCCCGTCCGCCCTGCGGTGGGCCGGCCCGGCGGCAAGGGTACCGGAGGCGCTCGTCCCCGCTGCGGCCAGCGCCGCACGGGCCCCGCGAGAGACTGCGGCCCGCGCCGCCCGGGCCCCGGGAGGACACGCCGGACGAGTCCGACGGGTGTCGGTGCGCGCCAGTAGGCTTCTGCCCGTGCTGGACACCCTCGACGCCGCCGCGGTCCGCCGCTGGTGCGCGAGCGGGCTGGCCGCACTGAAGCGCCACCAGGGCGAGATCGACCAGCTCAACGTCTATCCGGTGCCCGACGGCGACACCGGCACCAACCTGGTGCTCACCCTCACCTCGGCGCAGCAGGCCCTCGCCATGGATCTGGACACTCTCCCGCACAGCGGGCCGACAGCGCACGGGCACGCGCTGCGGCTGATGGCCCAGGGCGCGCTGCTCGGCGCGCGGGGAAACTCCGGGGTGATCCTCTCGCAGATCCTGCGTGGTCTCGCCGACCACGTCGCCGGGGTGCCGGCGGTGCGTGGCCGGGAGTTCGCCGCCGCGCTGCGCTCCGGCACCACCGCCGCGTACACGGCGGTCTCCCGGCCGGTCGAGGGCACCCTGCTCACCGTGATCTCGGCCGCCGCCGTCGCGGCCGAAGGCGCGGACAGCGACGACCTGCCGGCGGTGGCCGGCGTCGCGGCCCGGGCGGCGGCCGAGGCGCTCGCCCGCACCCCGGAGCAGTTGCCGGCGTTGGCCCGCGCTGGTGTGGTCGACGCCGGTGGCCGGGGGCTCTGCGTGCTGCTCGACGCCCTGGTCGAGGTGCTGACCGGGGAGAGCGCCGCCCGGCCCGCACCGGCACCGCGCTCCGCCCGCCCGGCGGCCACCGTCGCCCGCGAGACCGGTTCGGACGAGTACGCGTACGAGGTGCAGTTCCTGCTCGACGCCAGCGCCGAGGCGGTCGACGGGTTGTGGCGGGCCCTCGACGCCCTGGGAGACTCGCTGGTCGTCGTCGGCGACGGGCGTGAGCCGGAAGGCACCTGGAACGTGCACGTGCACGTCAACGACGTGGGCGCGGCGGTGGAGGCGGGTGTCGCCGCCGGCCGCCCGTACCGCATCTCGGTCACCCGTTTCGCCGACCAGCCGGAGTCGCCCTCGGGCCCGGTGGTGGCCGGCCGGGCCGCGGTGGTGGTGGCCACCGGTGGCGGCATCGCCGACCTGTTCGCCGCGGAGGGCGCGACCGTCGTGCCGGGCAACCCGTCCACCGGTGAGTTGCTGGACGCCGTCCGCAGCACCGGCGCGGCCCGCGTCGTGGTGCTGCCCAACGACGCCAACACCGAGGCGGTGGCGAGCGCCGCCGCCCGTGAGGCCCATCGACACGGCATCAAGGTGAGCGTGGTGCCGACCCGCTCGCCGGTGCAGGCACTGGCGGCGCTCGCGGTCCGCGACGGTGACCGCCGTTTCGAGGACGACGTGATCGCAATGGCCGAGGCGGCTGGGGCCTGCCGGTACGCCGAGGTCTGCCATGCCAGCCGGGAGGCGCTGACCGTCGCCGGCCCGTGCCGCCCCGGTGACGTGCTGGCGCTGGTGGAGGGGGAGGTGCACCTGATCGGCACCGACCTCACCGACACCTGCGCGGCGGTGGTCGACCGGATGCTCGGTGGTGGCGGCGAGATGGTCACCCTGCTGGCCGGGGTGGACGCTCCGGCCGGGCTCACCGACGCCGTCCGCGCGCACGTCGCGCGACGCTGGCCGTTCGTCGAGGTGCACGCGTACCCGGGCGGCCAGCCGTTTTATCCGCTCCTGGTAGGGATCGAATGAGCAAACCAGCCACCGTGGACACTCCGCTGAAGAAGCTGGTCGGGGACAAGACAGCAAAGGCGCTGGCCTCGCACCTCGACCTGCACACCGCTGGTGACCTGGTCTACCACTTCCCCCGTCGCTACGACGAGCGCGGTGAACACACCGACATCCGCTCACTGGACGTCGGTGAGCAGGTCACCGTCATGGCCCAGGTGCAGCGCACCACTGTGCGCCCGATGCGTCAGCGACGGGGCAACCTGCTGGAGGTGACCGTCGGCGACGGCTCCGGCGGGGTGCTGACCTTGACCTTCTTCGGCAACCAGGCGTGGCGGGAGCGCGAGCTGCGCCCGGGCCGGTGGGGTCTGTTCGCCGGCAAGGTCACCGAGTTCCGCAGCAAACGGCAGCTCAACGGCCCGGAGTACGTCCTGCTCGGTGAGGGTGGCGACGGCGAGGCGGCGCTCAGCGACGACATCGAGGAGTTCGCCGGGGCGCTGATCCCGGTCTACCCGGCCGCCGCGGCCGTACCGACCTGGGTGATCGCGCGCTGCGTGCGCGTCGTACTGGACACGTTCACCCCGCCGGACGATCCACTGCCGAGCGCCGTGCGGGCCAGCCGCAAGCTGGTCGGGCTGGGCGTCGCGCTGACCGAGATCCACCGGCCGTCCAGCAAGGAGGCGCTGCACCAGGCGCGGCGGCGCCTCAAGTGGGACGAGGCTTTCGCCGTCCAGGTGACCCTGGTGCAGCGCAAGCACCGGGCTGCCGACTGGCCGGCCCGGCCCCGCCCGGCGCGCCCGGACGGGCTGTTGGAGGCCTTCGACGCCCGACTCCCGTACGAGCTGACGGCCGGTCAGCGGGAGGTCGGTGTGGAGATCGCTGCTGACCTGGCCACTCCGCACCCCATGCACCGCCTGTTGCAGGGCGAGGTGGGCTCGGGCAAGACGGTGGTGGCGCTACGGGCGATGCTCCAGGTTGTCGACGCGGGTGGGCAGGCCGCGCTGCTGGCGCCCACCGAGGTGCTGGCCGCCCAGCACCACCGCGGCATGCTCGACCTGCTCGGGCCGCTCGGGCGGGCCGGTGAGCTGGGCTCCGCCGAGCACGCCACCCGGGTCGAGCTGGTCACCGGCTCGCTCGGCGCGGCGGCCCGCCGCCGGGCGCTCGGCGAGGTGGCCAGCGGTGCCGCCGGCATCGTGCTCGGCACCCACGCCCTGCTCTACGAGGGGGTCGACTTCGCCGACCTCGGCCTGGTGGTGGTCGACGAGCAGCACCGCTTCGGCGTGGAGCAACGCGATGCCCTGCGTGCCAAGGCCGACCAGCCGCCGCACGTGCTGGTGATGACGGCCACCCCGATCCCGCGCACTGTGGCGATGACCGTCTACGGCGACCTTGAGGTCTCCACGCTCTCCCAGTTGCCCCGGGGGCGGTCGCCGATCGCCTCGCACGTGGTGCCGGCCGCCGAGAAGCCCGCCTACCTGGATCGGGCCTGGCGTCGGCTGCGCGAGGAGGTGGCCGCCGGCCACCAGGCGTACGTGGTGTGCCCGCGGATCGGTGACGGGCCGACCAGCGACGAGGAGCCGCCAGCCGAGGACGACAACGGCCGTCGGCCGCCGCTGGCGGTGACCGAGGTGGCCCCGCTGCTGGCCGAGGGGCCGTTGCTCGGCCTGCGGATCGGGGTCCTGCACGGTCGCCTGCCGGCCGACGAGAAGGACGCGGTGATGCGTTCCTTCGCGGCCGGTGACCTGGACGTGCTGGTGGCGACGACAGTGATCGAGGTCGGCGTGGACGTGCCGAACGCGACAGTGATGATCGTGCTGGACGCCGACCGGTTCGGTGTGTCCCAACTGCACCAGTTGCGGGGCCGGGTCGGCCGGGGTGCCGCCGCCGGGCTGTGCCTGCTGGTCAGCGAGGCGGCCGAGGGTTCGTCGGCGCGGGAACGGTTGGACGCTGTGGCGTCCACGAGCGACGGTTTCAAGCTCGCCGAACTGGACCTGGAGCAACGCCGCGAGGGCGACGTGCTGGGTGCCACCCAGTCCGGGCACCGCTCGCACCTGCGGTTGCTGTCCCTGCGGCGCGACGCCGACCTGATCCGCGACGCCCGCGCCGAGGCGATCACCCTGATCGAGGACGACCCGGAGCTGGCCCGCAGCCCGGCACTGGCCGCGTCGGTGGCCGCACTGGTGGACGAGGACCGCGCGGAGTACCTGGAGAAGGGCTGACCACGCGCCGGGCTGCGCCGGCTGATGATCGACTCGGCTTTCATGAAACCGGGGTATCCCGCCGACGGGGATACCCCAGGTTCAGTGATGTCGAGTCGATCACGCAGGCCACTACATGGCTGAGGGCGCGCCGACCGGGTGGTCGACGCGCCCTCAACTGTCAGAGCGGGTTGTCTCAGGCGGTGAAGCGAACCCGACGACGACGGGCCACCACGAACAGGGCGGCACCGGCGGCCAGCAGCACCACGGCGCCGGCGATGATTCCGCCAGTGGCGGCACCGGTCAGCGGCAGAGCCGGCTCGTCCTTACCGCCACCCTGACCCGGGGTGCAGTCGGCCGGCTTCTCCCAGGCGATCGGCTCGGTGTCGTCGAGGCCCTCGGCCGCCGGAGTGACGACGAGACCCTCGGTCGCGTCGAAGGAGACGGAACCGGTCTCGCCCGGCTTGACGACCAGCGTCTTCACCTCGCCCTTGTTCGGGGTCAGGGTGAGCGTGACGGTCTCACCGTCGGCGGGGTTCTCGATCGTGAAGGTCAGCTTGTCGCAGGTCGACTCGACCGAGCCCACCGGCTCCGCCGGAGCCGGGGTGGCAGTCGGGGTCGGGCTCTGGGTCGGAGGCTGGCTCGGCGACGGCGAGGTGGCAGTGGGGGTCGGGCTGGGGGTCGCCGACGGAGTGGCGGTCGGCGTCGGGCTGCTGGGCGACGGCGTGGCCTCTGCCGCGCAGGTGCCCTTCGGCTCGGCGGCCACGGTCCGCGACTCGCTCACGATCCGGTCGGCGCGCACCCAACGGGCCTCGACGGTCAGCTCGATCGTCGGCCGCTTCTGGTCGAAGCGGTGGGCCTGGGTGCCGGTGAGGAAACCCTCGCCCTTCGCCGGCAGAGTGGCGTCCTGCGCCAGGCCGCCGGTGAAGTCGGCCGGAACGGTCGACTTCAGCGTGGTGATCTTCGCGCTGATGTTCTCGCTGTTGCCGACCGTCCAGGTCACCTTGATCTGGCCGTCGGAGGTCAGGCAGTAGGTGCCGGAGGGCTCGGGGTGGTGGGCGCTCGCGGGGCTCGCGATGACGCCGACGCCGGCGAGGCCGATCAGCGCACCCGCGGCGATGGCCGCGACGCGCCGGAACGGAGACTTGGGAGGGTTCACGCCTGCTCCTGGTGAGGGGGGTACGGATCGCGTGGCGGAAGGCCGGGAGGCATCGTGACCGGGCAGTCACTGCTCACCGGGGCGTCGCGCGACGCGGTGGTGTTCCCGCGGCGAAAGCGGGGACAGGGGGAGACTGTACTGATGGGTGGTTAATGAGGGGAGTTCAGATCATTGCCATCCGGCAATGTAGTTGATTCGTGATCTTTGATATACCGAAGGTGTCGGTCCGATCACTGGGGACGGCCCGCGCCGCCCGGGCTCCACGATGGACGCCGTGCCGTCGGGGCTGCTCAGGTGCCCCCTGTCGTCGCTGGCCGGCCCGCTCCTCGGATCCGCGCCGTGCTGACCGGGTCCGCGCCGCATCGCGTAGCGTCGCGGGCATGAGCAGGAGGAAACGGTGACCCGGATCGTGGCTGGGACGCTCGGTGGTCGGCGTATCGCCGCGCCACCCGGCGCCGGCACCCGACCCACCTCGGACCGGGTTCGGGAGGCGCTGTTCAGTGCCGTCCAGGCCGCTGTCGATCTCGAAGGCGCCCGCTTCGCGGACCTGTACGCCGGCTCCGGCGCGGTCGGGCTGGAGGCGCTCTCCCGAGGTGCCCGGCACGTGTTGCTGGTCGAGTCCGACCCGCGGGCGGCCCGGGTGATCCGGGAGAACGTGACGGCCCTCCGTGCGGGTCCGGCGGCCCGTCTGGTCACCGGCAAGGTGGCGACGGTGCTGGCCGCCGGGCCGGACGACGGGCCGTACGACGTGGTCTTCGCCGATCCGCCGTACGCAGTGCCGGACGAGGAGATCACCGCGCTGTTGGCCGCGCTGGTCGACGGCGGTTGGCTGGCGCCCGACGCGTTGGTGGTGGTGGAGCGGTCCCGCCGCACCAGGGAGTTCGACTGGGTGGAGGGGATCACCGCCGAGCGCAGTCGCCGTTACGGCGAGACCACCCTTTGGTACGGTCGCCGATCATGAGACGTGCGGTGTGCCCCGGTTCGTTCGATCCGGTCACCAACGGACACCTCGACATCATCGGGCGGGCCAGTCGGCTCTTCGACGAGGTGATCGTCGGTGTGCTGGTGAATCAGTCGAAGAGTGGCCTGTTCACCGTCGAGGAGCGCATCGAGATGCTCCGCGAGGTGACCTCGTCGTACGGCAACGTGCGGGTCGAGTCGTTCCGAGGGCTGCTGGTGGACTTCTGCCGGGCGCAGCAGGCCAGTGTGCTGATCAAGGGCCTGCGGGCGGTCAGCGACTTCGACTACGAGTTGCAGATGGCCCAGATGAACATCGGTCTGGCCGGCGTCGAGACGCTTTTCATGCCGACCAACCCGCTCTACTCGTTCCTCTCGTCGAGCCTGGTGAAGGACGTGGCCAAGTGGGGTGGCGACATCTCCGCCCACGTCCCCGACCCGGTCCGCGAAGCCCTCCAGGCCCGCCTGGGCCCCCGCCACTGAACGGACCCTGACTCCCCTCCACCTTCGCGATCTTGCACTTGCGGTGCCCGCATCGCCTGTTTCGGCATGGTTTGACGTGACCGAAAGTGCAAGATCGGCGCGGTGGGAGCTGCGGGTGACTATGTCGCGACTCGCCGGGTTGGGGTGAGTGGGGCGGCGGTGGGGCCGGCACGACATGATTGGTGGCGCGGGGAACGGCCGTAGCCCGCATCATGGAGGTCGGCCGACGAACGACAGGAGTGAGGTAGCCGGTGGACCCGCTCGATCGCATCGAAGAACTGATCGCCATCCTGGAGCAGGCCCGCTCCGTCCCGATGTCGCGCAACAACTGCATGGTCGACCGGGGTGAGATGATCGCTGCCCTCGATGAGATGCGTGCCGATCTCCCCGCCGACCTGCGTCGCGCCGCCGCGCTCCTGGAGGAGCGGGACAAGATCATGGACGCCGGCAAGCGCGAGGCGGACCGGATCATCAGCGAGGGTGAGGCAGAACACGCCCGCCTGGTCTCGGTGAACGAGATCACCGTGTCGGCCGAGCACGAGGGCGCCCGGATCATCGGTGAGGCCCGCGCCGAGGCGCAACGCCTGCGTGAGGAGGTCGACGACTACGTCGACACCGCGCTGGCCAACTTCGAGCAGTTCCTCACCCGGGCGCTGGCCTCGATAGAGCGCGGCCGGGACAAGATGCACGCGCTGCGGGAGATCGGCACCTTCGCTGGGGATGAGGCGGAACGCCCGCTACCCTTCTGAGCGGCACCTCACCAGCCGACTTCTCAGGCGGGCGTCGCCCCCGGTTCGACGGTCGGGCGGTCGTCCAGGTAACCTTTTTTGTCGGCCTCTCACCGGCCGGAGTCTAACTATGCCCAAGCACTCGCCATCGACACTCAACCCCAGGGCGCCGCTGGTCCTCGACACGAGGGACCTGCCGCGTCGCCCTGGCGCGTTGCGTGAGGTCCAGCGGGTCGTGCCGGCACCGGCGGACCTCGGTGTGGAGTTGATCGGCGTGCCGGAGGGCGCGGACCTCGACCTCGATCTGAGGTTGCAGTCGGTGTCCGAGGGCGTGCTCGTCTCCGGGACCATCACCGGTCCCGTCCGGGGCGAGTGCGGCCGTTGCCTGCGCGAGATCAACGACTCGATGGGCGTGACGATCCAGGAGCTGTACGCGTACGAGGACAGCACCACGGACGCCACGACCGACGAGGACGAGGTGGGCCGGATGCAGGGCGATCTGATCGACCTGGAGCCGGCGCTGCGGGACGCGTTGGTGCTCACGCTGCCGACCAACCCGCTCTGCCGGGAGGACTGCCCAGGACTGTGCCCTGAATGCGGGGCGCACTGGGACGATCTGCCGGCCGACCACAGTCACCAGCAGATCGACCCGCGTTGGGCGGGCCTGTCGCAACTGACCGTTACAGAGGAGTAAGAACCGTGGCCGTCCCGAAGCGCAAGATGTCGCGCAGCAACACCCGGTCCCGCCGGGCGAACTGGAAGGCGACAGTGGTTGCGACCGTCGCGTGCCCGCAGTGCAAGTCCCCGAAGCTGCCGCACGCCGCCTGCTCCGTCTGCGGCACCTACAACGGCCGCCAGGTTCTCGAGGTCTGACCTGGACGCCGAGTGACGCCCCCGACCCCAGGTCGGGCGGCGCGCGCATCCTGGCATTCGCCCGGTGCCCCGGCTCCCTCCGACGCCGGCCGGCGCAGTCCGGCCGGCGTTCCGGTGGAGCCGGGCGCCGCGCGGATCGCCGTTGACCTCCTCGGCGGGGACGACGCTCCCGCCGTCGTGGTTGACGGCGCTCTGCGGGCCATGCGCGCCGACCCCGACCTGCATCTGCTTCTCGTCGGTCCGACCGAGGTCGCCGACGAGCTGATTGCTGCCCTCGATCCCGTGCAACGCGCCCGGATCACGGTGCGGCCCGTCCGCGATGTCGTCGGCATGGCCGACCATCCCAGCGCCGCCCGCTCCGAGAGCACCGTCCGGGCCGCGGTCACCGCCGTCCGGGACGGGACCGCCGACGCCCTGGTCTCCGCCGGCGCCACCGGCGCCACCGTCACCGCGGCCGTACTCGGCCTCGGCCGTTCGCCGGAGATCCGCCAACCCGCGCTGGCCGCGACCCTGCCCGCCGTGGCGGGGCCGGTCGTGTTGCTCGACGTCGGTGGCTCCCTGGAACCCCGCCCGGCCACCCTCGCCCGCCACGCCGTGCTCGGCGCCGCCTACGCGGCGGTGGCCCACTCGATCGCCGCGCCCCGGGTCGGACTGCTCTCGGTCGGCACCGAGGCCGGCAAGGGCGACCGGGTCCGCCGCGCCACCGACCCCCTGCTCGCCGTCGAACCGCTGCCCGGCGGGGCGCGCTACGTCGGCCTGGTCGAGGGGTACGACGTGGCCCTCGGCGCGCGCGCCGATGTGGTCGTCACCGACGGCTTCACCGGTAACGTGCTGCTCAAGGCCATTGAGGGCGCGTACGCGATGGCCGGCGGCCCACCTGCCCAGGGCGGCGCGCCCCGCGCGGCGGCCCTGCTGGGCGTCGCGGGGACGGTGGTCGTCTGTCACGGGTCCGCCCGCGCCGACGACGTCGCCTCCGGCATAGCTCTCGCCGCCCACCTGTGGCGGCGGCGCGCCACCGATCTGGTCACCGCGTTGCTCGACCGCGACGCCGCGACCGGTCGCACCGACCGCTCCACCGACACCGAGGTACGCACATGAGCAACGACAAGCGGCGGCGGGCGTCCGTCGGTCACCTGGAAGCCGCCTTCGGAGTGAGCCTGGAACCCGAGCTGCTCCAGCGCGCGTTGACCCACCGGTCGTACGCGTACGAGAACGGCGGGTTGCCGACCAACGAGCGGCTGGAGTTCCTGGGCGACTCGGTGCTCGGCGTGGTGATCACCACGGCGCTGTTCCACAACCACCCGGACCTGCCCGAGGGACAGCTGGCCAAGCTGCGGGCCAGCGTGGTCAACATGCGGGCGCTCGCCGACGTGGCCCGCGGTCTGGGCCCGGACGGCCTCGGCGCGTACCTGCTGCTCGGCAAGGGTGAGGAGACGACCGGTGGCCGGGACAAGGCGAGCATCCTCGCCGACACGCTGGAGGCGCTGCTCGGCGCGATCTACCTCCAGTACGGCCTGGACACCACGGGGATCGTCATCCACCGGCTCTTCGACCCGCTGATGGCCGAGTCGGCCGGTCGTGGGGCCGCACTGGACTGGAAGACCAGTCTCCAGGAGCTGACGGCCGCGCTCGGTCTCGGCGTACCGGAGTACCGGATCGAGGGCACCGGCCCGGACCACCTCAAGACGTTCACCGCCTGGGTGGTGGTTGCCGGCAACCGGTACGGCGGCGCGGAGGGGCGCAGCAAGAAGGAGGCCGAGCAGCGGGCCGCCGAGGCCGCCTGGCGGACGCTCGCCGAGCAGAACGGCCAGAACGGCGACGGCAGCCAGGGTGGTCAGAACGCCGACGGCGGCCAGCGTGGTCCGGTCGCCGACGATCGTCAGGACCAGCCGGCCTACCGGGACGACTCGGCCGACCGCGGCGAGCCGTTCGGGCCGCTGGAGAGCGCCGAGCGGGCGGCGGAAGCCGAGCAGGCCGACCACCTGGCGCAGGCGCTGCCGGCCGGGGGCGCCGACGGCCACGAGACGGGCCGCCCGCGTGCCTGAGCTGCCCGAGGTGGAGACCGTCCGGCAGGGGGTGGCCCAGTGGGTCGTCGGCCGCCGGATCGCCTCGGTCGAGGTTCGTCATCCGCGTGCGGTCCGCCGGCACGCTCCCGGCGACGTGCACTTCGCCGACGTGCTCGCCGGCCGGACGGTGCTCGACGCCCGCCGTCGCGGCAAGTACCTGTGGCTGCCACTGGACAGCGGTGACGCGATCGTCGGGCACCTCGGCATGTCGGGTCAGCTGCTGCTCCAGCCACCCGGCACGACGGACGAGACCCACCTTCGGGTCCGGTTCCGGTTCAGTGACGACGGCCCGGAGCTGCGCTTCGTCGACCAGCGCACGTTCGGCGGGCTCTCGGTGAGCGAGGGCGGCGCCGAGTTGCCCGACGAGATCGCGCACATCGCCCGCGACCCGATGGACCCGGAGTTCTCCGACGAGGCGTTCGTCGCGGCGCTGCGCCGCCGGCACACCGAGGTGAAGCGCGCGCTGCTCGACCAGACCCTGATCTCCGGGGTGGGCAACATCTACGCCGACGAGGCGCTCTGGCGCGCCAAGCTGCACGGCGGCCGACCGACCGACGCGTTGACCGGCCCGGCCGCGCAGCGTCTGCTCGGCCACGTCCGCGACGTGCTGGCCGAGGCGATCAGCGAGGGCGGCACCAGCTTCGACGCCCTCTACGTGAACGTCAACGGCGAGAGTGGCTACTTCGACCGGGCGCTCAACGCCTACGGCCGTGAGGGCGAGCCGTGCCGTCGGTGTGGCGCGCCGATCCGCCGCGAGGCGTTCATGAACCGGTCCTCGTACAGTTGCCCGCACTGTCAGCCACGGCCCCGGGGTGCCCTTCGGGGATGACCCGGAGCCGGCTCGGGGCGATGCCGGCGGGTCGCGGCCCGTCGCTCGGGGCAGGCCCCCGGTGTACGTCCGAATCGCGGGCCGATGTCCCGCGAACGCACCCCCGCGCCCGGTCCGCTGGTTCCAGGGTGAGCCCAGGTCGATCCCCGATGTGACCGCCTCGTCACGCACCTAGCGTCAGCACCGTTGACAGGGGGTTGAGGTGACAGGGGGACCCGAGATGGGCAGAAGACCGGTGACGGTGCGGCTGGCGCGGTGGAGCGCCGAGCACCCGTGGCGGGCGATCGCACTGTGGGCCGTGTTCGTGGCGGTGTGCTTCGTCGGCGGCAACGCCGCCGGACTCAACGAGGCCACCAGCGGTGACCAGGCGATCGGCGAGGCAGGGCGGGCCGGCCTGATCGTCGACGCCGCTAACTTCGACGACCCGGCCGTGGACAACGTCCTCATCACCTCCCGGGGTGGCGCGTTGGACCCGGCGGCGGCGAAGTCGGCGGCCGACGACGCGGCGGCCCGGCTGCGTACGGTCACCGGGGTTGCCGGGGTGGGCCAGCCGGTCACCGCGCGGGACGGCTCGGCGCTGCTGCTGCCGATCACCATGTCGGGTGACCCGGAGACGGCCTCGGAGCGGGTGCAGCCGTTGCGGGACGCCACCGCCTCCGTGCAGGCCGCGCACCCCGGGCTTCGCGTCGAGCAGGTCGGCGGACCGTCGATCGGTCAGGCCCTCGACGACACCCTGGGCAAGGACTTCAAGCGCGCCGAGCTGCTCAGCCTGCCGGTCACCCTGGCGATCCTGATCATCGCCTTCGGCGCGCTGATCGCGGCGAGCGTGCCGGTGCTGCTGGCCCTCTCCTCGGTCGCCGCCGCGATGGGTCTGTCCACTCTCGCCTCGCACCTGGTGCCGGCCACCGACACCACGGCACCGGTGATCCTGCTGATCGGCATGGCGGTCGGCGTCGACTACTCGCTGTTCTACATCCGTCGAGAGCGGGAGGAACGCGCCAAGGGTCGGTCCGGTCTGGACGCGGTGGAGATCGCCGCGGAGACCTCCGGGCACGCCGTCGTGGTCTCCGGCTTCGCGGTGATCATCTCGATGGCCGGGCTGCTGCTCGCCGGCGACGTGGTCTTCTCGTCCCTCGCCGTCGGCTCGATCCTCGTGGTGGCCGTCGCGGTGACCGGTTCACTGACGGTCCTGCCCGCCCTGCTGGCCCGGCTCGGCCGTTGGGTGGACCGGCCCCGGGTGCCGCTGCTCTGGCGACTGACCGCGCCGCGTACCGGCCGGCACGGCGAGCCCCGCGCGCCCCGGCTGTGGCCGGCGGTGCTCAGGCCCGCGCTGCGCGCGCCGGTGGCGACGCTCATCATCTCGGTCGGGCTGCTCCTCGCGCTGGCCGCGCCGGCGCTCGGCATGAAGCTGAAGTTCCCCGGCATGGAGGACCTGCCCCGCACGACTCCGGCAATGCAGGCGTACGACCGGCTCACCACCGCCTTCCCGAGCGCCGGCACCAATCACGTGGTGGCCGTCCGGGCGCCCGCCGACCAGGCCGATCGGGTACGCGCCGCCCTCACCGGCCTGTCCACCCGGGCGGCTGCCGATCCGCTGTTCGCCCCGGCCGAGGCGGACGGCCCGAAGATCGAGGTGTCGGCCGACCGGCGGGTCTCGGTGCTGGACGTCCCCACCCCGTACGCCAGTCGGGACGACCGTTCGGTGCAGTCGTTGGAGAAGCTGCGCGGGGACCTGGTCCCGGCCGAACTGCGGGGCATCCCCGGCATCGAGTACGCGGTGGGCGGGAGCGTCGCCGACAGCGAGGACTACGCCCAGCACGTCCGGGACAAGTTGCCGCTGGTGATGGGCTTCGTGCTGGTGCTGACCTTCCTGGTCATGACGTTCACCTTCCGGTCGGTGGTGATCGCGGCAAGCTCGATCGTGCTGAACCTGCTGTCCGCCGGTGCCGCGTACGGCCTGCTGGTGCTGATCTTCCAGGGCGAGTGGGCGCAGGGACTGCTCGGCTTCACCTCGATGGGCGCGATCGTGTCCTGGCTGCCGCTGTTCCTGTTCGTGGTGCTCTTCGGCCTCTCGATGGACTACCACGTCTTCGTGGTCAGTCGGATCCGCGAGGGCGTCCGGTCCGGCCTGCCCAACCGCGACGCCGTGTCGTACGGGATCACGTCGTCGGCCGGGGTGGTGACCAGTGCGGCGATCGTGATGGTCGGGGTCTTCTCGATCTTCGCGACGCTGAGCACGATCGACATGAAGCAGCTCGGCATCGGTCTGGCGGCGGCCATCCTGCTGGACGCCACCATCATCCGGGGCGTGGTGCTGCCTGCGTTGATGACCATGCTCGGCGACGCCAACTGGTGGGCCCCGCAATTCCTGCGCCCCCGCCCGTCACCCGCCCCCACCGACCCGCCGTCCTCCGCCCCAGAGCTGGTCCCAGTGCCCTAACCACCCGCCCCCGCGCCCCCTGCCCCGTCGCGCGCCGCCCCCGCCCTCCAGCCCGTCGATCTTGCAGTTTCTGTCGCGGCGAAGCGGGGCCATCCCGGCAAACCGGCAACCGAAAGTGCAAGATCGCGGGGCTGGGGGCGGGCCGGGGTGCGGGTGGGCCGGGGGGTTAGGGGAGGGGGCAGGGTTCGCGGGATGCGTCGAGGGTGCGGTCCTTTCGGATGGACGCGAAGCCGTAGCCGACGGTGGTGACACAGAAGTCGTCGGTCGAGCCGGTGTACTCGACGTGGAAGACCGGCTTGCCGGCGTCGCTGAACGGCAGCAGTTTGGCGCACTGGGCCAGCCGGACACACTCCTCGTTGACGGCGAAGTCGAAGTCCGGGGCCAGCGCGGCGAGCTGGGGCACGTCGTTGACCAGCCCCGGGGAGAGACTCAGCGAGCGGGCCAGCTCGGCCAGCCGGCGGTTGAACAGCAGTTGGTCGTCGAAGTCGAGCGCAAAGCCGGAGCGCGCCGCGTACCCGTCGGCGTCGAAGAGCGCCACCGCGCCGAAGCCCTTGCCCCGGCAGAGCCGGAACCGGTCGGTCAGCACCGGTCGGAGTGCGTCCCAGCTCCGGACGTCCAGCCACCGGCTCTCGGGTCGACGCCCGGCCGCACCCCGGACCACCTCGGGAAACCGGCTGGCGTCCGGGTCGTCGGAGCGGACCGAGCCCACGTTGACCTGGCAGATCAGCCGGCGGTCCCGGGAGCGCAGGTCGGCGGTCTGCGCGGCGGTGGTGGCCACCGGGTCGAGGAGGAAGACGTGGGCGTCCACCGCCGGGTCGAGCGGGCCGCTGAGCTGCCACTGCCACTGCCAGTGCCGGGCCTGCGCCGCTGGCCACGCGGTGGGCGCCCCGGGCGGGGTCAGCGCGGGCCGGCACCCGTACGCCGGCAAGACCAGCATCAGCGCGACGCTGGCGGACAGGACACGGCGCACTGGGCGTACGGCGACGCGTCGCCGCGGCCGGATCCGCATCGGCAGCTCCCGGGTCCCGGGCGGCCGGTCGCCGCCCGCACCGGTACGCGGCCCCCACGCTCCGGCCCGACGTACCTCACCGGGTCAACGAGCGCGGGGGCGGGAACGACGCGCGGTCAGCGCGGTGCCGCGAAGACCTGCGTCCAGTACGGCCCGTTGCTGTTGGCGATGCCGACGCCGATCTCGGTGAACGCGCAGTTCAGGATGTTGGCCTTGTGACCAGAGCTGTTCATCCACGCGTCCATCACCGCGGCCGGGGTCTGCTGGTTCCAGGCCACGTTCTCGCCGTACGTGCGCCAGGTGTAGCCGACCCGGTCCAGCCGGGTGCCGGCGTTGCTGCCGTCGCTGCCGGTGTGCGACATGTTCTTGTTGTCGGCCTGGTCCTGGCTGTGCCGCTGGGCGGCCGTCATCAGCTTGGTGTTGATGCTCAGCGCCTTGCAGCCGGCCTTGGCCCGCTCGGCGTTGACCAGGTCCACCACCTCGCGGGCCTGGGCGCTGACGGTGCCGCTGGAGCCGCTGGTGCCGGTGGAGCTGCCGGTGTTGCTCGGCGCGGTGCTGCGCTGGACGCTCCGGCGCGAAGCGGCGGTGCTCCGCGACGACGCTGGTGTGGGCTTGACGACCTTGGTCGGCGACGGGCTCGGAGAAGCCGGGCTGGGGATGGTCGACGGAGAGGGTGCGGCGAGGGTGTCCAGCGCCGGCTCTTCGGTGGGCGCGGCCGACGTCGCGAAGGAGTCGTCGACGGCCGTCGGCTGAGCGGCCCCGTCGTCACCGCCGGGCAGGGTGAGCGCGCCGACGCCGAAGCTCACCACGAGGGTGGCGGCCGCGGCGGCCCCTCCGATCATCAGTGGCCGGCGCCAGCGGCGTGGGGAGCGGTGCCGTCCCTCGCCGGGCCGGCTGGTCTCGGCGGTGCCGTGCCAGCCGTCGGTGGTCTCCGGGTCGGTGTCGGTGTGCCAGCCGCCGGGCACCTCGGCGCGTCGTCCGCCGGTGGTGTCCTGGGCCGGGCGGCTGTCGCCCCAACCGTGGGTCTCGCCGTCCGGCTGGTGGGCCCCCCAGGCGGCGGTGCGGGCGTCGGCCTCCTCGGCGGGGATCGCCGGGTCCGGTAGCCGGCCGTCGGTGGGCTGCTCCCGGTGCCACTCGTCGCCCGGCTGGCCGGGTTCGTCGCCAAAGAGATAGGCCGAGCGGGGCTCCGGGCGGTCGTGCAGCCAGGCCGGCTCGTCGGTCGGCCCTCCGGCGCGCCGGGGGGCGCCGTTGGGGTCCATCGGATCGGTCCAGCCGTACACGCCTATGCCTCCACGGGTCGGTTGCGGGCCGGGCTGACGCTACGGCGCGCCTACGAGCTGCGGCAACGTGGCTAAGAAAGAGTTAAGGGGAAGTGGGACACGAGGGTGCTGACTTCCGCGGATCCGGGCGTACAGTAAAGGTGTCCGGACAGAGAGTGTCCGTGCCTTGCGGCAGCCCCCCGGCAAGTGGACAGGTCGACGTGGAGATGATCTACGGCCTGCGAGAACTTGACGAAGGAGGGGTTTGCGGCTCAATATATAGGTGTCGCCAGTCGCGCCCGGTCATGCCCAGATACAGCCTGGAATGACAGCCGCGTACAAATGGGCGCGCGTTTGGCCGGCCTTTCCGGCAGCGCATATCAAGGAGTCAGCATGGCGAAGGCCCTCTACGGCCACGTAGGTGCAGCGCCCGACCGGCGTCTGCTCGACGAGGTCACCCGACTGCGTTCCAGGGTTCAGGCGCTGGAGTTCGAGATCACGCGTCTGCGTGCCGACAATGATCGGCTCGCGGCGGCTGCGGCGGAGGCGGACGATCTTCTCCGTCTGGCCGAGCCGGCGTTGACCTGATCTTCACGTCGCAAAAACTGAATCGCACCACCGCAAAAATGCGCGCCGACACCTCAGTGCCGGCGCGCAACACTGTCCGGCACCTTTTCGGCGCCGACGATTCATGATCTTGCAGCCGATCGTGCGGGAAGCGCGCCGCACAGTTACCGAAAAGCAAGTCGGCGGATAAGCCGATCATGAAAGGCGCTTGTCTTTCTCGCTGTCGACCGAACAACAGCGCGCCCACTGCCGACGCGACGCGGGGCGGGTCGCGTGCCGGCCCGCTCCCACCGCCGGGTTAGTCTGCGGGTTCACCCAGGTCCCCACAGCCGGCGACGGTACGGCGGCCACCGGACGAGGATCGAGTAGGTGTATCTCAAGAGCCTGACGGTGAAGGGGTTCAAGTCCTTCGCCTCCGCCACGACGTTGAAGCTGGAGCCCGGGATCACCTGTGTGGTGGGCCCGAACGGCTCGGGCAAGTCCAACGTCGTCGACGCCATCGCCTGGGTCCTCGGCGAGCAGGGCGCCAAGGCCCTCCGTGGCGGCAAGATGGAGGACGTCATCTTCGCCGGCACCTCCGGCCGGGCTCCGCTGGGTCGCGCCGAGGTCACCCTCACCATCGACAACACCGACGGCGCGCTGCCGATCGAGTACACCGAGGTCTCCATCACCCGCCGGATGTTCCGTTCCGGCGAGAGCGAGTACGAGATCAACGGCAACTCCTGCCGGTTGCTCGACATCCAGGAGCTGCTGTCCGACTCCGGCATCGGCCGGGAGATGCATATCATCGTCGGGCAGGGCCGCCTCGACGGCATGCTGCACGCCAAGCCGGAGGACCGCCGCGCGTTCATCGAGGAGGCGGCCGGCGTCCTCAAGCACCGCAAGCGCAAGGAAAAGGCGCTTCGCAAGCTCGACGCGATGCAGGTGAATCTCAATCGCCTGACCGATCTCACGGCGGAGCTTCGTCGTCAGCTCAAGCCACTGGGCCGGCAGGCCGAGGTGGCCCGGCGCGCCGCCGCCATCCAGGCCAACCTGCGCGACGCCCGGTTGCGGCTGCTCGCCGACGACCTGGCCACCCTGCGGACCACCCTGGACCGGGAGATCGCCGACGAGACCGCGCTGCGCGAGCGGCGCGAGCAGATCGAGGGTGAGCACACCGAGGTGCAGGGTCGGCTCGGCGAGTTGGAGGCCGCCCTCGCGGAGGACGCGCCGCTGCTCGCCGCCGCCCAGGACACCTGGTACAAGCTCTCCGCCCTCCAGGAACGCTTCCGCTCGATCGAGCAGTTGGCCCGGGAGCGACTGCGGCACCTCAGCGCCACCGGCGACGACGAGCGGCCCGGCCGCGACCCGGACCAGCTGGAAGCCGAGGCGGAACGCGTCCGCGAGCAGGAGGAGGAGCTGCGCGGCGCGCTCACTGACGACCAGATCCGACTGGCCGAGGCGGTCGAGCACCGCCAGGAGTTGGAGCGGCAGCTGGCCGCCGCCGAGCGCGAGCTGGTCGCCGCGGCCAAGGCCATCGCCGACCGGCGCGAGGGGATGGCCCGGCTCACCGGCCAGGTCAACTCCGCCCGGGCCCGGACCACCAGCGCCGGCGAGGAGATCGAACGCCTCGCGATCGCGCACGCCGACGCGCTGGGCCGCGCCGAGCAGGCGCAGGCCGACCTGGACGCGGTCGCCGCCCAGTCCACCGAGGCCGACCGGGACAACGCGGACCTGGACGCCCGGCACGCCGAGGCGGTCGCCGTGCAGGAACGGGCCCAGGCCACCGTCCGATCGCTGTCCGACGCCGAGCGGGCCGCGGAGAAGGACGCCGCCTCCTGGAAGGCCCGCGAGGAGGCGCTCGCCCTGGGGCTGCGGCGCAAGGACGGCGCCGGGGCGCTGCTCGCCCGCGCCGGAGACGTGCCCGGCCTGCTCGGCAGCCTCGCCGGGTTGCTCACCGTCGCGCCTGGTCACGAGGCCGCGCTGGCCGCCGCGCTCGGCGGCCTCGCCGACGCCGTCGCCGTCAGTGGGGTGGACGAGGCCGTCGAGGCGATGCGGCTGTTGAAGATTTCCGACGCCGGCCGGGCCGGACTGCTGGTCGGCAGCCCGGCGGGGCCCGGCATGACCGGCTCCGCCGACGCGCTGCGTCCGAAGTTGCCGGACGACGCCCGGTGGGCGCCCGACCTGGTGGAGTGCAGCGCCGAGCTGCGTCCGGCGGTGCACCGGGCCCTGCGGGACGTGGCGCTCGTCGACGATCTCGCCGCCGCCGCCGAGCTGGTCGCCAGCAACCCCGAGCTGCGGGCGGTCACCCCGGACGGTGACGTGGTCGGGGCGTACGCGGCGGCGGGCGGGTCGGCCAAGGCTCCCAGCTACATCGAGGTGCAGGCCGCAGTCGAGGAGGCCCGCGCGAACCGGGTCACCGCCGAACGCGCCGGCCTGGAGCTGCGTGATCAGTTGGTCGAGGCGCGCGCCGAGGTGGCGACCGCCAAGGAGGCTGTGCAGCACGCCGCCGCCGAGAAGCGGGAGGCGGAGAGCCACCGCAACGCCGCCGCTCGCCGGCTGGCCGAGCTGGGCGCGGCGGCCCGCTCCGCAAAGGCCGAGACCGACCGGCTCGGCGACTCCCGCTCCCGCGCCGAGGCCGCCCGGCAACGGGACCTCACCGCGCTCGCCGAGCTGGAGGAGCGGCTACGGCTGGCCGAGGAGACCCCGGTCGACGCCGAGCCCTCCACCGAGGAACGGGATCAACTGGCGGCCATGGTGCCGCAGGCCCGGCAGAACGAGATGGAGGTCCGGCTCGCCGTGCGTACCGCCGAGGAGCGGGTCTCCTCGATCGCCGGCCGGGCCGACTCGCTCGCGCGGCAGGCCACCGCGGAACGGGCTGCCCGGGAACGCGCGGCGGCCCGGCGGGCCGCCCGCGCCCGGGGTGCGGGCATCGCCCGGTCCGTCGCCGGTGGCGCCCGGGAGGCGCTGACCCGACTGACCACCTCCATCGCGACGGCGGAGGAGCACCGCGACGCGGTCGCCCTGGAGCGCGCCGCGCGGGAGGCAGAGCTTCAGGAGGTACGCGGTGCCGCCAAGCGGCTCGGCGCGGAGTTGGAGCGACTGACCAGCCAGGTTCACCGCGACGAGGTGGCCCGGGCGGAGCAGCGGCTGCGTATCGAGCAGTTGGAGGCGAAGGCCGCCGAGGATTTCGGGCTGGACGTGGAGACGCTGGTTGCCGAGTACGGTCCGACTCAGCCCGTTCCGCCGACCGCGGTGGACGTCGCGACGGCCGAACGTGACGGTCTGCCGGTGCCCGAGCCGGTGCGCTACGAGCGGCCGGTGCAGGAGAAGCGGGCCGCGAAGGCGGAACGGGAACTCGCCCTGCTCGGCAAGGTCAACCCACTCGCGCTGGAGGAGTTCGCCGCGCTGGAGGAGCGCTTCAAGTTCCTCTCCGAGCAGTTGGAGGACCTCAAGGCCACCCGTCGGGACCTGCTCACCGTGGTGAAGGACGTGGACGAGCGGATCCTGGAGGTCTTCGCCAGCGCCTTCGAGGACACCGCCCGGGAGTTCGAGCAGGTGTTCACAGTGCTCTTCCCCGGTGGCGAGGGACGGCTGATCCTCACCGAACCCGACGATCTGCTCACCACCGGCGTCGAGGTGGAGGCCCGCCCGCCGGGCAAGAAGATCAAGCGTCTGTCGCTGCTCTCCGGTGGCGAGCGGTCGCTGACCGCGGTGGCCATGTTGGTGGCGATCTTCCGCGCCCGGCCCAGCCCGTTCTACATCATGGACGAGGTGGAGGCGGCCCTGGACGACGTCAACCTGGGCCGGTTGATCACGTTGATGGCACAGTTGCGCGAGAAGAGTCAGCTGATCGTCATCACGCACCAGAAGCGGACGATGGAGATCGCCGACGCGCTCTACGGCGTGACCATGCGCAGTGGGGTCACCCAGGTGATCAGCCAACGGCTCAATCGGGCCGACGAGGACGACCAGCGGCACGGCCGCGGCGAGGAGAACGGGTAGTGGCTCGGGAACGCGCGACGGCGCTCCTGCTGGACTTCGACGGCGTACTGCGCCGGTGGGACCCGGCGGTGGCCGCCGTTGTCGAGCGGGAGTACGGCCTCTCCGAGGGGGTGCTCGGTGAGATCGCCATGCAGTGGGGGCGGCTCCAGCCGGTGCTCACCGGCCAGGTCAACCACGCTGAATGGATGGACAGCGTGGCGGACGCCCTGGCCGAATCGGTGGGCAGCCCGGAACGCGCCCGCGCCGCTGTGGAGCAGTGGCAGAGCTACCGCGGAGAGGTCGACCAGGAGGTGCTGGCGTTCGTTCGGGAGGTCCGTGCGGCGGGCGTCCGGGTCGGGCTGGGCACCAACGCCACCGACCTGCTCGACTCCGACCTGGCCGCGCTCGGCCTGGTCGGCGAGCTGGACGTGGTGGTCAACTCCTCGGTGATCGGCGTACACAAGCCCGCCCCGGAATACTTCAAGGCCGCCTGCGTGGCCCTGGCCACCCCGCCGGCCCGGGTTCTCTGCGTCGACGACGAGGACTGGGCCGTGCGGGGTGCCCGGTCCGCCGGGTTGTCGGCGCACCGCTGGGGCGGCCACGCGGACCTGCGCTACCTGCGGGCGGCCCTGGACTACTGAGCCGCGCCGCCTGTCAGTCGCCGGTGACGCCGTCGATGCGTTCCCGGATCAGGTCGGCGTGGCCGTTGTGCCGCGCATACTCCTCGATCATGTGCACGTACACCCAGCGCAGGCTGAAGGTGCGGTTCCCGTCGCTGCGGGTCAGCCTGAACGTGTCGTCCAGGGACCGCCCCTCGGTCGCCTCGCGGGCCGCTTCGACCTCGGCCCGGAAGGCGGCGAAGGCGGCCTCCGCGTCGGCGTTGGCCGCAGCATGGAAGTCGGCGTCGTTGTCGGTGGTGTAGTCAAAGAGGTCGGGCAGGTCCTGGCCGGCGAAGCGTTGGCGGAACCATGAGCGCTCCACATCGGTCATGTGCAGGACCAACCCGAGAAGGCTCAGGCCGGACGGCTCGACGCTTGCCGTGCGCAACTGCTCGGCGGTCAGGCCGGCACACTTGTGCAGCAAGGTGTCGCGGTGGTAATCGAGCCAGCCTTCCAGCATGGTGCGCTCATCAGCGACCAACGGCTCGTGGCTGCGGTCGATCTGTGGTGCTCTCCAAGTCGTCATCGGGTCATCCTGCGGCTCGGGTAAGACAGTCGCGAGCGGTTTTCAGGGCACCACGACGACCGGCCAGCGGCCGGCGCGGACCAGGCGGGTGGCGACCGAGCCGACCAGGCGGTGCCCGGCCTGCTCGGAGGCACCCACCACCACCATGTCGGCCTGGAACTCGTCCGCCGCCGCGCGCAGCTCGGCGTACGCGTCGCCGCGCCGGCACAGGAAGGTCACCGGAATGCCCCACTGCTCGGCCCCGCGCCGGCACTCCCGGCGCAGCTCGTCGGCCAGCTCGTCGTGCGTGCGTTGGACCGCGCCGGCGTCCATGCCGGGAACCAGGGCGGTCAGCCCGCTCGGTGAGCTGACGAAGACCACCACCAGCGCGGCGCTCTGCCGACGGGCCAGGCCGGCGGCGTAGGCACCGGCCCGCTCGGAGGTGCGGGTGCCGTCGACACCCGCCATGATCACCCGAGGGCCGTCCGTGCCGCGCTCGAAGGGCAGCGGTCGGGTCCGGGGGCCGTACTCCTCGCGGTCCGGTGCTCCCACGCCCATGGCTCTACCTCACCTCTGCTCGCCGGTACGGATCACGGGTGCGCCAGCGCCGGCGGTGACTGTCGATTCCCGCTCGACCTGCTCGGAAACCGGGTTGCCGTTGTGCTGGCGCAGCGGCACCTCCTTGATGAAGACCACAGCGATCAGCGCGATCAACGCGAACGGGGCGGCGGCGAGGAAGATGTCACCGGCACCGTGGCCGTACGCGCTCTCGACGACAGCCCGCAGCGGGCCGGGCAGGGTGTGCACGTCGGGCAGGGCACCGCCGCTGCCCGAGCTGGAGGCGGGGATGCCGAGCTGCGCCAGCCCGTCGGCGGTGTAGTCCTTGACCTTGTGGGCGAGCACCGCGCCGAGGGCGGAGACGCCGATCGCGCCACCCAGGCTGCGGAAGAACGCCACCACCGAGCTGGCCGCGCCGAGCTCGTGCGGGCCGACGGTGTTCTGCACGGCGAGGACCAGGTTCTGCATGGTCATCCCCAGGCCGACACCGATCAGCAGCATGTAGACGCTGAGCAGGGTGAAGCTGGTGTCGGCGCGCAGGGTGCCCATCAGCGCGAAGCCGATGGTGAGCAGCGCCGACCCGATCACGAGGTACCGCTTCCAGCGGCCGGTCTTGCTGATGACCCGCCCGATGACCGTGGAGGCGACCAGCAGGCCGAGGATCATCGGCAGGGTCATCAGGCCGGACATGGTCGGGCTCTGCCCACGGCTGATCTGGAAGTACTGGCCCAGGAAGATCGACGCGCCGAACATGCCCACACCGACCGCGATGCTGGCGATCACGGCGAGGGTGATGGTGCGGTTGCGGAACAGCCGCGGTGGGATCATCGGCTCGGCGGCCCGGGTCTCGACCCGGATCGCCAGCGCGCCGAGGATCAGGGCACCGACGACCATCGCGGCGGTCTGCCAGGACGCCCAGGCGAACTGGTCGCCGGCGAGCGAGACCCAGATCAGCAGCAGCGAGACGGCGGCGGTGATCAGGGTGGCGCCCCACCAGTCGATCTGCGCCTTCCGCTTGACCACGGGCAGGTGCAGGGTCTTCTGGAGCACGATCAGCGCGATGATGGCGAACGGCACGCCGACGTAGAAGCACCAGCGCCAGCCGAGCCAGGAGGTGTCCACGATCACGCCGCCGATCAACGGGCCGCCGATGGTGCCGACGGCCATCACCGCGCCGAGGTAGCCGCTGTAGCGGCCCCGCTCGCGGGGCGCGATCATCGTGGCCATGATCACCTGGGCCAGTGCGGTGAGGCCGCCGGCGCCGACGCCCTGGAGCACCCGGCAGGCGATCAGCTCACCGGTGCCCTGGGCGAGGCCGGCCAGCACCGAGCCCAGCACGTAGATCCCCAGCGCGAGCTGGACGAGTGTCTTCTTGTTGGTCAGATCGGCCATTTTGCCCCAGATTGGGGTGGTCGCGGTGGTCGCGAGCAGGGCCGAGGTCACCACCCAGGTGTACGCGGACTGGCCGCCGTGCAGTTCGGTGATGATCCGCGGCAGCGCGTTCGAGATGACCGTGGAGGAGAGGATCGCGACGAACAGACCCAGCAGCAGGCCGGAGAGTGCTTCCAGGATCTGCCGGTGGGTCATGTCGACGGCGGCCGCCCGCGTGGGGACTGTGGCCTGGCTCATCGTGTGTTGCCTCCGAGCGGAGTCGAGGTGGAACGGCGACGGACTGGTACGCGTGGGCCGCCTGAGAATTGCCTGAGGCAACCGTATGCCTTGGTTGCCTGAAGCAACAACTTGTCGGACCGGCTCGCTATTCCCCGTCGCGATGCCTACTGCCAGGAGTCGTTGAACCGGCCGAGCAGCCGGGCGAACTCCTCGACGTCCCGCTCCGGCCAACCGTCCAGGGCGCGCAGAAACTCGCCCAGTCGCGCCGAACGGGCAACGTCGAACCGGCGCTGCCCCTCCTCGGTCATGCTGATCTGCGCGGCCCGCCGATCACTCGGATCGGGGTCGCGGTGGATCAGGCCGAGGACCTCCAACGCGTTGATCTGCCGGCTCAGCGTGCCCTTGCCCACGCCCAGCCGCGCCGCCAACTCGGTCAACCGAATCGACCCGCTACGCCGCAACCACAGCAACAACCCGTAGGTGTTCGGCTCCAGATTCGGGTGCACCTCCCGGGCAATCTCCCAGGAGACCGCCCGCCCACGGCGCAACAGAGCGGTCAACTCGTGCTCGACCGCCCGGATCGGCTCCGGCAGGTGCTCGTCCACGGCGTAGAGACTACGGCGCGGCCGGCTCGCCGTCGCCGGAGAGTCGACGCCGCATCACCGGGCGTAGGTGCCCGTCCTTCGTGGTGCCCTCGATGACCACGTCCGCCCCGCGCCCCTGATGGGTCAGAGTGGCGACCGCGTTACCGAAGTACGGGCCGGCCAGCTTGCGCCAGCGCACCCCCGGCCGGCGTACGCCCGCCGAACGGGCCAGCGCCCGGGTGGCCCCGGCCGGACCCGGCGACCAGCCCAGTTTCATCAGCGGGCGAATGCCCGCCGGCACCTGGTTGTGGATCGGCGAACAGGTGAGCTGGTGCACCGGAGTGACCACCGCCGGGTCCGCGAACCGGGCCCGCGCCACGTACGAGTGGTGCACGTCACCGGAGAGCACGCTGATCGACGCCGGTGGGGCGTACGCCGGGCCGGCCCCGATCCGCGCGCCGGACTGCCGCGGCGTGCCGGTGCCGATCCTTGCGAACGTCTCCGCGAGCGCCTCGAAGGACCGCCGGAACGCCGCCCAGTGCTCCAGGTCCAGCGCACGCCGCAGTTTCTCCGCCCCGCGCGCCACCCACGGTCGGCGTGAGTCCGCCAGTTTCTCGTTCCACGCCTCGATGTGGTGGATGCCCTGCGGCAGCAGCCAGGGCAGCGAGGCGCCCACCACCAGGTGGTCGTAGACCCCGTGCGCCTGGTCGAGGAACCAGGCCCACTCGCCGGGCGGCAGCATCGCCCGGCTGTTGGGCTCGAGCACCCGGCTGCACCTGTTGTCCAGCATGACCAGCCGGGTCCGGCCCAGATCCAGCGCGAAGCTCCACTGATACTGCACCGCGCGCCAGCGCTCGGTGTCGTGCGCCAGGTCGGACTCCTGGTCGACCCGGTGGCCGAACTCACGCAGCACGCTGGTGGCGTCCTCGGCGGCGGCGACCTTCGCGAAGACCGGATCGGCGACGATCTCGTCTGGGGAGAGATTGCCCAGATGCTGGTAGACCCAGTACGAGGCGAGCCCACTGCCGATCCGCTCCGCCCACCACGGCTGCTCGCGTACGTCGGCCCGCCACGCCGCCGAGGTGTTCCAGTCGTCGATGATCTCGTGATCGTCGAAGATCATCACGCTGGGCACCGTGGAGAGCAGCCAGCGGATCTCCGGATCACGCCAGGACTCCAGATAGAGCTTGGTGTACTCGTCGAAGCTCACCACCTGGTCGGCCGGCGCGCCCTTCGGCCGCCGCCGCCGTCGACGCAGCAGCCGGCGCACAGTGGGCGAGGTGACGTCGGCGTAGACCTGGTCACCGAGCAGCACCAGCAGGTCGGGCAACGGGTTCGACTCCGGGTCCGCCATCAACCGCCGGGCGTACGCGTCCAGCGCGTCAGGTGGCAGCTTGCGGGTGGTGGCGTGCTGGGTGGTCTCCCGGCACGAGCCGAAGATCAAATTGACCGGCTGGTCCCGGTCGTCGGCAGCCCGGGTGCGGATCACGCTCGGCGGGAACCCGCTGCTCGGCACCGGCCAGACGAGCTCGTCGTCGACGAGCACCTCGTAGGTGGTCTCGCTGTCCGCGGTGAGCCCCTCCACGACCACGAGGGCGTAGTGGTGGTCGTACGCCGAGAAGGTGGGCGCGGTGCCGGTGGCGCCGTCGGCGGTACGGACGGTGACCACGGCGGGCCCGGCGGTCTCTACCCAGATGGTGGCCCGGGTGTCCACGACTCGCCGCAGGAGTGGGCCGATGAGGAGGTGTGCGGCGGACATGGCGCGAGCCTACCGCCGGATTCCGGACACCGGCTGCGGGCCGTGGCTGAGATGCTTGGCACCGCCCAGGGCGGTGGCTGAGATGCTGGGCATCGCCCAGGGGGGCGGTGGCTGAGACTCCGTGCACGGCTCGGGGTGCGGTGGCTGGGACGCCGCCGCCGGCATCTGACAGGATTCCGGCATGGCCGAATATCTCGTCCTCGCTCTGGTCCTGCTCGGTGTGCTGATCGCCGGCACAGTCGGGCTGGTCGTGCCGCGCCTGCGGCGACGACCCGAGCCCCCGCTGCCACGCACGGAGGTCGACACCAGGGCTGAGGAGGATCTCGCCGGCCCGCCGGTCGAGGCACCGGAGTCCGATCTGTCCACCGGCGTCCTGGTCGAGCCGCCGCCGGTGCTCGAACCGCAGGTCGAGGTGCCCGAGCCGACCGCCGGGCGGCTGGTCCGTCTCCGCTCGCGGCTGTCCCGCTCACAGAACGTGTTCGGCAAGAGCCTGCTCGGCCTGCTCGCCCGTGACCACCTCGACGAGGACGTCTGGGAGGAGATCGAGGACAGCCTGATCACCGCCGACGTCGGCGTCGACGCCACCCGCGACATCGTCGACCGGCTTCGCGAGCGCACCCGGGTGCTCGGCACCCGCTCGGCCTCCGAGTTGCGGGCACTGCTCGCCGCCGAGCTGGTCAACGCGCTCGACCCGAGCCTGGACCGCTCGCTGCGGACCGCCCCCAAGGACGGCGTGCCGGCGGTGGTCCTCGTCGTCGGCGTCAACGGCGCCGGCAAGACCACAACCTGCGGCAAGATCGCCCGGGTGCTGGTGGCCGACGGTCGCAGCGTGCTGCTCGGCGCTGCGGACACCTTCCGGGCCGCCGCGGCCGACCAACTGGAGACCTGGGGCTCGCGCGTCGGAGCGGAGACCGTGCGGGGGCCCGAGGCAGCCGACCCGGCCAGCGTCGCGTTCGACGCCGTCAAGCGCGGCATCGACACCGGCGTGGACACCGTGCTCATCGACACCGCCGGCCGTCTGCAAAACAAGATCGGCCTGATGGACGAGCTGGGCAAGGTCAAGCGCGTGGTGGAGAAGCAGGGCCCGATCGACGAGACACTGCTCATCCTGGACGCCACCACCGGGCAGAACGGCCTGGAGCAGGCCCGGGTCTTCACCGAGGTGGTCAACGTGACCGGCGTGGTGCTGACCAAGCTCGACGGCACCGCCAAGGGCGGCATCGTGATCGCCGTGCAACGCAAGCTCGGCATCCCCGTGAAGCTGGTCGGCCTGGGCGAAGGCAAGGACGACCTGGCCCCGTTCGACCCGGCGCAGTTCGTCGACGCGTTGCTGGGGACCGAGGCCACCGGCCGGGACGCGTAGTCTCGGGTGACCACTGACGATCGCGCGTACGCGGGCTGGCGTGACCCCGGCCATCCTTCGCAGCGCCTCGGGAGACCGTACGTGACTTCGCAGGAGATCCCGCTGCACGGCGGCAACGTGAGCACCGTTGTCCGTGTGGGTGACACGGTCCGGCGCAACGCCGGGCCGTGGACCCCGTCCGTGCACGCGCTGCTGCGCCACCTGGAGTACGTGGGGTTCACCGGAGCCCCCCGGGCCCTCGGGATGGACGAGCGCAACCGTGAGGTGCTGTCGTACCTGGAGGGGGAGTGCGGAGAATATCCGCTCGCCCCGCACTGGGTGACCGACGAGGCCCTGGTCACCGTCGCCACCATGCTGCGCATGTTCCACGACGCGCAGTACGGCTTCACTCCTCCGCAGGCGGCGGTCTGGCGCTCGTTCGGGCCCCCACCGCCGGACACCGAGGTGATCTGCCACCACGACGCCGCGCCGCACAACGTGATCTGGCGTCCGGACGGCACCCTCGGGCTGATCGACTTCGACCTCGCCTCGCCCGGAGCGCGGATCTACGACGTGGCGTACGCGGCCTGGACCTGGGTGCCGATCTTCGCGGACCGCGACTCGATCACGCTGGGCTGGACGAACCCGGACCGCCCTCGCCGCCTCCGGCTCTTCGCCGACGCGTACGGGCTGATCCCCCGGGACCGGCACCGGCTGATCCGGACCATCCGTAAACGGATCGTGGACCACGTCGAGGGGATCCGCCGGATGGCCGCCGCCGGTGAGCCGGCGTTCGTCCGGATCGTGCACAAGGGCCACCTGCGTCGACCGATGCGTGATCTGCGACTGCTCGACTACGAGCGGCACACCCTGGAGAACGCCCTCCGCTGAGCGCCGGTCCGGCGATGCTCGGCCGGGCGCGTCGCGCGCACCGGTCGATGCCGTTGACCGGTCAGCCATCGACGATCGCCGTCCGGTCGATCCACAATCGTCCATGCTGACGACTGTGCGGAGTTCGTGACACGTCCGAAACAACCCGTCACGAAACGGAAACCCGCACGGGACCCAAAGTGAAACAGGCGGCCGCGAAGCTTCCGCGCAACCGGCCTACGGGCGACGCTGCCCCGGAAAGCCGCGAAGGAGGACTTCACCTTTAGGAGGCCAGCGTGCCTGAAGCACCGACGATCGACGGCGCCAATACCACGTGGCTGCTGGTTTCGACCGCGCTCGTGCTGCTCATGACCCCCGGACTGGCGCTGTTCTACGGCGGCCTCAACCGGGCCAAGGGCGTACTCAACATGATGATGATGAGCTTCTCGGCTATCGGGCTCATCTCTATTCTGTGGTGGTTCTACGGATTCAGCGTCGCCTTCGGGACCGACGTGAACGGCTTCTGGGGCGACCCGGGCGCGTACCTCGGCACCAAGACCTTCCTCGCCGAAACCGACCTGTGGGGCGCCACGGCGGAGAACCCCAGCGGCATCGGGGTTCCGCTCTACGTGTTCATGGCCTTCCAGATGGTCTTCGCGGTGATCACCGTCGCGCTGATCAGTGGTGCCATCGCCGACCGGGCCAAGTTCGCCGGCTGGCTGCTGTTCGCCTTCGGCTGGGCCACCCTGGTCTACTTCCCGGTCGCCCACTGGGTGTGGGGCGGCGGCATCATCGGCGCTGACATCCACGCGTTGGACTTCGCCGGTGGCACCGCGGTGCACATCAACGCCGGTGCGGCGGCCCTGGCTGTTGCCCTGGTCCTCGGCAAGCGGCTCGGTTGGCCGCGGGAGGGCATGAAGCCGCACAACATCCCGCTGGTCGCGCTCGGTGCGGGTCTGCTGTGGTTCGGCTGGTTCGGGTTCAACGCCGGCTCCGAGCTGACCGTCGACTCGGTCGCCGGCCTCGCCTTCATCAACACCCAGCTCGCCACGGCGGCTGCGGTGCTCGGCTGGATCGCAGTCGAGTGGATCAAGGACCGGAAGCCGACCATGGTCGGTGCCTCGTCCGGCGCCGTCGCCGGCCTGGTCGCCATCACCCCGGCCTGCGGGTTCATCGCCCCCTGGGCGGCCGTCCTGCTCGGCGTCGTCGCCGGCGCGGTGTGCGCGCTCGCCATCAGCCTCAAGTACAAGCTCGGCTACGACGACTCGCTCGACGTGGTCGGCGTGCACTTCGTCGGTGGTTGGATCGGTTCGCTCTGGCTCGGTCTCTTCGCCACCAACTCGGTGAACGCGGCGATCAGCGACGTGGTGGGTGCCTCCGACGGCCTCTTCTACGGCGGCGGCGCGACCCAACTCGGGCGGCAGGCCCTCGCCGGCCTGATCGTCACCGTCTGGTCGTTCGGCATCGCCTGGGTGCTGGCCTTCGTCATCGAGAAGACGATCGGCTTCCGGGTCAAGGGTGAGGACGAGGTCGAGGGCATCGACATCGCCGAGCACGCCGAGAGCAGCTACGACCTGTCCCCAGCCGGTGGCGGCACGGGTGGCGCATTCGCGATGGCCGGCATCGGCACGCCCGGTGGCGGCACGACGAGTGGTGCCAAGCCGGAGGCGGAGCCCGCCGAGCCGGTCAGCGAAAAGGTCGCCGGTTAACGTTCCTGGGATGGAGGGGTTGGACATGAAGCTGGTGACCGCAGTCATCAAGCCGTACCAACTGGACGCGGTGAAGGAGGCCCTGCACGCCCTCGGGGTGGCCGGGCTGACCGTCAGCGAGGTTCAGGGCTACGGACGGCAGAAGGGGCACACCGAGGTCTACCGGGGTGCCGAGTACACGGTCGAGTTCCTGCCCAAGATCCGGGTCGAGGTGCTCACCGACGAGATCGACGTCGACAAGGTGGTGGACGCCATCGTCGGAGCGGCCCGCACGGGCAAGATCGGTGACGGCAAGGTCTGGGTCACCGGTGTCGAAGAGGTCGTCCGGGTACGTACCGGCGAACGCGGCCTCGACGCACTCTGACGCGGCCACAACTGACATGACCTCGTTGATCAAGAAGAACGCGTCAGGACCCGCCGATGACGGCGACGCGAACCTCTTGATCAACGAGGTCGTCGGCGTTCCCGGGGGGATCGGGGAAGCGGCCCGGCGGGGGCGGGCCGCGGCCTACGACTCGTTCCTGCGGGGGTTGCTGCCGCCGCGGGACGGGGTGGCACTGCTGGCCGTCGGGGGCCTGGGTCGGCGGCAGTGTGCTCCGTACAGCGACCTCGACCTGGTGCTGGTGCACGCCGGGGTGCCCGGCACGGACGAGTTGGCCGCCTCGGTCTGGTACCCGATCTGGGACGCGGGCCTGCGGCTCGACCATTCCGTACGCACCGTCGCCGAGGCGCTCTCGGTGGCCCAGGACGACGTCAAGGTGGCCCTCGGGCTGCTCGACGCCCGGTTGATCGTGGGGGACCAGGCGCTGGCCGACGCGCTGATCCGCACCGCCGCCGATCACTGGCGGCGTACCGCCGTCCGGCACCTTGCCGGCCTGCGCGAGGTCACCGAGGCCCGTTGGCAGGCCCACGGTGAGCTGGCGTTCCTGCTGGAGGGCGACCTCAAGGAGGCCGCCGGTGGTCTGCGCGACGTGGGGCTGCTGCGGGCGATCTCCGCCGCCGGCATCACCGACGCGCTGCGTCCTGCCGTACGCGCCGCTCACCTGCACCTGTTGGACACCCGCGACGCGCTGCACCAGCAGGTCGGCCGACGGGTCGACCGGCTGGTCGCCCAGGAGCGCGACGGAGTGGCCAACCTGCTCGGCCTGCGACAACTCCAGCCCGGCGCGTCCGACGCCGAGGGGCGGCCGGGAGCCGTGGTGCACGACGGCGATGTGCTGCTGCGTCGGGTCGCCGGTGACGCCCGCACGGTCAGCCACGCCCTGGACGACGCCTTCCGGGCCGCTGACCGGCTGCGCTCCGGCCGTTCCCGCGGCGGCAACGGCCGCCCGGCCCGCCGCCCGGTCGCCCGCGACGTGGTCGAACACGACGGCGAGCTGGTGCTCGCCCGCACGGCGATCGGGGCACGCCCCGACCCGAGCCTCTCGCTGCGGGTGGCCGCCGCGTCGGCCACGACCCGAATCCCCATCGCGCGGGCCACGTGCGAGTGGCTGGCGGCGTACTGTCCGCCCCTGCCGGCCCCCTGGCCGGCCGAGGCCCGGGCCGCGCTGATCACCCTGCTGGGCGCCGGTCCCGGCCTGGTGCCGGCCTGGGAGACCTGCGACCGGTACGGGCTGGTCGACGGCTGGCTGCCCGAGTGGACCCGGCTGCGCAGCCTGCCCCAGCACAACCCGGTGCACCGCTTCACCCTCGACCGGCACCTCGTGCAGACCGCGCACGAGGCCAGCCGGCACGCCCGCGAGGTGGAGCGCCCGGACCTGCTGCTCCTCGGCGCTCTCCTGCACGACATCGGCAAGGGACTCCCCGGTGACCACAGCACCGTCGGCGTGCCGGTTGCCCAGGCGGTTGCCACCAGGGTCGGTCTGCCCACCGCCGAGGTCGAGCTGATCGGCAAGCTGGTCCGGCTGCACCTGCTGCTGCCCGACGTGGCCACCCGCCGGGACCTGAGCGACCCGGTCACCATCGCCTCGGTGGCCGAGGCGGTCGGCGACACCGGCACCCTCGACGTGCTGCACGCGTTGGTCCGCGCCGACGCGGCGGCGACCGGGCCGGCGGCCTGGTCCGACTGGAAGGGCCGACTCGTCGCCGAGTTGGTCACCCGGGTCCGCACCGCGCTGGACACCGGCGTACTCCCCGAGCCACCCGCCCCGGACCCGGAGTTGCTGGCCGGGCCCCTGCCGGTCGTCCACCTGACCGGCGACCGGGTGTCGGTCGCGGCGGCCGACCGACGGGGTCTGCTCGCCACTGTGGCCGGCTGCCTGGCCCTGCACCGGCTGGAGGTGATCTCCGCGGACGCCTCCGCCGTCGACGGCCGGGCCCTGGTCGAGTGCCGGGTGCAGCCCCGCTACGGCCTTCCGCCGGACCCGGTCCCGCTCCGCGCCGACCTGCGCCGTGCGGTAGCCGGCGACGTGTCGGTCACCCAACGGCTGCGAAGTCGTGCGCTCGCCAGCCGTGGCGGCGGCGCGGCTCCACGAGTGGTCTGGCACCGCGAGGCGGCCACTGACGCCGTACTGCTGGAACTGCGCGCGGCCGACGCCGCCGGGCTGCTCTACCGAGTCACCTGCGCTCTCGACGAGGCCGGCGCCCTGGTACGCGCGGCCCGCATCTCCACCCTCGGCGCCGACGTGGTCGACGCCTTCTACCTGGTGGGCGGTTGGCCGGACGACGCCACCCGGGCCCGCCTGGAAGCCGCCGTCCTAGCCGCCGTCTAACCGCCCCACCCCGCCCTGCCCCGCCCTGCCCTCCCGCCCGGCCTTCCCACCCCGCCCCGCCCCGCACTCCCGCGTCGATCTTGCACTTTGTGTCCTCGCATACCACGCAAAAGCGGCGTAGTGACGACACAAAGTGCAAGATCGCGGAGGGCGGAGGGCGGAGGGCGGAGGGCGGAGGGCGGAGGGCGGAGGGCGGAGGGCGGAGGGCGGAGGGCGGAGGGCGCGGGTGGGGGTACGTCGGGGGGCGTAGGGGCGGTGCCGCTCGTGGACGCACGTCGAGCGGTGTCTGCGCGGGCAGAATGACGGCCATGCGGCGAGGCGGGCAGTGGCGGTGGCCGGAGGTGGCGGCGGATGCCGTGCTCGCCCTGGTGCTGCTCGGGTTCGGATTGCTCGCCACCGGCCTGGCCGGGGACAACCAGCCGGGGTCGAGGCCGGTGGACGCCGTGAGTCGGGTGCTGATCGCCGTCGCGGCGCTCGCCCTGCTGGTGCGGCGGCGTGCTCCGGTCGCCGCCCTCGCTGTGGTCACAGTGGCCACCTCGACGTACCTGCTGATCGGCTACCCGTACGGGCCGATCCTGGTCACGTTCCTCGTTGCGGTCTACACCGTGGCCGTGTGGCTGCCGGTGCGACCGGCGGCGCTCGCCACCGGCGGCGCGTTCGCTCTGTTGTTGGCGCACGTCTTCTTCGGGCGGGGGCCCGCGCCGGGTTGGACGGGAGTGCTGCCCGCGTCCGCCTGGGTGGTCGTACCGTTCGCGGTGGGGGTGGTGGTGCGGGTGAGCCGTGAGGCGACCGCGCGTACCCGTGCCGAAGAGGCCCGCAGCCGAGTTGAGCAGGCGCGACGGCAGGCCGACGAGGAGCGGCTGCGCATCGCGCAGGAGGTGCACGACGTGGTGGGGCACGGGCTGGCCGCGATCAGCATGCAGGCGGAGATCGCCCTGCACCTGCTGCCGAAGCGGCCGGAGCAGGCGGAGGTGGCCCTGACCGCGATCAGCCGGACCAGCCGCGAGGCGCTGGACGAGCTGCGGGTCACCCTGGGTGCGGTGCGGCGGGGCGCCGAGCGCGAGCCGGTACCCGGCCTGGCCCGGCTTCCAGCGCTGCGCGACCGGCTGGCCGGGGCGGGGCTCGCCGTCGAGGTACGCGTGGTCGGGGAGCCCAGGGAGGTGCCGGCCGCGGTCGACCTGGCCGCGTACCGGGTGGTGCAGGAGGCGTTGACAAACGTGTTGCGTCACGCGGGGGTGGCGAGCGCGGAGGTGACAGTGGACTACCGGGTCGACGAGGTGACAGTCGAGGTCACCGACCGGGGGGTAGGTGCCGCCCGCGCCGGGACGACTCCGGCCGACGGCGAGGGCGGCCACGGTCTGGCCGGGATGCGCGAGCGGGTCGCGGCGCTGGGCGGGCGGTTGACCACGGGGCCGCGCGCCGGGGGCGGGTTCCGGGTGTACGCCGGGCTGCCCGTGGAGCCGACCACGTGATCCGGGTGCTGATCGCCGACGACCAGGATCTGGTCCGGCTCGGGCTGCGTGCGCTGGTGGAGAGCGAGGACGACCTGGCGCTGGCCGGCGAGGCGTCCGACGGGCTGCGGGCGGTCGAGTTGGCTCGTCGGGAACGGCCGGACGTGGTGCTGATGGACATCCGGATGCCCGGCATCGACGGCATCGAGGCGACCCGCCGTATCGTCGCCGACCCCGACCTGACCGGCACGCGGGTGGTGGTGCTCACCACCTTCGAGCTGGACGAGTACGTCTTCGACGCGCTGCGGCACGGTGCGAGCGGGTTCCTCACCAAGGACACCAGACCGACTGAGCTGCTGCGCGCGATCCGGCTCGTCGCCGAGGGGGAGGCGCTGCTGTCGCCGTCGGTGACCCGTCGGGTGGTGCGGGAGTTCGCCACCCGGCCGTCCCGGGTGCTTCGTCCGCACCCGCGACTGGAGGCGCTGACCGATCGGGAGCGTCAGGTCGTCGGCCTGGTCGGTGAGGGCCTGAACAACGAGGAGATCGCCGCACGGTTGGTGGTCAGCCCGGCGACCGCGCGGACCCACGTCAGCCGGGCGATGGGCAAGCTGGGAGCCCGGGATCGGGCCCAGCTCGTCGTGTTCGCGTACCAGTCGGGGTTGGTGTCGGGGTGAGGCCCGGGCCGGGCGACAGCGGCCCTACGGCCGGGCGGTTACCCTAGCGGTGGCCGGACTCCGCAGTGCCGGCCGCGTTGTGCCCGCCGGAACACTGACAAACGGGATGTTCGCGTGTTTGACACCTTGAGTGACCGCCTGTCCGGGATCTTCACCAAGCTCCGCGGCAAGGGGCGGCTCACCGACGCCGACATCGACGCCACCGCGCGCGAGATCCGCCTCGCGCTGCTGGAGGCGGACGTCGCGCTGCCGGTGGTCAAGGGCTTCATCGCGGCCGTCAAGGAGCGGGCCCGCAGCTCCGAGGTCTCCCAGGCGCTGAACCCGGCCCAGCAGATCATCAAGATCGTTAATGAAGAGCTGATCACCGTGCTCGGCGGCGAGGGCCGGCGGCTCCAGTTCGCCAAGCAGCCGCCGACCGTGATCATGCTGGCCGGCCTCCAGGGTTCCGGTAAGACGACCCTCGCCGGCAAGCTGGCCCGCTGGCTGAAGGGGCAGGGGCACCAGCCGCTGCTCGTCGCCGCCGACCTCCAGCGCCCCAACGCCGTCGGGCAGCTCCAGGTGCTCGGTGGCCGGGCCGGTGTCGAGGTGTACGCCCCGGAGCCCGGCAACGGCACCGGTGACCCGGTGCAGGTGGCCCGCGCGTCGATCGAGCACGCGAAGCGCGCCGCCCGCGACATCGTCATCGTCGACACCGCCGGCCGCCTCGGCATCGACGCCGAGATGATGCAGCAGGCCGCCGACATCCGCGACGCCGTCTCGCCGGACGAGGTCATCTTCGTCATCGACGCGATGGTCGGTCAGGACGCAGTCCGCACCGCCGAGGCGTTCCGCGACGGCGTCGGCATCACCGGTGTGGTGCTCTCCAAGCTCGACGGCGACGCCCGTGGTGGTGCCGCGCTGTCGGTCCGCGAGGTCACCGGGCAGCCGATCCTGTTTGCCTCCACCGGTGAGAAGTTGGAGGACTTCGACGTCTTCCACCCCGACCGGATGGCCAGCCGGATCCTCGGCATGGGCGACGTCCTCACTCTGATCGAGCAGGCCGAGCAGGCCTTCGACTCCGATCAGAAGGAGAAGATGACCGCCAAGCTGATGGGCGGTGAGCAGTTCACCCTTGACGACTTCCTCGACCAGCTCATCGCGGTGCGGCGGATGGGCCCGATCGCCAACGTGCTGGCCATGATGCCGGGCATGGGGCAGATGAAGGACCAGCTCGCCGATCTGGACGACAGTCACTTCGACCGGGTCACCGCGATCATCAGGTCGATGACCCCGGGCGAGCGGACCAACCCGAAGATCATCAACGGTTCCCGCCGGGCGCGCATCGCCAACGGGTCGGGCGTCACCGTGATGGACGTCAACCAGCTGCTCAACCGCTTCGCCGACGCGCAGAAGATGATGAAGCAGATGGGCGGCATGATGGGCCTGCCCGGCGGTGGCCGCCGCAAGGCGACCAAGTCGCCGAAGAACAAGCGCAAGGGCACCAAGGGCGGCGGTCGTCCGCGTACCGGCGCCGGCGCCGGAATGCCCGCCGGTTTCCCGGGCGGCATGCCGCAGCTCCCGCCGGGGATGGACCCGAACGACCTCGCTGGCGGCCAGGGCCTGCCGCCCGGCTTCAAGCTTCCGAAGATCGACTTCAACAAGCTCGGCAAGGGCGGCGACAAGGGCCCGCGCTGACGTGTGTCGGTAACGGCGGGCGACTGATCCGACGTGGTGGTCATCCGCCGCAGGCACGCCGGCCGGTCGCCCGTCCCGGTGGAGGACTCCCTGCCCGCCCTGACCGCTCGGAAGAACGACCTGCTCGCCCCCGGCGGGGAGTGATCGGGTAGGACTGTGCGCATGGCTCTTCATGTGCGCGGCGTGCTGCTCCCCGACGACGAGGTCCGGGATCTCTGGCTGGTCGGCGACCGGGTGACCTTCAGCCCCGTACCCGATGCCCAGACCGTCGTCGACGGCGGCTTCGTGTTGCCGGGGCTGGTCGACGCGCACTGCCACATCGGCATCGCCCGAGGTGGCGCCCCGATCACCTCGCTCGACCAGGCCCGCGCGTTGGCCCACGTCGACCGGGACGCCGGGGTGCTGGCGATCCGGGACGCCGGCTCGCCGTACCCGTACCCCGAACTCGACGACGAGCCGGACCTGCCGCGACTGGCCCGCGCGGGCCAGCATGTCGCCCCGCCGAAGCGCTACCTGCGCGACATCGGCGTGGAGGTCGACGCGACCGAGGTGGCCGCCACTGTCGCCGCGCAGGCACGGGCCGGCAACGGCTGGGTCAAGCTGGTCGGCGACTGGATCGACCGTGGCGTCGGTGACCTGGCGCCGGCCTGGGACGCGGACACCCTCACCGCCGCCGTGCGGGCGGCGCACGACGCCGGGGTACGCGCCGCGGTGCACACCTTCTCCGAGTCGGCCGTCGAGATCATGGTGCGGGCCGGGGTGGACTCGGTGGAGCACGGCACCGGGCTCAGCCTCGACCTGATCGACGAGATGGCCCGCCAGGGCACCGCCCTGGTCCCCACGATGATCAACATTGCCACCTTCGGGGGCATCGCCGAGCAGGCGCGGAGCAAGTTTCCCGGGTACGCCGACCACATGCTCGCGTTGCGCGACGGCTTCCCCGAGGTGGTGCGTGCCGCGTACGAGGCGGGCGTACCCATCTACGTGGGCACCGACGCCGGTGGCGGCATCGATCACGGGCTCGCCGCCGAGGAGATGCTGCTGCTGCACGAACGGGCCGGCATGGCACCCGTCGACGTCCTCGCCGCCGCCTCCTGGGGCGCCCGCGCGTGGCTCGGCTTCGCCGGCCTGGTCGAAGGCGGCCTCGCCGACCTGACCGTCTACCCCGAAGACCCCCGCAGTGACCTGCGCGTCGTCCGCGCCCCGTCGCGCACCATCCTTCGCGGCCGCGTCATCCGCTGACCCCTCCGCGAGCGCCACACCGCCCGGGTCGAGCCGAGCCGGCCGAGCCGGCCGGGCCGAGCCGGCCGTGTCGCAAGATCGCGCTCGAACCAGGATGTAGTGGCCTCCGCGTTGGAGGATGCCACTACATCCATGATCGAGCGCGATCTTGGCGTTGGTAGCGAGATCAGGCGGGCCCCGAGGAGGAAGATCCCCGCAACATCGGGGATGTTGCTGCCTCTTGCTCACCTGAGGCCGCAACATCCGGGAAGTTGCGCGGGCGCGGGCGCGGGGCGCGAGGGCGGGGCGGGGGTGGGGTCAGGGGAGTGGGCGGGCGGCGGCGCTGAAGAGGCGTACGGCGAGGTCGGCGAGGGCCGTGGCGGTCTGCTCGATCGGTTCGCGGGGAAGCACGATGTGGCTGACCACCAGGCGGACGATGCTGTCGGCGGCGAAGGTCAGCGCGGCCTGGTCCGCTCCGGGCAGGTGGTCGCCGGCCCAGTCGATCAGGGCGCCGGACGCCTCGGTGAGCACCACTTCGGCCCGGGTGGTGAGGTAGGGCAGCAGTTCGTCCGAGCCGCCCCGGGCGCTGGTCACGATCGCCTTGATCAGCGGGTTTTCCGCTGCCGTGGTGAGGGTGTTTGCGATGGCCGCGTACGCGCCGGCCCGCACGTCGGTGTCGTGGGCGAGCAGAGCGGCCCGGACGGCGCCGACGAACCGGTCCACCTCGGCGCGGGCGAGCGCCTCGGCCAGCCCTGCCTTGCTGCCGAACTCGTTGTAGACGGTCTGTCGGCTCACCCCTGCGGTGTTCGCGACGGCACCCATCCGGACTCCGTCCCATCCGGTCGCGACGGTCAGCGCGCGGGCGGCGTCGACGATGCCGGTCCGTACCGGGGTGGGGTCCCTCTGCTCAATCATGGTGGTCGAAGTGTAGGCCGGCGTGTCGGCCGGACCGGTCGACGATCGAGCCGGGTCAGCTGCCGGTGTCGGGCCACCCGGCGCACCCGGTTCGCGGCCTGGCGTGCCGGGTCGGGGGCCTCGGGCCCGGGGGTGGGAGCCGCTCCCCGGGCGTGCGGATGGGGGAAGGACATGGCGGCGGGGGCCGACGATGCCGCGCCCGAGCGCACCGCCCTGACGAGCGGCGCATAGGATGTGCGGTCATGGCACGCGTGCTCACTCCCCGTGCGGAGGATTTTCCCCGCTGGTACCAGGACCTGATCGCCAAGGCGAAGCTGGCCGACAACGGCCCGGTTCGCGGCACCATGGTCATCCGACCGGCCGGCTACGCCATCTGGGAGCGTATGCAGGCTGAGATGGACGCTCGGATCAAGGCGGCGGGTGCGGAGAACGCGTACTTCCCGTTGTTCATCCCCGAGAGCTACCTCAAGCGTGAGGCGGAGCACGTCGAGGGCTTCTCGCCGGAGCTGGCGGTCGTCACCCACGGTGGTGGCAAGCCGCTGGCCGAGCCGGTGGTGGTGCGTCCGACCAGCGAGACGGTCATCGGCGAGTTCATGGCCAAGTGGATCGACTCGTACCGGGACCTGCCGCTGCTGCTCAACCAGTGGGCGAACGTGGTCCGGTGGGAGCTCCGTCCGCGGATCTTCCTGCGTACCAGCGAGTTCCTCTGGCAGGAGGGGCACACCGCGCACGCCACCCGTGAGGACGCCCGGGCGTACGCGCGGCGGATCCTGCACGAGGCGTACGAGGACCTGATGGTCAACGTGATCGGCATTCCGGTGGTGGTCGGTCTGAAGACGAAGCGTGAGCGCTTCGCCGGGGCGACGGCCACGTACACCTGCGAAGGCATGATGGGCGACGGCAAGGCGTTGCAGCTGGGCACCAGCCACGAGCTGGGCCAGAACTTCGCCAAGGCGTTCGACATCAGCTACTCCTCCAAGGAGGGCGGCCGGGAGCACGCCTGGACCACCTCCTGGGGCACGTCCACCCGGATGCTCGGTGGCCTGATCATGGCGCACGGCGACGACAACGGCTTGCGCGTGCCGCCGAGGCTCGCGCCGATCCAGGCGTACGTCATGATCGTCAAGGATGGCGACGGCGTCGGCGAGGCGGCGGCCAAGCTGCGCGACGGCCTGCGCGACGCCGGTGTCCGGGTCGCGCTCGACGACCGAACCGACACCCCGTTCGGCCGCCGGGCCGTCGACGCCGAGCTGCGTGGCTATCCGGTACGCGTCGAAGTGGGCCCCCGTGACCTGGCCGTGGGCAACGCGACGGTGGTACGTCGGACCGACGGTTCGAAGACCCCGACGCCGGTGGCGGACGTGGTCACCGCGGTGCTGGCCGCCCTGGAGACCGACCAGCAGGTGCTGCACGACCAGGCCCTCGCGCACCGCGAGTCGCGCACCGTCGAGGTGTCGACGCTGGCCGAGGCGATCGAGGCGGCGGCCACCGGCTGGGCCAAGGTGCCGTGGTCGGCGGTCGGCGTGGCCGGTGAGGCCGAGGCGAACGGTCAGGGCGTCACTGTGCGCTGCCTGCTGCGCGCCGACGGTTCGGTACCGGACTCGGAGGACGAGCCGGATCTGGTCGCCATCCTCGCCCGCGCCTACTGAGGTGCGGCCGGGCGACCCCGTCGACCGGTTCGAGCCGGGTCGGCTGATCATGCATCGGAACGTGCGGCACGGCCGGATCGGGTGGGTCCGGCCGGCCCGCGTGGTCAGCGACGATGATCGAGGGTTGCTGGTCTGGATCGCCCGGGACTCGCCGGTGGCCCACGAGGTGACCGAGGCCGGGCTCAACATGCGGGCCATGCCTTTCGCCCAGTGGATCTCGTCGACCTACCGGTTGGCGCACGGGCGTTGGAACGGCCCGCCGCTGTTGAAGTTCCTGCCCACGGGGGCGGCGCACTCCGTCTGGTGGTTCTCCGACGCACAGGGCCGGTTCGCCCACTGGTACGTCAACCTGGAGGAGCCCGGTGTCCGCTGGGACGACGGCCCAGTGGCCGGCGTCGACGTGGTGGACCAGGACCTGGACGTGGTGGTGTGGCCGGACCACAGCTGGGAGTGGAAAGGACGAGGGTGAGTTCGTCGAGCGGCTCGCCTTCGGCGCCGACTACTGGGTGACCGACGAGAAGGCGGTCCGCGCCGAGGGGGAGCGGGTGATCGCGCTCGCCGAGGTTGGCGAGTTCCCGTTCGACGGCACCTGGTGTGATTTCGCACCCCCGCCGGATTGGGGCATACCGGACAAACTGCCACCGGGATGGGATCGTCCGCCGGTGCGTTGAGCGGTGTCGAGGGCACCGGCAACGCGGTGTACGGGTCCGATGCGGAAGATCGGCATCGGATCTGGCAGAATAGGTCGCTGGTATCCGGCGCGCGTCCGGCGCCCTCTAACCCGGGCACGTCGCCAGTCCACCGAGTAGTCTCCGGCCCAACCCCACGGGTCCGGTCGGCGCTCACCCATGCACACCGCCCGCCTGGGCCGGTGAGATCGCAACAGGAGCGAAACAACTGTGGCCGTAAAGATCCGGCTCCTGCGGATGGGCAAGATCCGCAACCCGCAGTACCGCATCGTCATCGCCGACTCGCGCACCAAGCGTGACGGTCGGGCGATCGAGTTCGTCGGGGTTTACCAGCCCAAGGAAGACCCCTCGATCATCGAGGTCAAGTCGGAGCGGGTCCAGTACTGGCTGTCCGTCGGCGCTCAGCCGAGCGAGGCGGTGCAGCGTCTGCTGGAGCTGACCGGTGACTGGCAGAAGTACAAGGGCCTGCCGGCCCCGCCGCCGCTCCTGGTCGCCCCCGAGCGGGCCGACCGCAAGGCGGCGTACGAGGCTGAGGCGAAGGCCGCTGCCGGGCTCGCCCCGGAGACCCCGGCCAAGCCGGCCAAGAAGGCCGCCAAGGCTGCCGAGGCTCCGAAGACCGAGGCTCCGGCTGCCGAGGCGCCGAAGACCGAGGCTGAGGCTCCGGCCGCCGAGGCTCCGAAGGCCGAGGCGCCGGCCGCTGCCGACGCCGGTGAGCAGGCCTGACATGCCACTGCGTCCGGCGTTGGAGCACCTGGTCAAGGGCATCGTCGACCACCCGGACGACGTCCGGGTGCGGTTGGTCGATTCCCGTCGGGGTAAGCGGCTCGAAGTCCGCGTGCACCCCGAGGACCTCGGCACTGTGATCGGGCGGTCCGGCCGGACCGCCAAGGCGCTGCGCCAGGTGATCGGCTCCATCGGCGGGCGCGGGGTTCGCGTCGACATCGTCGACTCGTACTGATGCAGCTCGTCGTCGGCAGGATCGGCAAGCCGCACGGTGTCCGCGGTGAGGTCACCGTGGAGGTGCGGACCGACGAGCCCGAGGCACGGTTCGCCCCCGGCACAGTGCTGCGCACTGAGCCGGGGGCGACGCCCCCGCCAGCCAGCGATGAGCCCGGGGTGCCGTTCCGGGTTCCCGCGGAGCTGACCATCGAGGAAGCCCGCTTCCACCAGGGCCGTGTGCTGATCGCGTTCGAGGGCATCCCGGACCGCAACACCGCCGAGGCGCTGCGGGGGACGCTGCTCGTGGTGGACAGCGCCGACGTGACCCCACCGGACGACCCGGAGGAGTTCCACGACCACCAGTTGGTCGGGTTGGCCGTGGTGACCCCGGCCGGCGAACGCCTCGGCGAGGTCGCCCGCATCGACCACGCGCCCTCGTCCGACCTGCTGGTGCTGCGGCGCCCCGAGGGGCGTACCGCGTTGATCCCGTTCGTCCGGGCGATCGTTCCGGAGGTCGACCTGGCCGGCGGACGCGTGATCGTCGACCCGCCAGCCGGACTGCTCGACCTTTAGGACCAGCCCGCATGCGCGTCGACGTCGTGTCGATCTTTCCGGAGTACTTCGCCCCGCTGGACCTGTCGCTGATCGGACGGGCGCGGGCCAACAACGTACTCCAACTCGCCGTGCACGACCTGCGGACCTGGACCCACGACGTGCACCGCACCGTCGACGACACCCCCTACGGGGGCGGGCCGGGAATGGTGATGCGCCCCGAGCCGTGGGGTGAGGCACTGGACGCCCTCGCGCCGCTCGACGCCCCGCCGCCACGGCTGCTGGTGCCGTCGCCGGCCGGTGCCCCCTTCACCCAGGCCATGGCGTACGAGTTGGCGGCCGAGTCCCATCTGCTCTTCGCCTGCGGCCGCTACGAGGGGATCGACCAGCGGGTCCTGGCGCACGCCGCCACCCGGATGCCGGTCACCGAGGTCTCGCTCGGTGACTACGTGCTCTTCGGCGGCGAGGTCGCGGTCCTGGTGATGCTGGAAGCGGTCACCCGGCTGCTGCCCGGGGTGCTGGGCAACGCTGGCTCGTTGGACGAGGAGTCGCACGCGCACGGGCTGCTGGAGGCGCCGATCTACACCAAGCCGCCGAGTTGGCGTGGGCACGACGTGCCGGACGTGCTCCGCTCCGGTGACCACGGCAAGATCGCCCGCTGGCGGCGCGAGGAGGGTCTGCTGCGCACTGCCGCCCGCCGGCCGGATCTGCTGGCCGCGCTGCCGGCCGATCGGCTCGACAAACGGGACATCGCGGCCCTGGACCAGGCCGGATTTCAATCTCCACCGGGGGATGTGGCAAAGTAGGGGGGTTGCCGCATCCGTCCGCGCCCGCGGTCGGCTGCGAGGATCCCCGACCGGGGTCGGTCCGCCGATCACCACCCGGGAATCAGAATCACCCACCCGCGCACCGAGTGACGGTGCGCCGTGAGCCTTACGAGGACGCAGCGATGAACATCCTGGACGCCCTTGACGCCCAGTCGAAGCGGACCGACCTTCCCGACTTCCGGGCCGGTGACACCGTCAAGGTGCACGCCCGCGTCGTCGAGGGCAACCGGTCCCGTGTCCAGATCTTCCAGGGCGTCGTGATCCGCCGCCAGGGTGACGGTCTGCGCGAGACCTTCTCGGTCCGCAAGGTCAGCTTCGGTGTCGGCGTCGAGCGGACCTACCCGCTCAACGGCCCGGGCATCGACCGGATCGAGGTCGTGACCCGCGGTGCCGTGCGTCGCGCCAAGCTCTACTACCTGCGCGAGCTGCGCGGCAAGAAGGCCAAGATCAAGGAGAAGCGGGAGAAGCAGCCCAGCTGACTTCCCGCTCGCCACGCCGCCCGAGCTGCGCGTATGCCGTACCGACCAGAGCGCACTACGCTGGTCGGTACGGGCGCAGCGAGGCGGCGATCCCGCCCAGGTGGCGGGTAGTTGTCCACTACCGCCCGTGGGGCCTCGACGAGGCTCCCGGGCGGTGGTGTTTTCTGCGGACCGGGGAGTGGCGTGGTGCAGACGCTTGACGAGGACGGCACCGTCGATCCGTGGCGCCGACGGGCTCGCCGCACCCGCCGGCAGATGCCGCTCTGGCAGGAGTTGCCGCTGCTGCTGGTGGTCGCGTTCTGCCTCGCGGTGCTGATCCGCACCTTCCTGCTCCAGGCGTTCTTCATTCCGTCCGGCTCGATGGAGGACACCCTCCTCGTCGGTGACCGGGTGTTGGTCAACAAGGTCGTCTACGACGTTCGTGACCCGCTGCGCGGCGAGGTGGTGGTCTTCCGGGGCACCGACCGCTGGGCGCCGCAGGTCGACGAGCAGCCGAAGCCCGGCGTCGGCGGCCGGCTCGCCCGCACCGTCGGCGATCTGGTCGGGGTGAGCCGCCCCGGTGAGAAGGACTTCATCAAGCGGGTGATCGGTCTGCCCGGTGACCGGGTCAAGTGCTGCGACAGTCAGGGCCGGGTGACCGTCAACGGCGTCCCGCTCAACGAGTCGTACGTCCTGCGGGACTCACCCCTGGACCTGCCACCCAACCCGGCGGAGTGTCGCTCCCGGCGCTTCGACGAGATCGTCGTGCCACCCGGTCAGATCTTCGTGATGGGTGACCACCGTGAGGTCTCCCAGGACGCGCGTTGCCAGGGGCCGGTGCCGATCGACAACGTGGTCGGCCGAGCCTTCATGGTGGTCTGGCCGTCGTCGCGGTGGAGCGCGCTGTCGGTGCCGTCCACGTTCGAGGACGTCTCCGGGCCGGCCACGGCGTCCCCCGGTGCGACTCCGGCGCGACCGACTCCGCAGGGCGGTGTGCTGCTGATGCTTCCGTTGGCAGCCGCGCTGCGTGGTTCCCGCGCGTTCCGGACGGTGCCGTCCAGCCGGGCAACGTAGGCTCCTTTGCGTGATTGACGAGCAGACCGACAAGCCGCGCAGCTCCTTCTGGAAGGAGCTGCCGATCCTGCTGGGTGTGGCGATCCTGGTCGCGGTGCTGGTCCGCGCCTTCGTGCTGCAGACCTTCTTCATCCCCTCCCCGTCCATGGAAAACACTCTCAAGATCGATGACCGGGTGCTGGTCAACAAGCTGGTCTACGACTTCCGGTCACCGCACCGCGGCGAGGTGATCGTGTTCAAGGCACCGACCGCGTGGAGCGGCAACCCCGACGGTGAGGACTTCATCAAGCGGGTGATCGGCATCCCCGGTGACCACGTGGTCTGCTGCGACCCCGAGGAACGGCTGATGATCAACGGCAAGTCGCTGGACGAGCCGTACATCTTCTCCATGGACGGGATTCGCGACAAGGCCGCCGATCAGGAGTTCGACATCACCGTGCCGGAGGGCCGGCTGTGGGTGATGGGCGACCACCGCTCCGCCTCCGGCGACTCACTGGAGCACTGGCAGCAGTCCCAGCAGGACATCACCGAGGCCACCATCCCCGAGAAAGATGTGGTCGGGCGGGCGTTCACCGTCTTCTGGCCGGTCAACCGGGCCACCTGGCTGACGGTGCCCGACGGGTTCGACGGCATTCCCAAGCCGTAGGCCGACGGGGCGTGGGCGATCCGCCGTCGGTCTGGCAGGCTGGTGCGGTGACCGTCTACACCCCTCGACGCGCGGCTCGCGTGCTGCTCGTCGACGCGGCCGGCAGGGTCCTGCTGTTCGAGGGCTTCGACCCGGCCCGACCCGGGCACCGATACTGGTTCACTCCGGGCGGCGGGCTCGATCCGTTGGAGTCGCCGGCGGCGGGCGCGGCCCGGGAGTTGGCCGAGGAGACCGGCCTGCGGCTCGACCCGGCCCAGTTGGGCGAGCCGGTCTGGGCCGATGCGACCGAGTTTTCCTTCGACGGCACCTGGTACCGCCAGGAGCAGGATTTCTTCCTCTTCCGGGTGGACTCCTGGCAGGTGGACACCACCGGCTTCAACGACGTCGAGCGCCGCAGCATCGCCGACCACCGCTGGTGGATTCCGGACGAGCTGGTGGCCAGCGGTGACCGGTTCTACCCGCCCGAACTGCCCGCCCTGCTGACCCGGCTGGGGCAGTCGACCGCCGCCGGCCAGGGCGGAGCGTCGTGCTGACCCCGCCGCGCACCGTGGTGCGCCGCGAGGCCGGCCTGTACGCCCTGGAGCGGGCGTTGCAGCGGCGCGGCTTCCGGCACGTCGCCGGCGCCGACGAGGCGGGCCGGGGGGCGTGTGCCGGCCCGCTGGTCGCCGCCGCGGCGGTGCTGCCCGAGGGGCGGCGCGGCGAGATCGAGGGGCTGGCCGACTCGAAGCTGCTCACCCCGGCCAGCCGGGAACGGGTGTACGCGGAGGTGGTGGACCGCGCGCTCGCGTACGCCGTGGTGGTGATCCCGGCCGAGGAGGTCGACGCCCGGGGTCTGCACGTGTGCAACCTGGCCGCGATGCGCCGGGCGCTCGCCTCGCTCACCACCCGCCCGGAGTACGTGCTGACCGACGGGTTCGGCGTGGACGGCCTGGGCGTGCCCGGTCTGGCGGTGTGGAAGGGCGACCGGGTGGCCGCGTGTGTGGCGGCCGCCAGTGTGCTGGCCAAGGTCACCCGGGACCGGCTCATGGTGGAGTTGGACGGGGTGTTCCCGGCGTACGGCTTCGCCGAGCACAAGGGCTACATCACCCCGGAACACTCGGCCGCGCTGCGGGAGCACGGGCCGTGCCGGGAGCACCGGTTCTCGTACGTCAATGTCGCCGCGGTCTCCGGCCGCGACGGCCGGCCACCGCGCGCCCGACGGCCCGGCGGCCACGGCCCGGACGAGCCGATGGAGCGCTCGTGGGCGTCAGGGGGTACCGTCGGCGTGGCGTTGGGCGAGCAGCCTCGGCCTCAGACGCCGGTGGGGGAAGATGTGGCCATGGAAGGCGGAGTGCGATGAGCGCGGAAGATCTCGAGAAGTACGAGACCGAGATGGAGCTGCAGCTCTACCGGGAGTACCGCGACATTGTCCGCCAATTCTCCTACGTGGTGGAGACGGAGCGTCGGTTCTACCTGGCCAACCAGGTCGACCTGCACGTGCGTAACTCCGACGGCGAGGTCTACTTCGAGGTCGAGATGCACGACGCCTGGGTATGGGACATGTACCGTCCTGCCCGCTTTGTGAAGAACGTCCGGGTGATGACCTTCAAGGACGTCAACGTCGAGGAGCTCGAGAAGCCCGACATCTCACTACCCGCCGACTCTGGCTTCGGCGGCTGAGCGCACCCGAACCGCTGGGCCGTGCCACGGGCCCCCCACCCGTGGCCTGACACCCGCCGCCGATCACTCGGCCGGCACCACGACCTCGACCCGCTGCACCATGTTGTTGGCGAAGCCGCCACGGTTCCACTGTTGCTCGACCGGCTGGGTCCGCCCGGACGCGTCGGTCGCCCGCGCGCCAAGCACGTACCGGCCGGGGGTGGCGACCCACTCGTGCCGCCAGCGCCGCCAGGCGAAGTCCCCCGCGTCCCCCGCGTCCAGCTCGGCCTGCGCCCAACTCCGCCCGCCGTCGGTGGTCACCTCCACGGCGACCACCGGGGCGTGCCCCGACCAGGCCCGACCATCCAGCGTGCACGGGCCCTGTCGCAGCACCCGACGACGGGACATGAAGTCGGGGAAGCCGGGCGGACGGACCAGCGCCCGTGGCTCGATCCGGGTGACCGGCACGCCCGGGTCGTCCGCGTCGCGACGTACGCGGTAGGCCACCGCGTTCTGGTACCCCTCGAACGGCTCGGTCCGCAGCTCGATCGAGTGGAGCCACTTCACGTGGGCCATCCCGTACCAGCCCGGCACGATCAGCCGCAGCGGCGCGCCATGCTGCGGCAGCAGGGGAGCGCCGTTCATCTCGTACGCCAGCAGCACCTCGTCGCGCAGCGCGTCGACGACCGGAAGCGCCCGCTGGTAGTCCTGCTCGATCCCACGCTCCACACCGTGATCGGCGCCGGTGAAGACCACGTCCACCGCGTCCGGGTCGACGCCCGCCTCCCGCAGCAGCGGAGCGAGGGGGGTGCCGGTCCACTCCGCGTTGCCGACCGCCTCGACCAGCCAGGGCTGGCTGACCGGTCGAGGGTGCAGCAGGGCTCGCCCGTTGCCGGCGCACTCCAGGGTCACCTGCCGGGTGACGCGGGGCCGCTCGCGCAGGTCGGCGAGGGTGACAGTCAACTGACTGTCGACCGCGCCGCCGATGGTCAGTGTGTGCGTCTCCGGGTCGAGCTCCGGGATGTCGTAGTGGATCAGCAGGTAGTGCAACCCGGCCGGGGTGACGTCGTAGCGCAGCGCCTCCAACGGGATGCCGTGGTTGCGGGCCGCGAGTCGCAGCTCCTCGGCGCTGATCGTCTCGTCCGGCTCTGCGAGCCGGGACGGGCCGCTCACGTCGGCCACCGTGGGCCCGGTGAGGGACGACGTCCGGTCATCGAGAGTGGTCATGCGGCCTCCCCGGCACCGACGGCGGCACCCGCCGTACGCGGCCCAGCCTAGGCCCTGCGTGGCGGCCCGAGAACGACACCGGAGCTACGGCCGCGTGGGGGTGGTGAGTCGGTACCGGGTCGTCCGAGTGACCATTGAGGGTTGTGATGATTGCGGATGAGGAATTCTGGCGGCTCGTCGCGGTGCTGGGCGGCCGGCCCGAGGCGCACGACGACGGGCCGTACGAGCGGTTGACCGCCGTGCTGGCGGAAGAGCCGGTGGAGCGGATCATCGGCTTCGCGGAGACGCTCGCGTTCACGCTCTACCAACTGGACCGTCGGGTGCTCGCTCAGACCGTCCTTCCCGGCGGCGACCGTCTGTCCGATGACAGTTTCCTGTACGCCCGTTGCGCGGTGGTGGTGGCCGGACCGGCGGCGTTCGATGCCGTACTGGTCGATCCGGCGGCGTTCGCGCGCTTCACCACCGACGAGGCCGCCCACGCGGAATCGCTTCTTGACGTCCCGTCCAACGCCTACCAGAAGGCGACCGGGCAGGAGTGGGAGCACGTCGAGGAGTACGACTACGAGACCGGGTCCAACGAACAGTGGTGGTGACCTGGTCTGTCAGGCGTCGGCCCAACGTCCGGGCATAGCAGATCATCGAGGGCGTCGGGTGGTCGTCCACAGCGCCTCCGGTTGTCCACAGCCTCGTCGGCCGGGCTGGCGGACGACCCGGCGTCGGCCGGAGGCTGCCGTCATGCGACAGCCGTCCGTCCGTTCGATCCGCCGCACTGTGCTGCTCTGCGCCGCGCTCCCGCTCGCGCTGACCGTCCAGCTCTGCGGGCTGGCGGTGCTGGTGGCGGCGGTGCCCGGCCAACCCCCGACCCCGACCGTGCCGGTCGCGGCCCTGGGGGAGCCGATCGTCGCCCCGACGCCCGCCGGGCGGTTCCGGTGGCCGCTTGACGGGCCGCCTCGTCCCGTGCGCCGGTTCGACCCGCCGCCGCGACCGTGGCTGCCCGGCCATCGCGGCGTCGACCTGGCCGCTCCCGCCGCAGCGGTGGTGCGGAGCGCCGGGCCGGGCACCGTGCTCTTCGCCGGTCTGGTGGCCGGTCGACCGGTGGTCACCGTGGGGCACGCTGACGGGCTGCGGACCACCCACGAGCCGGTCCAACCCGGTGTACGCCCCGGCCAGCCGGTCACCGCCGGCGCGCCGCTGGGTGAGCTGCTGCCCGGGCATCCGGGGTGCCCGGCCGAGGCGTGCCTGCACTGGGGCCTGCGCCGGGGCGAGGAGTATCTCGACCCGCTGGCCCTGCTCGGCCTCGGCCCGGTGCGCCTGCTCCCGGTCGGCCCGGCCCGGGTGTCGGCTCCCGGCCGTCCGGAGCAGCGTCTGCTCCCCGATGCGATCCGTCAGCGCTGGGCGAGCAGTGCCGGCAGCCGTGCGGCCAGCCGTTCGTACTCGTCGGTGGTGTTGTAGACCTGGCCGGTGAGCCGCAGCCACCCCCGGCCGTTCCAGCTCATCACCGCCACCTCGGCGGCGAGCCGCTCACCGATCCGCGCCTGCAACGCCCGCGCCGCGTCGATCGTGGTGCCAGTGCCGGCCGGCAGCGGGATGAGGCGCAGAGCCACCCCCGGCCCGCCTGGGTCGGGCAGATCGGCGGGAGCCACCCCCAGGGCGTCCCCCACCACCCGCTGGCCGTACGCGGCGAGCGCCGCGTTGTGGGCCCGCACCCGGTCGACGCCGAGACTGCGCATCGTGAACAGGCCCGCCGGGGCGGCCAGCCAGGACGTGTAGTCGAGCGTGGCCTGCCACTCGAGCCGGGCCGGGAAACCCGACTCCTGCTCCCAGGACACCACCAGCGGCTCGATCCGGTCCCGCCACTGCGGTGCCACAGCCAGCAGGGCGGTCCCACGGGGTGCGAACGCCCACTTGTGCAGGTTGCCCACCCAGAAGTCCGCGCCGATGCCGGCCACCGAAATGGGCAGCATGCCCGGGGCGTGCGCGGCGTCCACCAGGACCGGCACGCCGTGTTCGCGGGCCACCCCGACGACGGCGGCGGTCGGAAAGAGCTTCGCGGTGGCCGAGGTGAGCTGGTCGACGACGAGCAACCGGGTCCGCCCTGGGCGCAGGCCGGCGCGGATGCTCTGCACGATCTGCTCGTCGGTGGCGGCCAGGGGGATCGGCAGGACTCGGCTGACCGCGCCGGTGCGGCGGCACTCGCGCTGGATCGCCAGGCTTACCGCCCCGTACTCGTGGTCGGTGCTCAGCACCTCGTCGCCGGCCTTGAGATCAATCGACTGGAGCACCACTGCGACGCCGGTGGTGGTGTTGCCCACCAGGGCGCTGCCGTCCGGGTCGGCGCCCAGGAACCCGGCGAGGTGCCGGCGGGTGTGCGCGATCCGGTCCACCAGCCCCTGGGTGAAGAAGCGCAGCGGGTTCGCCTCCATCTCGTCGCGCAGCCGCTGCTGGGCGCGCTGCACGTTGATCGGCACCGCGCCGAACGAGCCATGGTTGAGGTGGCTGACCGCCGGGTCCAGGGAGAAGAGCAGGCGGGCGCCCGGGATCGGCTCAGGAGGATTCGGGACGCTCACCTGATGATCGTAACCGCCACGCTTGCGCGCCTGCGGCCCTTGATCAGGGCGGGCGTGCGTGCTCTCCGGCCCTTGATCAGGCGCGCGGGTGCGCCTGCCGGTAGGCGGTACGCAGCCGCTCGACCGAGACGTGGGTGTAGATCTGCGTGCTCGCCAGCGACGAGTGGCCGAGCAGCTCCTGCACTGCGCGCAGGTCCGCGCCACCCTCCAGGAGGTGGGTGGCAGCGGAGTGGCGCAGGTCGTGCGGGCTGGTCGGGGGCAGCCCGGCGGCCTCGGCGTACGCACCGACGATCTGACGCGCGGTCGTCGGGTTGAGCCGACCACCCCGGGCACCCAGCAGCAGCGCGTCGCCGGAGCGGGCGCCCACCATCACCGGGCGGCCCCGGCGCAGCCAGTCGTCCAACGCCCGCTGGGCGGGCACCCCGTACGGCACCGAGCGCTCCCGCCCGCCCTTGCCGAACACCCGGATCACCCGTCGGCCGTGGTCGACGTCCCCGACGTCCAACCCGCAGGCCTCGCTGACCCGTACGCCGGTGGCGTAGAGCAGCTCCAACAGCACCCGGTCCCGGAGCGGAACCGCGTCGGCGGCGTCGCTCGGGCCCGACTCCGCTGGCGGGTTCGGGGGAGGTGCCTGCCGGGACGGCGCCTCGACCAGAGCGGCGGCCTGATCGGCGCGCAGCACGCTGGGCAGATCCCGGTGCGCGCGAGGGCTGGCCAGCGCGGCGCCCACGTCGGCGGGGAGCAGGCCGGCCCGGTGTGCCCAGGCGCTGAATGCCCGCGCTGACGCGGCCCGCCGGGCCAACGACGTGCGGGCCGCACCCGTGGTGCGCTGCCGCGCCAGCCAGCTGCGCAGCACCGACAGGTCCAGCTCGGCGAGGTCGACGCAGCCCATCCGGACGGCGTGGTCGAGCAGCGAGACCAGATCGGTGACGTACGCGCGGACGGTGTGCGCCGAGCGGTTACGAACCCGGGACAGGTGCTCGGCGAAGTCGTCGACAGCGTCGCGCAACGCTGGCGGGAGTGCCTGGTGCATGGCCCGGGTGCCCCGGTCCGGTCGGCTCATCGTGGCCGCGCCGACGTGCCGGCCGGTTCCTCGGCCCCGGCACCCTCACTGACGGCTGACACGGCACCAGCCTACGGCCGGTCCGGGGTCGCCACCGCACACGACGCTGCCGGCGTCCACCCCCGACTAGCGGCGGTTGTTCCTCTTGCTCAGCAACACGACCAGGCCGACAACGAGCACGGCGGTCACGACGAGACAGAAGAGCACGCTGATGTGCCACGGCTTGATTGCACCCATGAGCGGGCACGGTACCGGCAGCGTCGGCTGGTCGGGATCCCGACGGCGAGAGGCTGGCCGGGATCCCGACCGCGAGAGGGCGCGGGTATCCGGACGACCACGCCGGCCAGGTTGCGGTGACGCACCCCTTCAGGCGACAGGCCGACCGGACGTCTCCGCCGCCGCACGCTGCTGTCTGGCGGGTGCGGCGAGGGCGTAGCCGTCGTCACGCCGGACCACCATGGACAGTTCCTCCAGCAGCGACAGCTTGCGCAACGCGGTCCGTAGGTCGACGCCGGCGCGCGCGGAGAGCCGGTCCACGCCCATCGCGCCACGGCGGGGCAGCGCCTCCAGCAGCGACCGCGCGTCGTCGTCCAACGCGTCGGTGGCCCGCTGCGGTCCACGCGCCAGCGGGGCCAGGTCCGCACCGATCCGACCCACCTCCTCCAACACGTGCGCCACCCCGGTGACCAGCCGGACCTTGTCGGGGAACTCGCGCAGGAACTCGTGCGCGCCGACGGACATCGCCGAGGTCACCGGCCCCGGCACCACCATGGCCACCCGATTGGCGTGGACGGCTCGCCGCGCGGTCTGCGTCGCGCCACTGCGCGCCGACGCCTCCACCACGACGGTGCCCCGGGTGCCTGCGGCGATCACCCGGTTGCGGATCAGGAACCGGGGCCGCAGCGGCTCGGCACCGGGCGGCCACTCGCTGACCAGCAGCCCCGTCTCGGCGATCCGGTCGAAGAGCGCGGCGTTGCCCATCGGGTACGGACGGTCGAGCCCGCAGGCGAGCACCGCGACGGTCAGACCGCCAGCGGTGAGTGCGCCCCGGTGGGCGGCGGCGTCGATGCCGAACGCGCCACCGGACACTATTGTCCAGTCCCGCTCCGCCAAGCCGTACCCCAGCTCGGTCGCGACGTGCTGCCCGTATCCGGTGGCCGCCCGCGCCCCGACCACGGCCACCGAACGATCCAGAGCCTCGCCGAGCGGCCAGCTCCCGCGCACCCAGAAGCACAGCGGCGGGGCGGTCTCAGCGTCCACCCGGCGGCTGACGTCCGGCAGTCGCAACGCGGCCAGGCTGGCGACCTGAGCCGGCCACTCCTCGTCGTCCGGCGTGACCAGGCGGGCACCCAGTCGGTCCGCCCGCTTTAGGGCCTCCACGGCCACTGCCCGCGCGTCGCCCGCCGCCGAGCGTGCGGCGACAGTGGTGTGCAGCCAGCCGTCCGGACTGCCCCCGTCGAGCAGCAGTTCCAGGGTTTCCACCGGACCGTGCCGGTCGACCAGGTGATGCACAGCGCGCGTGCCCGGCTCCGCCAACCAGGTCAGGGCGACCCGGGCCAGCCGTCGTTCCTCCTCGGCGCTCATGCCGCCTCCCCCGTCCGTAGTTGAAGCGCCTCCCGGACGTCGTCCTGGTCAGGTCGGTCGCGGCCGTCGAGGTCGGCGATGGTCCAGGCCATCCGGACCACCCGGTCGAAGCCGCGCGCCGACAGCGAGCCGGAGTCGAGCCGGCCCCGCAGCTCCACTGTTACCCGGGCCGGCAGCCGCCACGGCGGTCGGCGCAGGTGCGGCCCTTCCACCTCGGCGTTGAGCCGTCGGCCGAGGTCTGCCCAGCGGCTGGCCGCCGCCTGCCGGGCCGCCGCCACCCGGGCAGCAACCGTCGCCGATGGCTCGACACCGCCGTCGGTCGCCATCAGTTCGGCCGCCCGCACCGGCATCAGCCGCACCTGGACGTCGATCCGGTCGAGCAGCGGCCCGGAGAGCCTTCCCAGGTAGCGGCGGCGAGCCAGCGGCGAACACTCGCAGTGCGCGTCGCCAGCCGGTTTCGCGCACGGACACGGGTTGGCAGCCAGCACCAGCTGGGTCCGGGCCGGATAGACGGTGCCACCCCCGCTGCGGCTCAGCTGGATGCGGCCGTGCTCCAGCGGCTGGCGCAGCGCCTCCAGCGCACCCTTGCTGAACTCGGGAGCCTCATCCAGGAAGAGCACCCCGCGATGCGCCAGCGACACCGCGCCGGGTCGGGCCAGCCCCGAGCCACCCCCGACCAACGACGGAATGGTCGCGGTGTGGTGCGGCGCCTGGAACGGCGGGCGACGCAGCAGCCGACCACCCGGCGGCAGCAGCCCGGCGACCGAGTGCAGCGCGGTGACCTCCAGCGCCGCGTCGTCGTCCAGTTCGGGCAGGATCGACGGCAGCCGTTCGGCGAGCATCGTCTTGCCGGCCCCCGGTGGGCCGAGCAGTGCCACGTGGTGCCCACCGGCCGCGGCGACCTCCAGGGCGCGCCGACCCAGCTGCTGCCCGGCGACGTCGGCGAGATCCGGCCCACCGCTCAGCGGCTCCGGGATGTCCGCCGGTGGTTCGATCAGCGGGGTCCCGTCCCGAACGAAGGCGACGAGCCGGTGCAGGTTGTCCACCGCTCGCACCCGTACGCCGGGGATGACGGCGGCCTCGGCGGCGTTGCCGACCGGGACGATCACCCGCGCGACGCCGGCCTGGGCTGCGGCGGCGACCATCGGGAGTACGCCGCGCACCGGCCGGACCGTCCCGTCGAGCCCCAACTCGCCGAGGACCACCACTCCCTCCAGCGGGAGCAGCGGCAACTCACCCGAGCCGCCCAGCAGCGCTGCGGCGATGGCCAGATCGAAGGCCGACCCGAACTTCGGCAGCGTGGCGGGCAGCAGGTTGAGGGTGATCCGCCGGTTGGGCCAGCGCTGGCCGGAGTTGACCACGGCGGCGCGGACCCGGTCGCGGGCCTCGTGCAGGGCGGTGTCCGGCAGCCCGGAGATCACCACCGCCGGCAGGCCGGCGGCCAGGTCGGCCTCCACCTCGACGAGGTGTCCGGTCACGCCGACCAATCCCACGCAGAGCACCTTGGCGTAGCTCACGGCACATCACCGATCCTCCGGGTAGGCATGTCAGAACGCGCCCTTGAGGTGGTCGACCTGCGCCGGACCGGCGTCGGGCAGCCGCACCGACAGCACGTCGAAGCGCACCTCCTCGGCGGTCGTGCCGGTCTCGGTCAGCCACCGCGCGGCGAGCCCTCGCAGCCGGCGGGCCTTGGCCGGTACGACCGCCTCGGCCGGGGTGCCGAAGCCCTCACCCCGGCGGGTCTTCACCTCGCAGAAGGCGAGCACGGGCCCGTCCCACGCGATGATGTCGATCTCCCCGGCCGGGCAGCGCCAGTTTCGGGCGATCGGGCGCAGCCCCGCCTCGGTCAGGTGCCGGGCCGCACACTGCTCGCCGTACGCGCCAACCGCCTGGTTCCGCTTCGTCATGGCCGGCACGGTGCCCGCCGGAGGGTGGTCGCCGCGACCCGGCAGCAGCCCACCTGTGGACAACAGGGGTGCTGTGGACAGTCGGACGATCATGCCCGCGCTGTGCTACGGAGCCACCCGTGTCTGCGCTGCCCCGACGATCGAGGGCCCGTTCGGCGGGGTTGAAATGGCGCGGGCGTGGCCGGTCGCATACGGTGCCTGACGTGGACGGACGACGGAGTTTCCCGGAAGATCAGGAGTCGCGCTGGTACCCCGACGAGCGGGGTCGCGGTTACGGCGAGTCGGATTGGCGTGGCGCGGGCGAACCGCGGTACCGGGACGGTGAGATCCCCGAGCCGCGTGGCGCTGAAGACGGCCGCTCCGTCGAGGACACCGGCGTCGGCCGCCGCCGCGAGCCGGACTCGGGACGCTTCGGCACCGTCGACGAGAGCCGCTTCGGTACGCCGGAGTCGGATTCGGGTCGCCTGAGCGCGGTGGACGTGGGCCGCTTCGGTACGCCCGAGCCGGACTCTTCTCGCTTTGGTGCCCTGGACGCTCAGACCGGTCGGTTCGGCGGGAGCGAGGCTGATTCGGGGCGTTTCGGCGCGGTCGACCCGTTGGGTGTGGCGCGGCCGGAGGCGGACGGTTACCGGGCCACCCGGTCGCGGCGGGCGGACCGGGACCCGTCGGAGACCTCCGGGGAGCTACCCGGACGTCGAGCCGCCCGAGAGACGACCACGGCGGGGTCCCCGGTGACCAGCGCAGTGCCGGAGACCACCCGCGACAGCACGTCGACAGCGCCGGCCGGCGTGCTCGCTGACCAGGCTCGTCCCGCTCCGCTCGGTGGGTACCCGATCATCGAGCCGACCCGGGGTGGCGTCGACACGCCGCACCCGCTGGAGATGCCGACCGGCCCGATGCCCGGGATCGGCCCGCGACCCGACCTGCCCGCAGGTGAGCCATCGGTGTATCCGCCGGCCGCCGACGGCGTCTATCGGACCAGACGACCGGTGCTGGCCGTACTCTTCGCCCTGTTGGTGTTGGTCTTCGAGGTCCCCGCGTTGCGGGTGCTGCTCGCTGGCGTGACCGGCGACCCGGTGGACGCCGGGAACGTGGTGGTGGGTATCGCCCTGGTTGCCGGACTGCCGATCCTCGCGACCGGGCTGTACGGGCTACGAACCGGAGGTCTGGCGCTCGCCGACAACGGTCGGGGCTGGCTGCGCCCACCGACGGCCTACCTGACCGTCGGCCTGGTGCTCTTCGTGGCCGCCGCGCTCGCCGCCGGCTGACCCGGCCCGCGTAACTCGCGCGAGAGAGCGGCGGGGCGGCGGAGCAGCACGCCACGCGCACCCCGGGGCGGCTGAACGGGTGAGGGGCGTACACTGGCCAACTGGCGACCGCCTCGTGCGGTCGACCTCGCGTGCCCTCTTCACGAATCGTCGTGGAGCGACGGCCTCCCTGGTCCCGATCTTGATCGGGTCCACCATGGGTCGGCGACCAGGCACCAGGACGCCCGGCCACCGGCCGGGCGTGACAACCAGGGACCTTGAGGAGTACCCCAACCATGGCCGTCGTGACCATGCGTCAGCTGCTGGAGAGCGGTGTCCACTTCGGGCACCAGACCCGGCGCTGGAACCCGAAGATGAAGCGCTTCATCATGACCGAGCGCAACGGCATCTACATCATCGACCTGCGCCAGACCCTCGAGTACATCGAGAAGGCGTACGAGTTCGTGCGTGGGACCGTCGCCGAGGGCGGCAGCATCCTGTTCGTCGGCACCAAGAAGCAGGCCCAGGAGGCGATTGCCGAGCAGGCGACCCGGGTCGGCCAGCCGTACGTCAACCACCGCTGGCTCGGTGGCATGCTGACCAACTTCCAGACCGTTTACAAGCGGCTCCAGCGGATGAAGGAGCTGGAGGGCCTGGGCGACCTCAGCGGCACCGCCGCCGGTTACACCAAGAAGGAGACCCTGCAGCTCTCCCGCGAGAAGATCAAGCTGACCCGCACCCTCGGTGGCCTGCGGGACATGCAGAAGCTTCCCGCCGCGGTGTGGATCGTCGACACCAAGAAGGAGCACATCGCCGTCGACGAGGCCCGCAAGCTGGGCATCCCGGTGATCGCGGTGCTGGACACCAACTGTGACCCGGACGAGGTCGACTTCCCGATCCCGGGTAACGACGACGCGATCCGCTCGGCGGAGCTGCTGACCAAGGTCGTCGCCGCCGCCGTCGCGGATGGTCTGATCGCGCGTTCCGGCCGTCGCCGGGGCAACGACGAGAAGCCCGAGGGTGTCGCAAGCGACGAGCCGCTGACCGAGTGGGAGCGCGAGCTGCTGGAGCCGAAGAAGGCCGACGAGGCCGCCCCGGCCGAGCAGCCCGCCGCTGCCGCCACCGAGCAGCCCGCCACCCCGGAGCAGCCCGCGCAGGCCGCCACCGAGCAGCCGGCGGCCGCCACCGCGGAGTGATCGCACCGTCGCTGCCCCGCCGTCCGTTTTCGCGGACGGCGGGCAGCGACGGTACGCCGGGCACTATCGGCCCGGATCCGGGTAACCGGCACCTCTGACCATCCACACGCCGTCTCAACATCGAAGAGAGAGCCATGTCCCAAATCACCGCCGCGGACGTCAAGAAGCTCCGCGACCTCACCGGCGCCGGCATGATGGACAGCAAGAAGGCGCTGACCGAGGCCGAGGGCGACTTCGACAAGGCCGTCGAGATCCTGCGCGTCAAGGGCGCCAAGGACGTCGGCAAGCGGGCCGGCCGTACGGCCGCGAACGGCCTGGTCGCCCACTCCGGCAAGGCGCTGCTCGAGCTCAACTGCGAGACCGACTTCGTCGCCAAGACCGAGTCGTTCATCGCGCTGGGCCAGCAGCTGGTCGAGCACGGTGAGCGCGCCGGCGTGAACTCCGCCGAGGAGCTGCTCGCCTCCGAGCTCGACGGCAAGGTCATCGCGGACCTGATCCAGGAGCAGTCCGCCAAGATCGGCGAGAAGCTGGTGCTCAACCGGTTCGCCCGGGTCGAGGGCACCACCGCCGTCTACCTGCACCGCAAGGCCCAGGACCTGCCTCCGGCCGTCGGCGTGCTGGTGTCGTACACCGGCAAGACCGACGAGGCCGGCGACGCCGACGCCCGTGGTGTGGCGATGCAGATCGCCGCGATGCGGCCGAAGTACCTCACCCGGGACGAGGTTCCGGCCGAGGTCGTCGAGTCCGAGCGGCGCATCGCCGAGCAGACCGCCCGCGAGGAGAACAAGCCCGAGGCGGCCCTGCCGAAGATCATCGAGGGTCGGGTCAACTCCTTCTTCAAGGACTTCGTCCTGATCGAGCAGTCGTCCGTCTCCGACAACAAGAAGTCGGTGAAGCAGCTGCTGGCCGAGGCCGGCATCGAGGTCACCCGCTTCGTGCGGTTCGAGGTCGGCCAGGCCTGAGCCGCCACCGGGCGCCACGCGCGCCCGTGGGCAGAAGACGTCAACGAGGAGGCCGCCGGTGTACGTGACAGGCACCGCGGCCTCCTCGTCACATAGGGTCGGCAGCGGCAGGTTCGCGGTACGCGCCGCACGGGGCGTGCGCGTGGGGAAGGGCGGGGCGGATGACGCAGGTTGTGAGTGACCGGACGCTGGAGCTGGACGATCCGACGGCACCGCCGCCGGGGCGCGCCCGCCGGGTGGTACTGAAGCTCTCCGGTGAGGTCTTCGGTGGCGGCGCGATCGGCGTCGACCCGGACGTCGTCCAGGCCATCGCCCGGCAGATCGCCACAGTGGTCCGCCGCGGCGTGCAGGTCTCCGTGGTGGTCGGCGGAGGCAACTTCTTCCGCGGCGCGGAGCTGCAGAAGCGTGGGATGGACCGGGCCCGCGCCGACTACATGGGCATGCTCGGCACGGTGATGAACTGCCTCGCGCTCCAGGACTTCCTGGAGAAGGAGGGCATCGAGACCCGGGTGCAGAGCGCCATCACGATGGCCCAGGTCGCCGAGCCGTACATCCCGCTGCGGGCCATCCGGCACCTGGAGAAGGGCCGCGTGGTCATCTTCGGCGCCGGCGCCGGGATGCCGTACTTCTCCACCGACACGGTGGCCGCCCAGCGGGCGCTGGAGATCCGGGCCGACGTGGTGCTGATGAGCAAGAACGGCGTGGACGGCGTCTACACCGCCGACCCGCGGATCGACCCCACCGCCAGTAAGCTCGACTCGATCACCTTCTCCGAGGTGCTGCGCCGCAACCTGCGGGTGGCCGACGCGGCGGCGTTCAGCCTCTGCATGGAGAACGGCCTGCCGATGCTGGTCTTTGGCGCGCAGGGTGACGACACCATCATCCGCGCGGTGGGTGGCGACAAGATCGGCACCCTGATCACCGCCTGAGTCCCGCCCCATCGGCGACGACGACAGCGGTCTGACGACTTTCAGCAGAGCCCACCACGAGCACAGAAGGAGGCGAGGAGACCGGTGATCGACGACACCCTCCTCGAGGCCGAGGAGAAGATGGAGCGTGCGGTTGAGCACGCCAAGGAGGAGTTCGGCGCCATCCGTACCGGTCGCGCCAACGCCGCCATGTTCTCCAAGGTCATCATCGACTACTACGGCACGCCCACGCCGCTGACGCAGATGGCGTCCATCGCGGTCCCCGAGCCGCGGATGGCCATCATCAAGCCGTACGACAACTCGCAGATCAATGCGATGGAGAAGGCGATCCGCGACTCGGACCTCGGGGTGAACCCGAACAACGAGGGCAACCAGCTGCGCATCCTGCTCCCGCAGATGACCGAGGAACGCCGCCGCGACATGATCAAGGTGGCTCGGCACAAGGGCGAGGAGGCCAAGGTGGCGATCCGCAACGTCCGCCGCCGTGGCAAGGAAGAGCTGGACCGGATCGTCAAGGACGGCGAGGCCGGCGAGGACGACGGCCGCCGCGCCGAGAAGGAACTCGACGACCTGACCCAGCGGTACGTGGCCAGCATCGACGACCTGGTGAAGCACAAGGAAACCGAGCTGCTCGAGGTGTGACCCATGCTCCGAGGCCCGTTCCCGACGTCGGGAACGGGCCTCGTTCCATTCCTGGGTCAGCAGGGGGATCCCGACGGTCCTGGTGCTCTCGGCGAACTGCTCGCCAGTGTCCAGCGCGCGGCACCAGCGGACCACGCAGGGTGGGTTCGCTCAGTAATCAATCGCGCACCGGACGAGTCGGATCGACGGCTGCGGATTGCCAGCTGTCTGCCGTACCGGATGGGTGTGCGTCGCTGGCCGGCGGGCCGGCGGCGCCGGGTGGCGTCGGTGGGCGTGCCTCGTCCGCCGTGCCGATCCGGCGTGTGCAGTAGGCTCGGCAGGATTCCCGGCCACCGGGTGGTGAACACCGGGGATCGACCGACCGTCGGGGCGGTCAATCGGAGGAACATCGCACGTGTAGGGGATGCTTGTGGTCTTGCGTCATGTGGTGGTTCTCGTGCCGCTTCGCGGTGCGTGATGTCCCACCCCGACCCCTACGGCAGCGAGCCTCGCGGCTGGGACCGGCCGGAGCGCCCGGTGGCGCTGCCCTGGCCGGACCAGGACCTGGAGGCCGGCCAGTGGAGCCGCCGTCCGGCCGCCGGCCCTGAGCTGTACGCCGATCCGCACGCCCGGCCGTCCGCCGAACCGTGGCCCGCGGACCCGTACGACGAGGGTGGCCGCCCGGTCCGCCCGGACGACCGTTTCGACGACCGGGACCGGCACGACCGTTTCGACGACCGCGACCGGCACGTCGACGACCGCAACCAGCCCGACCGGTACGACGACCGGGGCCGCGGTGAGCGCTACGGCGACCGCGCGCCCGCCGGTGCGGACGGTGCGCCTACCCGCGGCGGTCTCCCGCCTTTCGACGAGCCCGGCCGGTACGGTGGCCCGGGACCGTTCGACGGGCCGTTCCGTCATGACGACGACGCCGATTACCCGACCACGCAACTGGCGCCCATCGGGGCCGAGATCGGGCCGGATCCGGAGCCGGTTGTCGAGCCGGAGCCAACGACCGGTCGACGGTCGAAGGGGCGACGTCGGGCCAGCCTCGACCGACCGGCCACCCAGCAGGTGGGCACCGGGCGGGCGGGGCGCAACCTGCCCGCGGCGATCGGGGTCGGGCTCGGCCTCGGCGCGTTGATCGTGGTGCCGCTGGCCTTCTATCCGTTGGCCTTCCTGCCGGTGATCGCCGCCGCGGTCGCCATCGGCACCTGGGAGATGGCCCGCGCGGTACGACGCAGCGGCGCGCACCCTCCGCTGGTGCCACTGATCGCCGGCGGCGTGTTGACGGTGGGTCTGGCCTGGTACGCCGGCCCGGACGCGCTCAGCCTGGGGCTGCTGGTCACCGTGCTGGGCACCATGATCTGGCGGTTGGGTGACGGGCCCGCCGGTTTCCAGCGGGATCTCACGGCGGCCACCCTGATCGCCGTCTACGTGCCGTTCCTCGCCGGTTTCGCGGCGTTGCTGGCGGCGGCCCCCGACGATGGGCGACTGCGCATCCTGGCCACGCTGATCGGGGTGGTCCTCTCTGACACCGGTGGGTACGCGGCCGGGGTCTCCTTCGGCAAACACCCGATGGCCCCGTCGATCAGCCCGAAGAAGTCCTGGGAGGGCTTCGCCGGCTCGGTCACCGCGGCGGCCCTGGGTGGCGCGTTGCTGCTGTGGCTGATGTTCGAGGTGGCCCCCTGGTGGGGCGCGCTGTTCGGGGTGGCCGTCTCCTGCGCGGCGGTCCTCGGCGACCTGGCCGAGTCGATGATCAAGCGGGATCTCGGCGTGAAGGACATGAGCAACCTGCTGCCCGGCCACGGCGGTCTGATGGACCGGCTGGACTCGATCCTGTTCGCGGTGCCGACGGCCTACCTGCTGTTGGCGGTTTTCGTGCCGGTGGTGAGCTGAGGTATGAATCACGGCGTCCCGGTCATCCGGCTCCGGCGGTCGCGGCCCGTTCGACACCTCCGGACCGGCAGCCGCCGCCGACGGCGTGACACACTGGACCAGCCATGACGAGCCTGCCCTTGATCCCCGCCATCTCGGTCGCCCCCGCCGCGCGCCGGGCCTCCATGCCCCCTCAGCACCTCGCTGACCTGGACCTGGCCGGTCGCCAGGCGTTGGTCACCGGGCTGGGTGAGCCGGCCTTCCGCGCCAAGCAGGTCTCCAACCACTACTTCGGGCGGTTGGTCCGCGACCCGCAGGCGATGACCGATCTGCCCGCGGCGACCCGGGAGCGGCTGGCCGACCAGTTGCTGCCGACCTTGCTCAACCCGGTGCGCGAGCTGGCCTGTGATGACGGCGCGACCCGCAAGGCGCTCTGGCGGCTGCACGACGGCGCGCTGGTGGAGAGCGTGCTGATGGGTTACCCGGACCGGGTGACCGTCTGCATCTCCAGCCAGGCGGGCTGCGGCATGGCCTGTCCGTTCTGCGCGACCGGTCAGGCCGGGCTCACCCGCAACCTGTCGACGGCGGAGATCGTCGACCAGGCGGTCTACATGGCCGGGGTGGCGGCCTCCGGCGTCGTGGCGGGTTCCCCGCCGAGGCTGTCGCGCGTCGTCTTCATGGGCATGGGCGAGCCGCTGGCCAACTACAACCGGGTGATCGCGGCGATCCGTCGGCTGGTCAGCCCGGCTCCGGAGGGTCTCGGCCTGTCCCAGCGGCACATCACCGTTTCCACGGTTGGCCTGGTTCCGGCCATCCACCGACTGGCCAGCGAAGACCTCTCAGTGACCCTTGCGTTGTCGTTGCACGCGCCCGATGATGATCTGCGCGACGAACTCGTGCCGGTAAACCAGCGCTGGAAGGTAGCCGAGGTGCTGGACGCAGCGTGGGACTACGCCGCCCGGACGGGCCGCCGCGTGTCGATCGAGTACGCGATGATCAAGGACGTGAACGACCAGCCGTGGCGAGCCGACCTGCTCGGGCGGCTGCTGGCCGGCAAGTTGGCCCACGTGAACCTCATTCCGCTCAATCCGACGCCGGGCAGCCGCTGGGACGCGAGCCCGAAGCCGGTCGAGCGGGAGTTCGTCCGGCGGTTGCGCGACGCCGGGGTGTCCACCACAGTTCGGGACACCCGAGGTCGCGAGATCGACGGCGCGTGTGGCCAGCTTGCCGCTGCCGAAGACAACGACACCAACACCGACCGCGCCGGAGAGGCACCGGCGTGACCGGGCGTGGCGAACGAGACCAGGAGACATAGTGGCGAGTCAGGGTCAGCGTTTCCGGCGCAAGGCGCTCCGCCGGGGATACAAGGTCGACGAGGTGGATGCCTTCCTCGACCGGGTCGAGGCGACGCTCGACGGCCGACAGGTCGGTGCCCCGGTGGCCTCCCAGGAGGTTCATGACGTCGTCTTCCGGGTCCGCTTCAACGGCTACGACGAGTGGCAGGTCGACCTGCACCTGGACCGGGTCGAGCGGCAGCTGGCCGAGCTGGAGGAGCGCAACAGCGCCGGACGCGGCGGCGACCCCCGGATGGGTGACCGGATGGGCCCACCGGACCGGCTGGGTCCGCCGATGCGTGACGAGCGGGGCATGGTCCCGCAGCCGATGCCGCCCCGGCCGATGCCCGCGCAGCCCGGCCCGCCCTACGGCCGCTACGACGAGCCGACCGGTGCCTTCGCCGGTGGGTACGACGCCCCCCGCGGCGGTGGTTACGACGCGCCACGTGGCCCGGCCGGCCCACCGATGGGTCCCGGTGGCCAGATGGGCCCCGGCCCGATGGGTGGCCACGGCATGCCGCAGCGCGGCCTGCCCGCCGGTCCCAGCGGGTACGGCCCCCCGGACGACCAGCGCTCACCCGGTGGCTACGGCCCGGATGACCAGCGCGGCGGGTACGGCCAGGACGACCAGCGCGCGCCCGGCGGTTATCCGCCGCCGCCGGAGGAGCCGCGCTTCGACGGCTTCGAGGCCGGGCGGCACGGTCGCGCCGACATGACGGCTGAGATCCGGATGCCGGAGCGGGATCTGCGCGACATGCGCCGTGGTCCGGCCGGTCCGCCTCCGCTGCCGCAGCAGGGCATGGGTGGCCCGCCGATGGCCGGTCCGCCGGCGATGGCTGGTCCGCCCGCGGTGGCCGGTCCGCCGATGGGTGGTCCGCCGATGGCCGGTCCGCCCGGCAGCGACCTGTACCGGGTCGACCAGATCCGTCGCAGCTTCCAGGTGCGCCGGTTCGGCAGCGGGTACGACCCCGACCAGGTGGACCGGTTCTTCGACACCCTGCTCGGTGGCATGCAGCGCCGCAACCCGATGCCGGTCGACCCGAAGGACCTGGACACGCTCCGGTTCGGCCTGGTGCCGGGTGGCTACTTCGAGGCCGAGGTCGATGCCGCACTGAAGGACGTGCAGGACATTCTCTTCGGGCGCTGACCCCGACGCGATACGGACGAGGGCCCGTCCCCCAGGTGGGGGCGGGCCCTCGGCGTACGTCGGCCGGTCGTCCGGCGGTGGGTCGGGTCAGGAGCGCAGACCGCTGCGCCGCAACACGATGTCGCCGATCACGATGATCAGCAGCAGCGCGGCCAGGCCGATCAGCCAGATGTCCTCGACCCTGCCCTCGTGGTTGCCGCAGATCATCGCCAGCAGCGCCAGTGCGGACAGCACGGCGCCGATCTGCCCGGCCTTGCGGTGCCCGGGCTTGTGCTGGTCTGGCGACGTTACCGGCTCGCTTCCTGCCACTGTCGGTCCTTCCCTCGCGATCGGATCTTTGGTTAGTCTGGCACGCCTCGTACGCGGTGCGGTGGGGTGGGGGTTTCCTGGCCATCGGCCCTGCCCCACCCGGGCTGGATGGCACTACCGGCGTCGCGGGGCGGCGGTCAGACTCGCTCCGGTAGCGTTTGGCGTACACCTGATTGTCTGTTTGAGGGGGACTGTGCGGTGCGAGTGACCGGAACCGGGCACGCCAGCATGCGGATCGACACGGCTGCGGGCAGCATCCTGTGCGACCCGTGGGTCAACCCGGCCTACTTCGCGTCGTGGTTTCCGTTCCCCGACAATTCACTGCTGGACTGGGAGAGTCTGGGTCAGGTCGACTACCTGTACGTCTCCCACCTGCATCGGGACCACTTCGACGCGAAGCACCTGCGCGACTTCATCTCGAAGGACGCCACGGTCCTGCTCCCCGAGTTCCCCACCTCGGAGATGGAGGACGAGTTCCGGGCGCTGGGCTTCACCAAGTTCCTGAAGGCGCCCAACGAGCAGGTGGTGGAGCTGCCCGGCGGCCTGAAGATCATGATTCAGGCGTTGACCAGCCCGACCGACGGGCCGATCGGCGACTCCTCGCTCTGGGTCGAGTACGACGGGGTGCGGCTGCTCAACCAGAACGACGCCCGCCCCACCGACCTGAGCGTCTTCGCCGAGCTGGGGCACGTGCACGCGCACCTGCTCCAGTTCTCCGGTGCGATCTGGTACCCGATGGTCTACGAACTTCCGCAGGCGGCGAAGACCGCGTTCGGTAAGCAGAAGCGCGACCGGCAGTTCGACCGGACCTGGCGCTACATCGACGACCTGAAGGCCGACCACGTCTTCCCGATCGCCGGCCCGCCGTGCTTCCTGGACGACGCCCTGTGGCAGTTCAACGACATCCACGGCGACGAGGGCAACATCTTCCCCGACCAGTCCGTCTTCCTGTCGGAGTACGCAAAGGTCGGCGGCACCAACGGGATCGTGCTGCTGCCGGGCAGCGTCGCCGAGGTCACCACCGAGGGCGCGAGCACCACCCACCCCGTGCCGGTGCAGGAGTTCTTCGCGAACAAGGTCGCGCACCTGGAGGAGATGCGGGAGCGCAAGCGCCCGATCATCGAGGCGGAGAAGGCGTCCTGGCGGCACCCCGAGGTGGACGTGCTCGGCGAGATGAAGCGTCGGATCGAACCGCTGCTCGACGAGTCGATCTACCTGGCCAAGGGGGTCGGTGGCCCGGTCCGTTTCGACCTGGTGGGGTACGACGGCGAGAGTGTCGAGTCGATCGTGGTGGACTTCCCCGGCAAGGAGGTCCGGCCGTACGCGGACGAGAAGGTGCGCTACCGGTTCCGGACCGAGCGCTCGCTGATCGAGCACCTGCTCTTCATCGACGAGGTGGACTGGGTCAACTCGCTCTTCCTGTCCTGCCGGTTCTCGGCGGCCCGGATCGGCCAGTACAACGAGTTCGTCTACGCGTTCTTCAAGTGCCTCTCCGAGGAGCGGCTCCAGTACGCCGAGGGCTGGTACGACGAGCACGAGCGCAGCACCGACGCCGAGGACATCACGTTGGGCGACTGGGTGGTGCAGCGGCGGTGCCCGCACCTGAAGGCGGACCTGACCCGCTTCGGCATCGTCGACGGTGACCAGCTCACCTGCCAGTTGCACGGCTGGCGCTTCGACCTGCCCAGCGGCCGCTGCCTGACCAGCGTCGGGCACAAGGTGCGAGCCCACCGGGTGGACGCGGAAACCCCCGCCCCGGCCGGCGAAGCAGTGATCTGACCCCGGGCCCCACCCGCGCTCCCACCGCCCACCCCCGTTGATCATGAAGTTATTGCCAGCTGCTGCGGCGTGTCGCGGCAATAACTTCATGATCAACTGCCTGGCGGGGGTGGGACGCGGTCAGCGGCCGAGGTCGGTGAGGATGCGGCGGGCGGCGTTGTGGCCGGCCGCGCCGATGACGCTGCCGGCCGGGTGGCAGCCGGCGCTGCCGGCGTACACACCGTCGACGCCGGTGGCGTAGGGCATCCGGTCGGTGAACGAGACGGTGTTGTCGACGTGGTGGATGTGCCCGCCGGTGATGCCGAAGTGCTCCTCGATGCCGGGCGGCGGCAGCGGCACCGCGTCGGCGATCAGGTCGGCGGTGCCGGGGGCGTACCGCTCGACGATCCCGAGCAGCCGGTCGACGTAGCCGGGCAGCTCCGCGTCCCAGGTGGTGCCGGCCAACTCGTAGGGGACGGACTGGACGAAGAGCGCCGACGAGTGGTGCCCGGCGGCGTCGGAGAGCGACGGGTCGACAGTGGTGTGCAGGTACCACTCGATGGTGGGCTCCGCCGGCAGCAGCCCGGCCTGCACGTCCGCCCACATGGCGCGCAGCGCGGTCATCGGTGAGGCCTCCGCCCCGCCGACCAGCGACGCCGACCCTGGCAGCAGGTGGATGGTCGAGCCGAACGGGCTGGGCGTGCCGTCCGGCAGGCAGGAGAACCGCGGCAGCCCGGTGAGCGCCAGGTTGAGCTTGAGGGTGGTGCCGGGCCGACGGACCGCCGCCATCCGTTCGCCGAGCCGAGCCGGCAGCGCGCCGTCGGGCAACAGGTCCATCAGCCGGTACGGGTCACACGCGCCGAGCACCACCCGGGCGGCGACCTCCCGACCGTCGGCCAGCACCACTCCGCTCGCGGCGCCGCCGTCCATGGTCACCGCGCGGACCGGCGTACCGGTCAGGATTGTCGCTCCGGCGGCGCGCGCGGCCTCGGCGAAGGTCCTGGAGACGGTGCCCATCCCACCCTCCGCGATCATCCAGGTGCCGCCGGAGCCGGGCAGTCGGCACATGTTGTGCACGAGGAAGTTGTGGCCGGTGCCGGGGTCGTCCGGGCCGGCGTTGAGCCCGGACAGGCCGTCGGTGACCGCGTACATGCTGACCAGCAGCTCCGAGCGGAACTCGAACCGGGCCAGGTAGTCGGCGACCGAGCCCTGCACGAGGTCGACGAAGACCTGGCGCAGCGCCGGACGGACGTGCCGCTCGGCGGTCTCCTGGACGCTCAGCGGCTCGGCCAGCCAGGCCGGGGCGAGGTCTTCCCGCAGCGCGGCCAGCTCGGCCTGCATGGCGTCGTCGGCGGCCACGTCGGCGGGGGAGAAGAACTCGGCGAGCTGCGCCCGGGTGGCGGCGGTGTCACTGCCGAAGAGCAGGTACGGCGAGCCGAGGCCGCCCGGGGTGGGAAGGAAGTAGTGCGGGTCCCGGCGCAGCACCGGGATCCGTACGTCGAGCGTGGCGAGCAGCTCCGGGGGCATCAGCCCGAGCAGGTACGACCCCGTGGAGTGGCGCAGCCCCGGCACCTTCGGGAACGGGTTCTCGGTGCGGGTCGCGCCGCCGATCACGTCGGCTGCCTCCAGCACGAGGACGTCCAGGCCGGCCCGGGCCAGCAGGACAGCGGAGACCAGACCGTTGTGCCCGGCACCGATGATCACGACGTCGGCGCGGGCCGGAATCTCACTGCTCATGCCGCGGCAGCCTAGTCCGCCCCACCACCCCAGGTCACCCCTTCCACCCTCTTGCCTACCCCCACCCCGTCGTCCCGTTGATCATGAAGTTATTGCCGCGACACGCCGCGCCGAGTGGCAACAACTTCATGATCAACCAGGCCGGCCGAGTGGGGGAGGTGGAGGGTGGAGGTGGAGGGTGAAGGTGGAGCCTTGGGTGGGGGTGCTGGTGGCGCGCACTGTGCCGCCGTGGGCCTCGGTGAGCTTGCGCACGATGGCGAGACCCAGGCCGCTGCCTCCGGTCTGCCGGCTCCGGGACTTCTCGGCCCGCCAGAAGCGGTCGAAGACCTGGGGCAGGTCCTCGGCGCTGATACCGCTGCCGGTGTCGGTCACCGAGATGATGACCTCGGCGTCGGTCGCGCTGGCGCTGATCGTCACGTGCCCGCCCGACGGGGTGTGCCGTACCGCGTTGGCCACCAGGTTGCCGACTGCCTGGCGGAGTCGGACCGGGTCGGCGTCCACCTGCGGGTCGGCCTCAGTGCGTACCGTGATGGTGACGCCGACCCGGTCGGCCTGGGCCCGGTGCGCCTCCGCGACCTGGGCGAGCAGGTCGGTGAGGTAGACCTGTTCACGGTGCAGCCGCAGCGCGCCCGCGTCGGCCTCGGCCAGGTCCTGCAGGTCGGTGATCACATGTTGGAGCAGTGTCGCCTCCTCCAGCAGTGAGGAGAGCAGCCGGCGGTCGGGGGCCGCGACGCCGTCCTCGACCGCTTCGAGCCAACCCCGGATGTTGCTCACCGGCGTCCGCATCTCGTGGGCGATGTCGCTGACCATGGCCCGGCGTAGCTGCTCCAGCCGTTCCCGCCGTTCGGCCATGTCGTTGAAGGCCTCGGCCAGCCGGGCGATCTCGTCGCGGCCGGTCACCCGGACCCGGGCGGCGCCGTCGCCGTCGCGCATCCGTTGGGCGGCCCCGGTCAGCGCGTGCAGCGGACGCGTCAGCCGGATGCCGGCGAGGACGGTGAAGCCGATCGTCACCAGCAGGACGAGTCCGGCGACCGCGACGATGCGGGTCTGGTTGGCGGGGGAGAGGTCGAAGGTGGTCGAGGGACGACCGCCCGGGTCGGTGACGAAGAGGGTCGCGGCCGGGGCGACGTACGGGAGGAGTTGTTCGCGTCGACTGGTGCCGACGCAGGCGCTGACCGCCCGGTTGTGCTCCTGGTCGACGCCGGCCGCGCTGCGGGAGTCGGGTGCGCTGGCCGCCGGCTGCCTCGTCCAGGTCCAGTTCAGGTCCACCTGCACGGCGGGCAGGCGCCGCCGTGCCAGGCAGGTGTTCACCAGGGCGTTGAGCTGGGCGAGCGCCTTACCCTCGGTGGCCGTACGGGTCGCGAGTTCTTCCCTCAACTGAGCGCAGGCGGCACTGTCGGCGAGGTCGGTGCCGGGGGTGTCGAGGCGAGGGCGGCCGGTGGGTCCGTCCACGACGGTGGCGTCGATCTGCGCCCGGAGCCGCAGACACTGGGCCGCCCGGGCCGCCTTGTCGCGCAGCGCGGCGCGCTCCTCGGGTGGGAGCAGGTACGGCCCGGTGGTGCGCGGGTCGATGCGGCCGGTGCCGCCGTCGCCGCTGCCCCTCGGCAGGGTGGTGCCGCCGTCACCGCCGCCCGGCAGTGTGGTGCCGGGTGTCAGGGCGGTGTCGACGGCGAGCGCGTCGACGGTCGCTGACGACGTCGTCGGCAAGGGGCCCGCGCCGGGGGCCGAGTCCGCGATCAGGGCACCGGTCTCGGTGGTCAGGGCGATCCGCCGGCCGACGTCCTGGGCGAGCGGCCGAAGGGCCGCGTCGACTCCGTCCCAGGTCGGGTGGGTCGCCGCGTACGCGAGCACCGTGTCGTAGATGCGGGCGTCGTCGGCGAGCGCCTGCCCCTGCTCCTGCCGGATCGCTCCGGTGGTGGTGCGGACGGCCAGCCACGCGGTCGCCGCGATCGAGCCGATGGCGATGAGGACGGCCAGCGCCAGCAGTCGGAGCAGCAGGCTGCGGCGCAGCGGGACCTCACCCGACACGGGGTGACTCTTCGACGAGCTTGTATCCGATGCCGTACACGGTCACCAACCGGGCCGGCTTGCGCGGGTTCGGCTCGATCTTCCGGCGGAGGTTCATCACGTGCACGTCGACGGTCCGGTTGGTGATGTACCTGTCGAACCCGTGCAGGTAGCCCAGGAGCTGATCCCGGGTGAACGCCCGCGAGGGCTGGGCGGCCATCGCCTGGAGCAGCTGGAACTCACCGGGTGTGCAGTCGACGAGGCGTCCGTCGCTGCGTACCTCGTGGCGCACGGGGTCGACGTGCACGGCGCCGACCCGCAGCACCGGGTCCGCCGGCGTCCGTTGGCCCCGCCGCAGCAGGCTCCGGGCCCGGGCGACCAGTTCGCGGGGGCTGTACGGCTTCGTCATGTAGTCGTCGGCGCCCAGGTCGAGGCCGAGCAGCAGGTCGTCCTCGGTCGACCTCGCGGTCAGCATGAGCACCGGCAGGTCGGACTCCCGGCGCAGGATGCGACACACGTCCAGGCCGTCGACCTTCGGCATCATCACGTCGAGGACGAGCAGCGCCGGGGGCCGTTGACGGATCTGCTCCAGGGCGGCCCGCCCGTCGGCCACCACAGTCACCTCGTGCCCCTCGCGTTCCAGATACCGGCGCGCCAACTCCGCCTGCTTCTGGTCGTCCTCGGCTACCAGCACGTACGCACACACGGCAGCGACTGTACGTGGCCCGGGCCGGTTCCAGCAGGGCCGCTGAGCTGGGGCTATCGGATGACGACCGCTTCCTTACAGGTCTCTGACACCCGGGCGTGAAGCTGCACGCCATGACCAACTCAACCCATCGGGTCGCGGCCGGGTTCGCCGCGGTCGTCGTGCTCGCCGTCGCCCTCACCGGCTGCGGCGGCGGTGCGTCCAGCGCCCAGAAGGACACCGCCAGCGGCGACGTCGCGTCGCTCGTCACCCCGTCCGCCCCGGCGAGCGCCACCGCGGCCGGTGGTGCCACCAACGGTCGGCCGCAGCTACGCCTGGACATGACCGACGAGGAGGAGGAGCGGCTCTGGGGGACGTACAACATCTGCCTGCACGACAACGGCGTGAAGCTGAACGACGGCCGGTCACAACCCGGCCCGGTGGGGGACGGCACGGGCCTGTCGCTGGACCAGAGCGGGGAGCCGAAGGCGGCGTACGTGGCGTGCGCGAACAAGCTGCCGCTCCAGCCGCCGGAGTTGGACCCGGAGAAGAACCCGAACTACGTGAGTCAGTGGAACGACTACGTCCAGTGCCTGCGCGGGCGCGGGCTGAAGATCCACTCACTGCCGGACGGCTCCGGCTGGACCTACGACGACGGCGTCGCCAACCCGACCAACGGACTTGAGGGTCCCGCGATGGACAAGGTCGAGAGGGAATGCACGATGGAGATCTTCGGTGCCAAGAAGTAACCCGACCGACGATCCTGGCCGGCGGACGACCCGGCGTACCGCGATCGTGGTGGCGGCGGTGACCCTGGTGGTCGCCGTCGGTGCCGGCGTCGGTGCGCTGGCTCTGCGGCGCCACCCCGGCGGTGATGTCGCGAGCGCACCGCCGCCGCTCACCACGACGACAGTGACCCGGGCCGACCTGTCGGACAGCCGCTCGCTCAACGGCACGCTCGGCTTCGGCCCGGAGCGGTTGGTGAAGGGTGCCGGGGAGGGCGTTGTCACCCGGATGCCGAAGGTGGGCGACACGGCGGCCCGGGGTAAGCCGCTCTACTGGGTCAACGACAGACCGGTGCCGGTGCTGTTCGGCGGGACGCCGCTCTTTCGCACGCTCGAAAAGCCGGGTCTGGTGGGCAGCGACGTACGGATCGTGTCGGACAACCTGAAGGCGCTGGGCTACCACACCGGCTCGCAGCCGTCCCGGGCCACCGACGGCACGAAGATCGGCTCGGGTCAGGCCCTGCTCACCACGAGCCTCGTCGGCGCGATCAAGAAGTGGCAGCAGGCCCTCGGCCTGGACCCGACCGGGACGATCGGGGTCGGGCAGGTCGCGGTGCTGACCGGGCCGGCCCGAATCAGCGCGGTGAAGGCGCTGCCCGGTGACCCGGTCGCCGGTGAGTTGCTGGCCGTCACCGAGAAGGTCAAGCTGGTCACTGTGCCGGTCGGGGCCACCGACGTCGGCGCCATCACGGTGGGCGCCGCCGTGGTCGTCGCCCTGCCGGACAGCTCCGAGATCCCGGCAAAGGTCGCCTCGATCTCGCAGACGGTGCGCGGCGGGGGGTCGGACGGCGGCACCGGGCAGGGCAGCCCGCCCACCGTGGACGTCCTCGTCGCACCGACCCGGGCGGCGGACGTGGCCAAGCTGGACGCGGCCACGGTCCAGGTCCGCTTCACCACCGCCGTTCACAAGGGCGTACTCGCGGTGCCGGTCGGCGCGCTGGTGGCGCTCCGCGAGGGTGGGCATGCGCTGCAACTGCCCGACGGTGCGCTGGTGGCAGTGGAGACCGGGATGTTCGCCCGGGGCCTGGTCGAGGTCAGCGGCACCGGTGTGACCGAGGGCCTCGACGTGGTGACGGCATCGTGATCGCCGAAGCGGTGCTGAACGTCGAGGAGGTCAGCAGGACGTACCCCGGCGGGGTGACCGCACTGGATGACGTCTCACTGACCGTGCGTGCTGGCGAGATGCTCGCCATCGTCGGGCCGTCCGGGTCCGGCAAGTCCACGCTGCTGAACATCATGGGCACCCTCGACCTGCCGACCAGCGGTCGGGTACGCGTCGCCGGGCAGGAGGTCACCGCGCTGTCCGACCGTCGGCTCTCCGCGCTGCGGGGCCGCTGGCTCGGTTTCGTCTTCCAGCAGTTCCACCTCACCGACGGGCTGGATGCCGCCGAGAACGTCGCCACCGGCCTGCTCTACGCCGGGGTGCCCCGTCGTCGCCGTCGCCGCACCGCGATCGAGGCGTTGGCCCGGGTCGGCCTGGCGCACCGGCTGAACCACCTGCCGCAGCAGCTCTCCGGCGGGGAGCGGCAGCGCGTGGCGATAGCCCGGGCGCTCGTCAACGAGCCGGCGCTGGTGCTGGCCGACGAGCCGACCGGCGCCCTCGACACGGCGAACGGGGAGGCGGTTCTTGCCCTGCTCACCGACCTCAACGCGGAGGGCACCACCATCGCCGTGATCACCCACGACCGCGATCTCGCCGCCCGTACGCCTCGCCAGGTGGAGATCCGCGACGGCCGGATCGTCGCCGACACCGACACCGTCACCGGGAGCGGGGCGTGAGCGCGTCCCCGGGTGGCACCCGGTCGACCCGGCTCGCCCCGACCGACGTACTCCGGCTCGGTCTGCTCGGCCTGACCACCCGCCGGATGCGGGCGGTCCTCTCCGCCCTGGGCATCTCCATCGGCATCGCCACGCTGGTCGTCGTGGTGGGGATCCCCGCGTCCAGCCAGCGCGACCTGATGGAGCAGCTCTCCGCCCTCGGCACCAACCTGCTGCGGGCCGAACCCGTGCCCGATCAGAACCCGCCCGTCCTCCTGCCCGAGGACGCCGCCGCCATGGCGTCGCGGATCGGGCCGGTCCACGCGGCGAGCGCGGTCGCGAACACCCACACCGCCGTGCGCCGCAACGACCTGCTGGACCGGTACGACACGTCCGGGCTCACCGTGCTCGCGTCCCGGCCGGACCTGTTGGGGACCGTCAACGGCCGGGTCCGCAGCGGCCGGCCCCTCGACGACGCGTCGGCCCGGCTTCCGACCGCCGTCCTCGGCTACGTCGCGGCGAGCCGGCTCGGCTTCGCCACTGTGGACCCCCGGCAACCGCCCCAGGTGTTCATCGGCGAGCGCTGGTTCACGGTGATCGGCATCCTGGACCCGTTGCCGCTCTCCCCGGATCTCGACCGTTCGGTGCTGGTCGGGTGGGACGCCGCCAGGGCCATGCTCGGCTTCGACGGTCACCCCACCGTCGTCTACCTGCGGGCCAGGGAGGACGCGTTGGAGGACGTCCGTGCCGTGCTGCCGGCCACCCTCAACCCGCAGTTGCCCGGGCTGGTCCAGGTCAGCCGCCCCTCCGACGCGCTCGCCGCTAAACGGGCCACCGAGGACAGCTTCTCCGCGCTGTTCCTCGGGCTGGCGGCGGTGGCCCTGCTGGTCGGCGGCATCGGCGTGGCCAACACGATGGTCATCTCGGTGCTGGAACGCCGTCGGGAGATCGGCCTGCGCCGGGCGCTCGGCGCGAACCGCGGCCAGATCCGGGTGCAGTTCCTCACCGAGTCGGTGCTGCTCAGCGTGCTCGGCGGTGCCGCCGGGGCCGCCCTGGGGGTGCTCGCCACTGTCGGCTACGCCAGCTACCAGGGCTGGCCGCCCACCATCCCACTGCCCGCTGTGCTCGGCGGAGTGACCGCCGCCCTCCTGGTAGGCGTGGTGGCCGGCGTCTACCCGTCGATCCGAGCCGCCCGCCAAACTCCCACCGAAGCCCTGGCAACCCCCTGACGACCGGCCCCCGCTGCGGCGACCTCCTTGGTTGATCATGAAGTTATTGCCACTCGGCGCGACGTGTCGTGGCAATAACTTCATGATCAACGGGGCGGCGGGCCGGGGGAGTGGGTGGGGGTGGGGGTGGGGGTGCGGCGGGTGGTGCGCCAGTTTGAGAGGGCCAGGGTGGCGGAGTAGCCGGCCAGGACGATCACGTGGAACAGGTAGAGCCAGAGGAGGACGGCCACCCCGGCGCCGATGTCGTCGAAGCCGCCGAAGGGCACTCCCAGGTCCAGCGGGAGCGAGGCGAAGAGCACGAAGCCGTGCAGGAATCCGGAGAGGTTCGCCGCGGTGAACGACCCGACCCCGAGGGTGGAGAGCCAGTCCGGTGAGGCCGGCCCGACGACCCGGAACACCCACACCAGCACCGGCGTCAGCACCAGCCAGACCGCCAGGAACGACAGCACCACGCCGAGCACGCCGAGCCAACCGCCCTGGCGTACGAGGCGGGTGGTGAGCGGGAGCGCCAGCAGGATCGACAGCAGCAGCGCGGGGGCCGGCGCGAGCAGTGGCAGCAGCAGGAGTCGGCCCCGCCAGCCGACCAGGTGCTCGTCGGAGCGGGGCGCGGCCACCGAGACGAACGCCCGACGCAGGCCCTCGCCGTACAGCGAGGCGGGCAGCAGGGAGGCCAGCGCCAGCAGCGGAGTCAACCCCACCCCGGCGTCGACCAGCGCCTCCACCGCCCGGGGCGCGCCGATCGCGGTGGGCAGGGCCTCCACGGCGTACGAGGTGAGCCGGCGTACCCGGTCGGCCCCGGCCACCAGCGCGGTGAGCCAGATCGCCAGCAGGGCGACCGGCACCACGGCGATAGCCCCGTAGAAGGTGATCGCGGCGGCGTGCAGCGACAGGTCCCGTCCGCGCACCGGACGGAACGCCGCACTGGTGATCCGTTTCGTGCGCTGCCATCCGTTGCCCATCGGGTCCTCCTTCCCTGTCGTCGCGGCTGTCACTCCTTAAGATCGCCGGTCATGACTGTTCTCACCACCGAACGCCTGATCTTGCGCGATTGGACCGCCGATCCGGCCGATCTGGCCCGGATCTACGACATCTACTCCCGCCCGGAGATCAGCCGTTGGTTGGGAGTCGCGCCGGGCCTGCCGCTGACCGACCCGGCGCAGGCCGTCGAGCGGCTGCGGATCTGGCAGGAGCGGCACGCCGCCGACGGCGGCCGGTACGGCACCTGGGCGATCGAGGTACGGAAGACGGGTCAGGTGGTGGGCACGGTGCTGCTCAAGCCGTTGCCGGGGCGCGACGAGTCGCGCCGGAGCGACGACATCGAGGTGGGTTGGCATCTGCACCCGGACGCGTGGGGCCACGGCTTCGCCACCGAGGCGGCCCGCGCGGCGGTCGACCGGGAGTTCGCCGCCGGCTCCCGGGAGATCTACGCGGTCGTGGCGCCGGGCAACGAGCCGTCGATGGCTGTCGCTCGCAGGCTGGGCATGACCCATGTCGGCCAGCGCACCGACTGGTACGGCGGGGAGCTGCTGGAGACGTTCGTGCTGACCGCACCAGATGCTGATCGTTCCCGCACGACCTGACGCAAGATCCGCGCAACTTCGGGGAAGGTGTTGCCTCCGGTCGTCGGGAGGCAGCACCTTCCCCGAAATTATGGGCAGGTCGACCCTCAGGACAGACAAGTCAATCAATAGTCACGGCGGTCGAAGTGTTGACGCTCCCGTAGCACGTCAGTAACCTTTGGGCCAAAGTAACGCAAGATTTCGACAAAGGCGTGCACGGTTCTGTGCACGCACTCGGAAGATTCAACGGGCCTCCTGGGGAGGCCCGTTGATGGTCGTACCCCTCTGGTGTTTCCACGGCGGTCGGCGCCCCCGCGCCGCCCGCACCACCCGTCTCTCCTCGACACCGGCCCTCTCGCGTCGGCCGGCGCTGCACCGCCGCACCCCCACCCCCGTGGTCCAGCCACCGCGGCAACCGTCCCCCGACGACAAGGACAGTGATGAGACGAACGAATCTGTTCAGGATGGTGGCGGCCACGGCCGCCGCCGCGCTGATCGCGACGGCCGGGGCGACCGCCCTCGCGAACCCGGCCGCCGCGGCCCGCCCCACCGAGCCGGCCGCAGCAGCACCGAGCGCCTTCGCCCCGGCGGCCACCAACCTCGCCCAGGGCCGTCCCACCCAGGAGAGCGGCCACGCCGATGTCTACGACTCGTCCAAGGTCGTCGACGGCAACGCGGGCAGCTACTGGGAGAGCGTCAACAACGCCTTCCCCCAGTGGGTGCAGGTCGATCTCGGCTCGTCGCAGAGCGTCAACCAGGTAGTTCTGAAGCTGCCGACCTCCGGTTGGGGGACCCGGACGCAGACGCTGAGCGTGCGGGGCAGCACCAACGGTTCGTCCTTCACCGACCTGGTCGGGTCGCAGACGTACACCTTCAACCCGGCGAGCGGCAGCACCGCCACGATCAACTTCAGCTCGACCTCCACCCGCTACGTCCGGATCACCATCACCGCCAACAGCGGCTGGCCGGCCGGGCAGCTCGCCGAGCTGGAGGTGTACGGCAGCGGCGGCACCACCCCGGACACCACAGCACCGAGCGTTCCCGGCAACCTCTCGTACACCCAGTCAGGCACCACCATCAGCCTCAACTGGGTCGCGTCGACCGACAACGCGGGCGGCAGCGGCATCGCCGGCTATGACGTCTACCGCAACGGCGCGTTCCTCCAGTCCGTCGGCACCGTGACCACCTTCAACGACACCCAGCCGGCCACGGCGACAGTGTCCTACTACGTCCGGGCCCGTGACGGGGCCGGCAACCTGTCCGGCAACAGCAACACGGTGACCCGTACCGGCAGTGGTGACACCACCGCGCCGAGCGTTCCGGGGACGCTGTCGCAGAGCACGTCGGGCAGCACGATCACGCTCACCTGGGGAGCCTCCACCGACTCCGGTGGCAGCGGGCTCGCCGGCTACAACGTCTACCGCGGCGGCAGCCTGATCGCCACGTTGGGCACCGTCCTCACCTATCAGGACACCCAGCCGGCGACGGCGACAGTCTCCTACTACGTCCGGGCCCGCGACGGAGCCGGCAACCTCTCCGGCAACAGCAACACCGTCACCCGGACCGGCAGCAACCCGCCGGCCTGCACCAACGTGGCGCAGGGCAAGAGCATGACGGCGAGCGGCTCCACCTTCAGCTTCACCCCGGACAAGGCGAACGACGGGCAGCTCTCCACCTACTGGGAGGGCGCGGCGAGCTACCCGCAGAACCTGACAGTGGCGCTCGGCGCGAACCACTCCATCTCCGGCGTCACCGTGAAGCTCAACCCGGATTCGTCCTGGGGCACCCGTACCCAGACCATCCAGGTCCTCGGCCGCGACCAGGCCTCGTCCTCGTACACCAGCCTGGTGTCGGCGGCGGCCTACCAGTTCGCCCAGGGCAGCAACGTGGTGACCATCCCGGTCAGCGCGACCACAGCGGACGTGCAGTTGCGGTTCACCGGTAACACCGGTGCCCCGTCCGGCCAGGTCGCCGAGCTTGAGGTGTGCGGCACCCCGGCGCCCAACCCGGACCTGGTCGTCAGCTCGGTGACCTGGTCGCCCTCGTCGCCCAGCGAGGTCTCCCCGGTCACCCTCTCGGCGGTGGTGCAGAACATCGGCTCGGCGTCCGCCGGTGCGACGACAGTGAACTTCAGCCTGGCCGGCGCGGTCGTCGGCAGCGCCTCGGTGGGCGCGCTCGCCGCGGGCGCCTCGACCACTGTGTCGTCCAACGCCGGTACCCGGCCGATGGGCAGCTACGCCGTCTCGGCGGTGGTCGACCCGGCGAACACGATCGTCGAGCAGAACAACGGCAACAACAGCTTCACGGCGGCGTCGCCGCTGGTGGTGGCGCAGGCCCCGGGCCCGGACCTTCAGGTGCTCAGCATCGCCTCGAACCCGCCGAACCCGGCCGTCGGGGCGTCCGTCACCTTCACCGTGACGGTTCGCAACCGGGGCACCACCGCGACCGGCGCGACCACCGTCACCCGACTGGTGGCGGGCAGCACCACGCTCAACACCAACACCGCCTCGATCGCCGCCGGCGCGACGGTCACCGTGGCCGTCAGCGGCACCTGGACCGCCACCAGCGGCGGCGCCACCCTCACCGCCACCGCCGACGCCACGAACGTGGTCGCCGAGACCAACGAGACCAACAACGCGTTCAGCCAGTCGATAGTGGTCGGGCGTGGGGCAGCCGTCCCGTACGTCTCCTACGAGGCGGAGGCCGGTCGTTACCAGGGCACGCTGCTGGAGACCGACGCCCTGCGGACGTTCGGGCACACCAACTTCGCGAGCGAGTCGTCCGGTCGCAAGTCGGTACGGCTCACCAGCACCGGCCAGTTCGTCGAGTTCACCTCTGCCAACCAGGCCAACTCCATCGTCGTGCGCAACTCCATCCCGGACGCGCCCGGTGGCGGCGGCATCGAGGCGACCATCAGCCTCTACGTCAACGACGTCTTCTCCCGGAAGTTGACACTGTCGTCGAAGCACAGCTGGCTCTACGGCAACACCGACGGGCCGGAGGCGCTGACCAACACCCCGCAGGCCGACGCCCGGCGGCTCTTCGACGAGTCGAACGCGCTGCTGGCGCAGTCGTACCCGGCCGGCACCCGCTTCAAGTTGCAGCGCGACTCGGGTGACACCGCCTCCTTCTACGTCATCGACATGATCGACCTGGAGCAGGTGGCGGGGCCGGCGAGCCAGCCGGCCGGCTGCACCTCGATCACCTCGTACGGCGCGGTTGCGAACGACGGGCTCGACGACACCGCAGCCATCCAGCGGGCGGTGACCGACGACCAGAACGGTGTCATCAGCTGCGTCTGGATTCCCGCCGGGCAGTGGCGGCAGGAGCAGAAGATCCTGACCGACGACCCGCTGAACCGGGGCATGCACAACCAGGTCGGCATCAGCAACGTCACGATCCGGGGCGCCGGCATGTGGCACTCGCAGCTCTACACGCTGACCGAGCCGCAGAACGTGGTGGGCGGCATCAACCACCCGCACGAGGGCAACTTCGGCTTCGACATCGACAAGAACACCCAGATCTCCGACATCGCCATCTTCGGCTCGGGCCGGATCCGCGGCGGTGACGGCAACGCCGAGGGTGGCGTCGGTCTGAACGGTCGCTTCGGCGCCGGCACGAAGATCAGCAACGTCTGGATCGAGCACGCCAACGTGGGCGTCTGGGTGGGTCGCGACTACGACAACATCCCCGACCTGTGGGGGCCGGCCGACGGGCTGGACTTCAGCGGCATGCGGATCCGCAACACGTACGCCGACGGCATCAACTTCAGCAACGGCACGCGCAACTCGCGGGTGTTCAACTCGTCGTTCCGCACGACGGGCGACGACGCGCTCGCCGTCTGGGCCAACCCGTACGTCAAGGACCGCACCGTCGACATCGCGCACGACAACCACTTCGTCAACAACACCATCCAGCTGCCCTGGCGGGCGAACGGCATCGCCATCTACGGCGGCTACGACAACTCGGTCCAGAACAACCTGATCTACGACACCGCCAACTACCCGGGCATCATGCTGGCGACCGACCACGACCCGCTGCCGTTCTCCGGCACGACGCTGATCGCCAACAACGGGCTCTACCGCACCGGCGGCGCGTTCTGGAACGAGGACCAGGAGTTCGGTGCCATCACGATCTTCCCGGCCACCAGGGACATCGTCGGAGTCACCATCCGGGACACCGACATCCTCGACTCGACCTTCGACGGCATCCAGTTCAAGAACGGTGGCGGCAACATCCCGAACGTCGCCATCACCAACGTACGGATCGACAAGTCCAACAACGGTGCCGGCATCCTCGCGATGAGCGGCGCGCGCGGCAACGCCAACCTGACGAACGTGACAATCACCAACTCGGCCGACGGCAACATCGTCATCCAGCCGGGCTCGCAGTTCGTCATCACCGGCGGCTAGGTCGCCGCTTGATCAACACGGTTTCAGTGAAGTCGGGGTGTCCGCGGACTGCGGATGCCCCGACTTCCATGAAGCCGAGTCGATCGCTTCGTCATGTTCTCGGCGGTGAGCCGGCCCGTGCGATGATCAAGGCCGGCTCGCTGGCGGGAGGCTGACGAATCAGGATGGGTGTCGTGACGACCGGGCTCTGCCTCGCCGTACCCGCTCTGCTCGTGCTCTGGTTGTGGGGCCGACCCCTGCTCACCGGCCGCTGGAAGACTCCGGGCTGGTTCGCCGCGACGGCCGGGCTCTCGGTCGTCGCCACCGCTGTCACCTGGTTCGTCGGCGCGTTCTCGGGTTCCTCCATGAGCTCGGAGGAGTCCTGCCGACAGGCCGGCGTCACCTACGACAGTGCCTACCGCGCCGCGCACTGGCGTGAGTCGTCGCGATGGTTCCCGCTCCACGACCGATGCAACGCCACCTACGACCTGGTGCCCGCCTGGGTCAACCCGGCACTGGTGCTGCTGTCCCTGCTGGCCGTCCTCTGCGTCGGCGCAGCGGTCTGGCTGGCCGTCGTGCGACACCGGACCACGACGGGTCGGGTGCCGGCCCGCAGATCTTGGACACTTTCCGTTCGTCCATGACGGAAACTGTCCAAGATCTGCACGCGCCTCGCTGCGGTGCAGTCATCTCGGGCTGACGGACCCCGTGTGCGATGACGCGCTTCTGGGGCTGCGGTGGCTAGGCTGACCTGAGCAAAATGTCCCGCTGAGGGGGTGAGCCCGGATGGCCCAGGCAGCGTTCGCGCCGGAGCCGGCGCCGCAGCACGCCGAGCCGTCGTTCGACGTGCTGCGGTGGCACGACGAACCCTGGACTGCGCAGCTCGCCCTCGACCTGTTGCCGGAGACCAACGGCCCCAAGGTTGAGGTCTTGAGCGGAAGCGTGATCGTGACACCACATGCCGGGTATGACCATCAGGACGCGGAGCTGGGTCTGGCCTATCTCCTCAGGCAGGCGGCCCGTCGGGCGAAGCTGTGGCTCTATCTTGAGACGAACATCGTCTCTGGCGAAGATCTTTTCATCCCGGACATCGTCATTCTCGACGCGCCCGGCGGCGGTCGAACGACGATGAACATCAGGCACGCGGTGCTTCTCGGGGAGATCGTCTCGCCCGGAAATCGGCGCAAGGACATCATCGACCGTCCGCGTGAGTACGCCGCCGTCGGCGTGCCCTTTTTCCTTCGGGTCGACCTGCGTAATCGGGTGCCCACCATCGCCTTGTACGAGCTGACCGAGGGGGAGTACCGGCCGGTGGCGGCCGCTGCGGCGGGGAGCACCTTCGCGATGCGGGAGCCCTTCGAGTTCTCCATCGATCCGGCCGACCTCCTCGGCGAGGAGGCGCCGCCCGAGGAGGAGCCGGCGGAAGCGCCGGCGGAGGGGTAGGGCTGAGGCTCCCAGCGGGCGTGCAGCGGCGGTGGGGAAGAATGGCCGGGTGACTACCCCCCGCGACCTTGTTCTGCTCGGGTCCACCGGTTCGATCGGCACCCAGGCCATCGACATCGTCCGGCGCAACCCGGACCGGTTCCGGGTGGTCGCCGTGGGTGCCGGCGGCGGCAACGTCGAGCTGCTCGCCACGCAGGCCCTCGAACTGGGCGTCGAGGCGGTCGGGGTGGCGAAGGCGTCCGCCGCGCAGGATCTGCAACTCGCGTTCTACGCGGAGGCGAGCCGGCGTGGGTGGGCCACCGGTGACTTCAAGCTTCCCAAGATCGTGGCCGGGCCGGACGCCATGACCGAGCTGGCCCAGTGGCAGTGCGACATCGTGCTCAACGGGGTGGTCGGCTCGCTGGGCCTCGCTCCTACGCTGGCCGCGCTGCGCGGTGGTCGTACCCTCGCGCTTGCCAACAAGGAGTCGCTCGTGGCCGGCGGCCCGCTGGTCAAGGCCGCGGTGACGCGGCCGGGGCAGATCGTGCCGGTCGACTCGGAGCACTCGGCGCTGGCCCAGTGCCTGCGCTCCGGGACGCGGGGTGAGGTGCGGCGGCTGATCGTCACGGCCAGCGGCGGCCCGTTCCGGGGTCGGCGGCGTGACGAGTTGACGCAGGTCACACCCGAGCAGGCCCTCGCGCACCCGACCTGGAACATGGGGCCGGTCGTCACGATCAACTCGGCCACCATGGTCAACAAGGCCCTTGAGGTGATCGAGGCGCACGAGCTGTTCGACGTGCCCTACGCCGACATCACCGTGATGGTGCACCCGCAGTCGGTGATCCACTCGATGGTCGAGTTCGTCGACGGGTCGACGATCGCCCAGGCGAGCCCACCGGACATGCGACTGCCGATCGCCCTGGGCATGGGCTGGCCCGACCGGGTCCCCGAGGCGGCCACCGCCGTCGACTGGACGGCCGCGCACACCTGGGAGTTCGCGCCGCTCGACGACGACGCTTTCCCGGCCGTGGCCCTGGCCAAGGCCGCCGGGGAGGCCGGGCGCTGCCGGCCGGCGATCTACAACGCGGCGAACGAGGAGTGCGTGGCCGCGTTCGTGGCGGGCCGGCTGCCGTTCCTCGGCATCGTCGACACCCTCGAACGGGTGTTGGAGGAGGCTCCGGACTTCGACGAACCAGGTACCGTCGAGGACGTGCTCGCGGCCGAGTCGTGGGCGCGCGCGCACGCGCAGGAGATCATCGCGGGTTCGGTGGAAGGAGCTTGATGTCGTACCTGCTCGGGGTGGTCCTCTTCGCCCTGGCCATTCTCATCTCGGTGAGCCTGCACGAGGCGGGTCACCTGCTGACCGCCAAGGCGTTCGGGATGAAGGTCACCAAGTATTTCGTCGGTTTCGGGCCCACCATCTGGTCGTTCCGGCGAGGTGAGACGGAGTACGGCCTCAAGGGCATCCCCCTCGGCGGCTTCTGCAAGATCGTCGGGATGACGCCGCAGGACGACGACGTCGAGCCGGGCGACGAGTCCCGGGTGATGTGGCGCTACCCGGTCTGGAAGCGGACCATCGTGATGGCCGCCGGGTCGATCACCCACTTCGCGCTCGCTCTGGTCACCATCTGGATCCTGGCCGTCTCCGCCGGCCTGCCCAACCCCGACTTCCCGACCACCGACGCGCAGGCCCGCCAGGAGCCCGCCGTCATCCAGCTCAGCCAGTGCGTGGTCCCGGAGAACGCGGTGCGCGCCTGCACCTCGGCCGACGCGGCCAGCCCCGCCGCCCAGGCGCAGTTGAAGAACGGCGACCGGATCACCTCGATCAACGGCACCCCGGTCAACTCCTACGGCGACCTGCTCACCACGCTGCGCGGGCTCAAGCCGGGCGACACCGCGCAGATCGCGTACGTCCGCGACGGGCAGCCGGCCACCACCAGCACCGTGCTCGCGCAGACCCAGCGTCCGCCGCTGGACAACCCGACCGGTGCCGCCGCCCCGGTGGCCGCCCTCGGCGTCGGGCTCGTCCCCAGCACGCCCACCCGCGTGACGTACAGCCCGGTCGGGGCCTTCGGCGCCACCGCCGACTTCACCGGCGACCTGGCCGTCGGCACCGCCCAGGCGCTCCAGCGCCTCCCGCAGAAGGTCCCCGCCCTGTGGACCGCCCTCACCGGCGGCGAGCGCGACATCGACACCCCGATCAGCGTGGTCGGCGCCAGCCGACTCGGCGGCGAGGCGGTCGAGAACAACGCCTGGCTGGTCTTCTTCATGCTCTTCGTGTCGCTGAACTTCTTCATCGGCGTGTTCAACCTGCTGCCGCTGCTCCCGGTGGACGGCGGCCACATCGCCATCGCCTGGTTCGAACGGGCCCGATCCTGGGTGTACGCGAAGATCGGCCGGACCGACCCCGGCCGGGTGGACTACCTCAAACTGATGCCCTTCACGTACGCGGTGATCCTGATCGGTGGCGCGTTCACGCTGCTGACCATCGCCGCGGACGTCGTCAACCCCATCACGCTCTTCTCAAGGTGAGTGCCTGAAGTGACAGCTATCAGTCTCGGTATGCCCGCCGTGCCGCCCCCGCCGCTCGCTCCCCGTCGGGCCAGCCGCCAGATCATGGTCGGTTCGGTTCCGGTCGGCGGCGGTGCGCCGGTGTCCGTGCAGTCGATGACCACGACCCTCACCTCCGACATCAACGCGACCCTCCAGCAGATCGCCGAGCTGACCGCGTCCGGCTGCCAGATCGTCCGGGTGGCCGTGCCGTCCCAGGACGACGTCGAGGCGCTGCCCGCGATCGCCAAGAAGTCGCAGATCCCGGTGATCGCCGACATCCACTTCCAGCCCAAGTACGTCTTCGCGGCGATCGACGCCGGCTGCGCGGCGGTCCGGGTCAACCCCGGCAACATCCGGCAGTTCGACGACAAGGTCAAGGAGATCGCGCGTGCCGCCGGGGGCGCGGGGGTGCCGATCCGGATCGGCGTCAACGCCGGCTCGCTGGACAAGCGGCTGCTGAGCAAGTACGGCAAGGCCACCGCCGAGGCGCTCGTCGAGTCGGCGCTGTGGGAGTGCTCGCTGTTCGAGGAGCACGGTTTCCGCGACATCAAGATCTCGGTCAAGCACAACGACCCGGTCGTGATGATCCGGGCGTACCGGCAGCTCGCCGAGCAGTGCGACTACCCGCTGCACCTCGGCGTCACCGAGGCCGGGCCGGCGTTCCAGGGCACCATCAAGTCGGCGGTCGCCTTCGGAGCGCTGCTGGCCGAGGGGATCGGCGACACGATCCGGGTGTCGCTGTCCGCCCCGCCGGTGGAGGAGATCAAGGTCGGCAACCAGATCCTGGAATCCCTCGGTCTGCGCGAGCGGGGCCTGGAGATCGTCTCGTGCCCGTCCTGCGGGCGGGCCCAGGTGGACGTCTACAAGCTCGCCGAGGAGGTCACCGCCGGCCTGGAAGGGCTGCCGGTGCCGCTGCGGGTCGCCGTCATGGGCTGCGTGGTCAACGGTCCGGGTGAGGCCCGGGAAGCCGACCTCGGCGTCGCCTCCGGCAACGGCAAGGGCCAGATCTTCGTCAAGGGGCAGGTCGTCAAGACGGTGCCCGAGGCCCAGATCGTCGAGACCCTCATCGAGGAAGCGCTGCGGATCGCCGACGAGATGGGCGCCGAGCTTCCCGAGGAGCTGCGCGGGCTGGTCACCGGCCCGACCGTCACCGTGCACTGATTTTCCATGTGGAAACAGCGGCCGTTCCCCGTGCGGGGAACGGCCGCTGTGCGTTTGTGCTGATCGTGCGCTTGTGCGCTGTGGTGCTCGTAGCCGCGGTGCTGTAGCCGGGCGCTGTGGTGCGGCCTGGCGTCACTCGGATTCGGCGAGGATCGCGTACAGCTTGCGCCGGGTCTCGTCGAGCACCTGGGCGGCCCGCTCACGCTGGTCGTCGGTGCCGTTCATCATCACCTGGCGCAGAGCGTTCATCGCCTGTGTGCCGGAGTCGCGGATGTCTCGCCAGCTGCTCACCGTGCCCTGGGCGACGTCCGCCCACGGCGGGGTCTGGGCGGCTTCGGTCGCCTCTGCCTGACCGGCCTCGGTGACGGTGAACCGCTTCCGCCCACCACCGGACTCCTCGGTGCTGGCGACGATCACGCCCTCGTCCTCCAGGAGCTGGAGGGTGGGGTAGATCGAGCCGGGGCTTGGCCGCCACGCACCGCCGGTGCGGGAGTCGATCTCCTGGATCATCTCGTAGCCGTGCATTGGCCGCTCGGTGAGCAGGGCCAGCACGGAGGCTCGGACGTTGGGTCGTCGGCCCCGACCCCGACCACGGCCCCGGCCGCCCCAGGGGCCGCCGTGTCCGTGCTCGTGGCCATGACCGTGCGGACCGGGCGGGACCGGCGGGAAGCCGAACCCCCGCATCCGGGCCTCGTGCATCGGGTGGTGCTGTCGGTGGAACCTCATTGGGCTTTTCCTTCCTTAGGACTATCGCTGATGCATCAACGATATATCGGCAATGCATCGTCGACAACCACATCTAACAAACCGTACGTACGTCTTGTTAGGGTGTCGGTCATGCGCCTGCTTCCCCCGCCGGGTCCGGCCCGGGTCCTCACCCTCGGCACTCTGGTCAAGACCGTGGGGCGGGGCCTCTGGCTCGTCGCCAGCGCGCTCTTCCTCACCCGGTCGGTCGGCCTGTCGGCCACACAGGTCGGCATCGGGCTGACCATCTCGGCCCTGGTCGGTGTGTTGGCCAGCGCCCCGAGCGGCTACCTGGCCGACCGCGTCGGCCCACGCGGCGTGCAGGTCGGCGCGCTGTTCGTCGCCGGCACCCTGACCGTCGGCCTGGTCGCCGTCCGGTCGTTCCCCACGTTCGTCCTGGTGGGAGCCGCCACCGCGCTTGCCGACGCGGTCGAGCGAGGTGCCCGCGGCGCGTTGATCGCCGGAGCGATCCCGGCCGACCAGCGGGTCCGCACCCGCGCCTACCTGCGAGCCACCACCAACGTCGGGATCTCCGTCGGCGCCGTCCTCGGCGGCTTCGCCATCGCCGCCGACACCCGGACCGGGTACGTCGCGCTGATCCTGGCCTCGGCGGCGACATCCCTGGCGGCAGCGGTGGTCTTCCTTCGACTACCCGCCGTCGCCCCGGTCGCCGCCCCGACGCACGGCCCTCGGCTGGTCGCCCTGCGGGACCGCCCGTTCCTCGCCTTCACCCTGGTCGACGGGCTGATGTCGATGCACTTCAGCCTGCTCACCATCGCCCTGCCGCTGTGGATCGCCGGCCACACCCGGGCCCCGGCCTGGATGATCTCCGCGTTGACACTGGTCAACACCCTGGTGGTGGTGCTCCTTCAGGTACGCGCCGCGGGCACCGCCGCCACCCTGCCCGGAGCCGCCCGCGCCGCTCGTCGAGCGGGCGTGGCCATCGCCCTGGCCTGCGTACTCTTCGCCGCCAGCGGCGCGCTGCCCACCGCCGGGGCGGTGGGCCTGCTCGGCCTCGGGGCGCTCGCGCACGTCACCGGGGAACTGTGGCACTCCGCCGCCGGCTGGGGGATCTCCTTCGGGCTGGCGCCGGCGGACGCCCAGGGGCAGTACCAGGGGGCGTACGGCATGGGCTACGAACTGGGCAAGATGCTCGCACCGGTAGTGGTGACCACCCTGGCCCTCGGCTGGGGCGTACCCGGCTGGCTCGTACTCGGGGCCCTATTTCTCCTGCTCGGAGCCCTGGTGCCCCCGGTCGTCCGGTGGGCCGGGCGGACCCGGCCTCGGGTAACCGGTGCCGGCCTTGTCACTCGACCGGCGAAGCGGGGGGCTGATCTGGCAGGCTGATAGCCGTGCTGACGGTGCCGGTACGCCAACTGGGGGAATCGGAGCGCCGCGCGGTCGAGCGACTGCTCGACCATGACCCGTTCGCGGGCGCGCAGGTCGCCGAGCGCATCGCCGCGCGCGGACTCTCGTGGTGGCGGGCCGAGGGCAGGATCCTGGGGTACGGAGCCCGCCGCAACCTCGAATCACTCTGCTGGCTCGGCGGCAACCTCACGCCGGTGCTGGCCAGCGACGCCGCGGTGGCTGCCTTCGCCGACCTGCTCGCGGGCGAGGAGCGGCTCTGCTCCTCCATCGTCGGACGGGCCGATGCCGTCCTCGGGCTGTGGGACCGCCTCTCCGACACGTGGGGGCCAGCGCGAGACGTTCGCCCCAATCAGCCACTGCTGGTCACCGACACGCTGCCACCCGTACCGGCCGATCCGGAGGTACGCCAGGTTCGCTCCGGCGAGGTCGACCGGCTCTTCCCGGCGGCGGTGGCCATGTACACCGAAGAGGTTGGTGTCTCCCCGCTGGCCGAGGACGGCGGACGCAGCTACCGCCGACGGGTCAACGACCTGGTCCGGGCCGGTCGCGCGTACGCCCGCGTCGTGGACGGCAAGGTCGTGTTCAAGGCCGAGTTGGCAGTGGTCACGAAGCGGACGGCGCAGATCCAGGGCGTCTGGGTGGCACCGGAGTGGCGAGGCCGGGGGATCGCCACCGCCGCCATGGCAGCCGTGGTCCGCGACGCGCTGCTGCGGGTCGCCCCCACCGTCAGCCTGTACGTGAACGACTTCAACCTCCCGGCCCGCCGCGTCTACGAGCGCTGTGGCTTCCAGCCGATCGGTACCCTGGCCACCGTCCTCTTCTGACCGCTGCGGGTGAGCGTGGTGATGCATCCCCGCAGATCTTGGACACTTTCCGTTCTCGCCTAACGGAAAGTGTCCAAGATCTGCTGAGAGCCACCGAGCAGACGGCGCCAACCGATTCCGACGGCGCGACTGTGCGGCCACCGCCGTGCGCCTGCCGGACGGACACGCACATGCCGCTGGCCGGCACCCCGGGTTGCGGGTGCCGGCCAGCGGTCGGTGTCCTGGTGCTGTGGTGCTGCCGTGCGGTGGTGCGGGTCAGCTGTTCCAGTGCTGGGCGACGAGGTCGGTGGCCTGCTGCTCCCACTGGGCGTAGGCGTCCGGGTAGGCCGACACCTGCACCGTCTGCGCTGCGTCGGTCAGGGGCATGTCCTGCCACCCGTCGACCTGTTTCAGACCCTTGAGGAACGCGGTGGTGGAGTACTCGGGGTTGGTGATCTGCTCGGGTGTGCCCCAACCGCTGGTCGGGCGCTGCTGGAACAGGCCCAGCGAGTCGTGGTCATTCTTGTCGCCGAGGTGGCCGAGGTTCTCCAGCTTGGACTCCTGCAGGCTCGTCGCGATCGAGATGACCGCGGCCCGCTCGGGCAGACCAGCCTTCTTCGTGGCGGCGATGATCGCCTTGACGTTGGCGGTCTGCTCGTCGTTGAGGGCGATGTGGGACTGGTCGCCCTGCGGCTTCGGCGCCGCCGACTGGACGGCCACGGCGACGGGCTTGGCGTCGACCGGGTTGGCGTGGGCGGCGATCGGGCCGGCGAACACACCACCGGCGAACGCGAGACCAGCAACAGACAGCATGCTCTTACGAATGATCGTGTTCATGGGGGTAGCTCCTTCGGGGGTAGAACACCCACACCGTCAAAGGGGGAACGGCGGTGAGGGTGTGAGCACCTCGTCCGGCGCTGCACTTCTCAAAGGGGGAAAAGTCTGGGGGGTGACGCCTGGTCGGGCGTCGGAGTCGGCGACCTGCCGAGCGGGGGGCTCGTGGCGCCGGGTCTGTGTGTAACGACCGGGGGGCCGGGGTCATTCCGGGTTGGCCCACCTGCCGGCACCCTCGTCTAAGCGGTGCCCGTCGGTCGTGCGTGGGGACTGCAACGACCGGGGGAGGTTCTCATTCCGACCTGCGCGACCAGCCCTGGAAGGTCGGGCGGCGGGCCGTGGTACTGCGATCGTCAGACTATGTAACGACCCCGGCCCGGCCATGATTCCGGCCCACGGGTGCGCCCGGCCACGCCGCAGATCGCCCAGAAACCCACAAAACTCCATTGAACGCGTGGCTCACCGCGCAAATCGCCCTCACCAAGCGTGATCGACTCGGGTTCCGTGATGTCGCGCTGTCCCGGACGTCCGGATACCGCGACATCACAGAACCCGAGTCGATCTAGACCTCTGGGGCCGTCGCCGACCGCCTAGAAGTTCTCAAATCGGTCAAACGCCCACGGGGCGACCCTGCCCTGGTCGTTGGCGCAACTGACGGAAGCCCAGCTCAGAGGCGGGTAAATCGGTTGAGATGACGGGGTGCTGCCGGCAGGCTGAGGTCTCCGCCACCCACGTCCCGGAGGACTTTCCATGCGCCTGCTCCGTGATCTGTGGGGTACGTCGACCCGTCGTGTGACGATCGTGGCCGTCCTGATCGTTCTGGGTGCCGCGGGGCAGGCGGGCGCATCGGCCCTGGCCGGCGCGGTGCTGGTGCACCGTTCGGCTGGTTTCTTCGCCGTGCTGGCCGTGGCCCTGGTCGTTGTGGTCCTCAGCGACCTCGCGGTGAGTCTGCTGATGGCCGGTCTCACCGCCGACTGGTCCGCCGACGTGCGTCGCCGGCTGTGTCGCGTCGCTCTCGGGCAGGACCTGCCCACCCTGGAGACCACTCCGGTCGGCGAGTTGCTGGACCGCATCGACGGGGACGTCTATCAAGTGGCGTCGGCAATTCGTAACCAGGGCACCCGTCTCGCCCAGGGCCTCTGCGTCGGTCTGTTGTCGATGGTCGTGGCGCTGTTCGTGTGGTGGCCGGCGGGGATCGCGATGCTGCTGCTCACCGTGGTGCTCGCGGTCGGCCTGCGCCGGCCCACGGCGCGGATCGGCCCGGCCCGGATGGCCGAGGAGGAGGCGTGGTCCGACCTGGCGGCCGTGATGGAGGAGGCGGTGCACGGCCAGGACGACGTACGCACCAGCCTGGCGCGGCCGTACGTGCTGCGGTTGTACGCCCGGCGGGCCTCCGCCGTGCTCTCCCGTGGCCTGGTGGTCTGGGTGCTGTCCGCCCGGGTGGCGACGGTGGCCACCGCGACGATCCGGGCGGGCATCGGCGCGGTGGTGCTCGGCGGTGCCTGGGCGTTGGCCACCGGCCGGATCGACGCCGCCCGGCTCACCGCCATCTGGCTGCTCGCTCTGGCATTCGGGGCGACAGCGGAACACGTCAGCCGGATGGTGCCGGAGATCCAGGAGGCGCTCGGCGCGTGGGCGCGGGTGCAGTTGCTCTCCAAGGCCCGGCAGGAACCGGTCGGCGGGGCCAGCCCGAGCGAGGGTGACCTGCGCATTCGGGACCTGACATTCGCGTACGGGGAGAGTGCCCGGGGTGCCGCGCTGCGCGGGCTCAGCCTCACCTTCGCGCGTGGTCGCTCGTACGCGCTGATCGGGCGGACCGGCTCGGGCAAGTCGACGCTGGCGAAGGTGCTCACCCGGGCGGTCGACGTGCCGCCGGGCACTGTCTTCCTCGGCGGCACCGACCTGTGCGACCTCGACGTCGAGCAACTGCGCCGCTGGGTGGCGTTGGTGCCGCAGCGCACCGAGATCCTGGCCGGCACGCTCGCCGAGAACGTGGCGCTCTTCGACACTGAGTTGCTCGACGCGGCGGCTCGGGCGCTGGACGAGCTGGGCCTGGCGAGCTGGATCGCCGAGCTTCCGGACGGGTTGGCGACCCGGCTGGGGGAGGGCGGGCACGTGCTCTCCGCAGGTCAGGAACAGTTGGTGGCGTTCGCCCGGATTCTGGTCCGGGAGCCGCACGTGGTGATCCTCGACGAGGCCACCGCGCGGCTGGACCCGGTCACCGAGGCGCGGGTGCAGCGGGCCACCGAACGACTGCTGCGCGACCGGATCGGCATCGTCATCGCGCACCGACTCTCCTCGGTGCGCCGCTGTGACGAGGTGGTCGTCCTGGCCGACGGCGCGGTGATCGAGGCCGGTCCGTTGGAGACGTCGACGCGCTTCGCGGAACTGTTGGCGACCAGCCACGCCGCCGCGTACGCGACGGTGGCGCCGGCCGGTCGTACCGGCGTCGGCACCGACCTGCTGGTCGGTCCCGGCCCGGACGCGTGGCCGAGCGAGCCGGCGCCCGCGCGGGGCGAGCCGGTCGCGGTGAATGAGCAGGGCGTCGCCTGGCCGACCGAGCCGGCGTCGACGCGGGTCGAGCCGGATGAGCAGGCCACCCGCGAGACACCCCCCGAGAGCACGCGGGACGCGGTCGGGCCGACCCGGGCCGATCCTCCGCCGCTGCCGCCGGTGCCGCCGGCCCGGACGCTGCGGGAGATCTTCCGACTCTGCACGAACGATCCCCGGTACGGGGCGGCGGCGATCGTGCTGTTCCTCGGGCTCAGCCTGCTCGGGCTGGACGGCCCGGTGCTGCCCTGGCTCTGGGCGGACCTGGTCGACGGGACCGGCAACCCGTACCTGCCGGCGGTGGGGATCGTCGCCGGGTTGCTGGTCACCCTGCCGCTGCCGTTCTACACCCATGTCTGGTTCCCGCAGTGGTGGGTGCGGCAGATGCTGCGGATCGGCCTTCGGCTGGTGCACGGCCAGACCGGGCCGCGCCGGGTCAGCTCACACACCCCCGCCGAGGTGGTGGCGCAGGGTGGGGACACCGAGCGGGTGGTCCAACTCGCCGACAACGTGTTGGACCAGACCGTCGCGCTGGTGCTCGTGGTCGCCATGACGGCGGTCACCGGCAGCGTCGTACCCGGGCTGTTCTTCCTCGGCACGATGGTCGTCTCCGGGCTGGCCGCGACGTTGTTCGGGCCGAAGCTGGAGCGTGCTGCCCGGGCGACGGTGGCGGCGCGGGCCTCCTTCGCCACGGCGCTGGTCTCCGCGCTCTCCGCGGCGCGGACGGTGAAGCTTGCCGGCGCGACCACTGCGGTGCTGCGTCACCTGGCCAGCCTGGACGTGCTGCGTAGCGACCGGCAGCGGCGGGAGATCTCGGTGCAGGTGTGGGCACGCTCCACACCGTCGATGGCCAGTGGGTTGTTGCCGATCGGGGCCTGGGCGCTCTACCTGAACGGTTCGCTCTCCGCCGGGGCGGTGCTGGTGGCCGTCTCCACCCTGGGCGCGGCCCGCTGGTTCGCCTGGACGACGGCGTCGTTGATCTCGCAGCTGCCCTCGGCGCGGGTCTGGACCCGACGCACAGTGGCGATGACCGGGGTGAGCACGTACTCCGCTGGGGTGCCGGAGGTCGACCTGACGGCTGGGACGGCGCCCGCACCGACCATGCCACCCCGGCATCCGCTGCGCCGGCTGGAGCTGCGTGGCTTCGGGGTGGTGCACTCCGACGGCACGGTGGCCGTCCGGGACGTGGACCTCACCGTGCAGCGGGGGCAGTTGGTGCTGGTCGTCGGGCCGGTGGGGTCGGGTAAGTCCTCGTTGCTGCGCGGGCTGGCCGGGATCGTGCACCACACCGGCGAGCTGGCCTGGAACGGTGACCCGGTCACCGAGCCGGAGCTGTTCCTGCGCCCCAACCAGGTCGGCTATGTCGGTCAGTTGCCCCGGGTGCTCTCCGGCACGGTGGCCGACAACATCGCCCTCGGGCACCAGGTGGACGCGGCGGGGGCGGTCAGCACCGCCCAGCTCGACCATGACCTGGCCGCCGCCGGTGGTGGGTTGGGCCTGCTCATCGGGCACAAGGGCACCCGGCTCTCCGGCGGGCAGTTGCAGCGGTTGGCGCTGGCCCGTGCGCTGGCCCCGCGTACCGAACTGCTGGTCGCCGACGACGTGTCGTCGGCGCTGGACGTCACCACCGAGCTGGCGTTGTGGCAGGCGTTGCGCGGCCACGGGGTGACGGTCGTCGGTTCGACGGCGAAGCGCGCCGCGTTGGTCCGGGCCGACCACGTGGTGGTGCTGCTCGGCGGCACGGTGGCCGCCCAGGGCACCTGGCAGGACCTGGAGGGCGACTGGTCACACCTGGCGGGTTGAGTGCCAACGGTCGGGCGGCTGCTGGGTGAGCAGCCGCCCGACCGGAAGGATCAGGCGCGGGCGTACTGGGCGGGGCCGGAGTACGCGACGCCGAGCTTCGCGGCGGCCCGGCGCGGCCAGTACGGGTCGCGCAGCAACTCCCGACCCAGCAGCACCAGATCGGCCTCGCCGTTGGCGACGATCTGCTCGGCGTGCTCGGGCTCCACGATCAGGCCCACCGCGCCGGTCGGCACGCCGGCCTCGCGGCGGATCTGAGCGGCCAGCGGCACCTGGTAACCCGGGCCGAGCGGGATCCGCTGATCCGTGCTCACCCCACCGGAGGACGCGTCGACCAGGTCGACGCCGACGCCGGCCAGCTCACCGGCGAGCACCACGCTGTCCTCGATCGTCCAACCGCCCTCGACCCAGTCGGTGGCGGAGATCCGGGTCAGCACCGGCACGTCCTCGCCGACCGCGGCGCGCACCGCGCGGGCCACCTCCAGGGTGAGCCGCATCCGAGCCGCGCGGTCGCCGCCATACGCGTCGGTGCGGCGGTTGGTCAGCGGCGAGACGAACTCGTTGAGCAGGTAGCCGTGAGCGGCGTGGATCTCCACGGCGGCGAATCCGGCGTCCAGGGCGCGTACGGCTCCGGCCGCGAACGCGTCGACCACACCGGCGATGCCGGCCTCGTCGAGGCTGGTCGGCGTCCGATAGTCGGCGGTGAAGGGCTCCGAGCCGGGGGCGACGGGCGTCCAGCCGCCCTCGGCGTCCGGCACGCCACCGCGCTCGGGTGCCCAGGGCCGGTAGGTGGAGGCCTTGAAGCCGGCGTGCGCGAGCTGCACGGCCGGCACCGCGCCGTGGGCGGCGACGAACGCGGTCACCGGTCGCCAGGCGTCGACGTGCGCGTCGGACCAGAGGCCGGTGTCCTGTGGGCTGATCCGGCCCTCGGGGAGGACGGCGGTCGCCTCGGTCAGCACCAGGCCGGCCCCGCCGACCGCGCGGCTGCCGAGGTGGATCAGGTGCCAGTCGGTGGGCAGACCGTCGGGGCCGGCGGAGTACTGGCACATCGGTGCCATGGCGATCCGGTTGGGCAGTGTGACCCCGCGCAGGGCCAGGGGAGTGAACAGGGAACTCATGGGCTCATCCTCTCCGACACGGCGACGGGCCCCCGGGGAGAGGGGCCCGTCGCCGTACGGGTGAATCGGTCAGGCAGGAACGGGGGTGAGCTCGGGCCGGGTGTCGGCGACCGGCTCCGGGTCGGTCAGGTCACGCCGGCCGGCGGACTCGTACGCGGCGCGGTCGAGAGTGCCCTCGCGGGCGGCGACCACTGTCGGCACCAGCGCCTGCCCCGCGACGTTGGTGGCGGTGCGGATCATGTCCAGGATCGGGTCGATGGCCAGCAGCAGACCGGCGCCGGCCAGCGGCAGACCCAGCGTGCTGAGGGTCAGGGTGAGCATCACGATCGCGCCGGTCAGGCCGGCGGTGGCCGCCGAGCCGACCACCGAGACGAAGGCGATCAGCAGGTAGTCGCCGATGCCGAGCTGCACGCCGAACACCTGCGCCACGAAGATCGCGGCGAGGGCCGGGTAGATGGCGGCGCAACCGTCCATCTTCGTGGTCGCGCCGAAGGGCACCGCGAACGAGGCGTACTCGCGGGGAACGCCGAGGCGCTCGACGGAGCGCTGGGTCACCGGCATGGTGCCGACCGAGGAGCGGGACACGAAGGCCAGCTCGATCGCCGGCCAGGCGCCGGCGAAGAAGCGCAGCGGGTTGAGGCGGCCGGCGAGGATCAGCACCAGCGGGTAGACCACGAACAGCACGATGGCGCAGCCGACGTAGACGGCCGTGGTGAACTTCGCGAGGGGAGCCAGCAGGTCCCAGCCGTACGAGGCGACAGCGTTGCCGATCAGGCCGAGGGTGCCGATCGGGGCGAGCCGGATGACCCACCAGAGCGCCTTCTGGACAATCTCCAGCAGGGAGCGGTTCAGCGCCACGAACGGTTCGGCGGGCTCGCCGACCAGCAGGGCCGCGGCACCGACGACGACGGCGAGGAAGACGATCTGGAGGACGTTGCCCTCGACGAACGCGCCGACCGGGTTGGTGGGCACGATGCCGGTGAGGAAGTCGGTCCACGAGCCGGTGTTCTTCGGCGGGGCCGCGCCACCCAGGTCGAGGGTCACGCCCCTGCCCGGGTTGGTGAGCAGGCCGAGGCCGATGCCGATGCTCACCGCGATCAGCGCGGTGATGCCGAACCACATCAGGGTCTTGACGGCGAGCCGGGCGGCGTTGGCGACGCCACGCAGGCTGACCACGCTGACCACGATGGCGGTGAAGACCAGCGGCGGCACGGCCAGCTTGAGCAGTTGGACGAAGAGGCTACCGACGGTGTGCAGGGTGCTGGTCAGCCAGCTCAGGTCGTTGCTGCGGGCCAGGAAGCCCAGCGCGACGCCGAGCACGAGGCCGAGCAGGATCTGCACGGAGAAGGGAATTTTGCGCAGGCTGAAGGGCATGAGGATGTATCCAATTGTCCGGTCCGATCGGGGCAGGCGTGGGAACGCGGCTAGCCCGGACAGATGCCACTGGCCTGCAGTCGGAGATCGACATACAGGCGGACAGTGAGGCCCCAGAGATTGGTCATCGCTCGCCGACGATACGCCGATTCCCGCTCATCGGAAGGACCGGACGGCGTGAGGCTCCTTACAGAGGGCCAGTGCGGTGGCGGTGCCCAGGCCCCACAGCACCGCCAGGGCGAGGATCAGCCGTTCCAGCACCCCCACCACCGGGCCTCGACCGATCACGAGCATCGCCAGCCCCACCGTGGCACAGAGCGGCAGGGCCAGCACGGCGGCGACGCCGGCCAGCCGACGCACCGCCCGGCCCGCCGGCACGGAGACGGCCAGCGCGATCATGGCGAAGACCACCGCGGCGGTCGCCGCGATGCTCGCGCCGCCGTGCACCAGGTCCGCCGTCGTCGCGCGCTCGAACGGCGGCAACGGGCAGCCTCCGGAGCAGGTCACCGCCCCCGACACGGCGGTGAACACCGCCCCGGTGGCGAGCAGCGCCGGGGCCGCCGCCCACACCCCGGGAGGCAGCGCCGCACCGATCAGCAGCAACGCGCCGGCAAGGGCCAGAATCCCGATCCGGTACGTCGCGGCGTGGGCGCTGCCGGCAATGCCGGCCTCGCTGACGTACCCGGTGAGCCCTGGACCGGGACCGGCGACCACGGCGAGTGTCACCGCCACCGCACCGGCCAGGGTGCAGCCGGCCGCCGCGGACCCGGCGACCCGGCGGGCGACCTCACCGCGGGCGCTCGGCAGGGTCGGGGCGGTCGGCCGACCCGGCTCAGCCACGCCCGTGCGGCGTGCTCCAGCCGGACTCGTCCGGCCCGAGTGGCACGATGCCGCTGGGATTGATCTCCCGATGCGTGCCGTAGTAGTGCCGCTTGATGTGGTCGAAGTCCACGGTCTCACCGAAACCCGGCGTCTGGAACAGGTCCCGGGCGTACGCCCAGAGCACCGGCATCTCGGTCAGCTTGTCGCGGTTGCACTTGAAGTGCCCGTGGTACGCGGCGTCGAAGCGCACCAGTGTGGTGAACAGCCGCACGTCCGCCTCGGTGATCGCGTCGCCCATCAGGTAGCGCTGCCCGGCCAGCCGCTCGGAGAGCGCGTCCAGCCGGGCGAAGAGCGCCCGGAACGCCTCGTCGTACGCCTGCTGGGAGGTGGCGAATCCGCACCGGTAGACCCCGTTGTTCACATCGGTGTGGATCTCGGCCATCAGCGCGTCCATCTCGGGGCGCAGGTCGACCGGGTAGAGATCCGGGGCGTCGGGCGCGTGCAGCCGCCGCCACTCGGTGGAGAAGTCGAGGGTGAGCTGCGGGTAGTCGTTGGTGACCACCCGGCCGGTCACTGTGTCGACGAGTGCCGGCACTGTCACCCGGCCGGTGTAGTCCGGGTCGGTGGCCAGGTACGCCTCGGAGAGGAAGCTCACGCCGAGCACCGGGTCGAAGCCGTCCGGGTCGAGGGCGAACGCCCAGCCCCGCTCGTCCCGGATCGGGTCGACGGTGCCCAGCGAGATCGCGTCGTCCAGCCCGAGCAGGCCACGCACGATCCTCGCCCGGTGCGCCCACGGGCAGGCCCGGCACCAGATCAGCCGGTAACGGCCGGCCTCCAACGGCCAGCGGTCCTGCTCGTCCGGGCCGCCGCCGGGTGGCGAGGTGGAGTCGGCGGTGACCCGACCCGTGAACCGGTTCGGCTGGCGGACGAACGCGCCGCCGCCACTGGTCTCTGCGCTGAACTGGGCCCGGGCCATGCCGTCAACCTATCCGCTGCCGGCGTGGATATCCTGGCGGCCGGCAGCCCTCGTGACCCGGTGGGCGTGCCCCACCCCCGCCGTCTGCACCCCCTAAGGACTCGCGATGACCGTGGCATACCTGGTGGCCGGTGTCCGCACCCCGATCGGCCGGTACGCGGGCGCGCTGGCCGGCGTCCGCCCCGACGACCTGGCCGCGCACGTGATCCGGGAACTGGTCGCCCGCCACCCGTCGGTGGACTGGGCGCGGGTCGATGACGTCGTGCTCGGCTGCGCCAACCAGGCCGGCGAGGACAACCGCAACGTGGCCCGGATGGCGGCGCTGCTGGCCGGCCTGCCCGAGGAGGTGCCGGGCAGCACCGTCAACAGGCTCTGCGGTTCGGGCCTGGACGCGCTCGCCACCGCCGCCCGGTCCATCGTCGCCGGGGATGCGGAGCTGGTGATCGCCGGCGGGGTGGAGAGCATGAGCCGGGCGCCGTTCGTCATGCCGAAGGCGACGTCGGCGTACTCCCGCTCGGCCGAGGTGTACGACACCACCCTCGGCTGGCGGTTGGTGAACCCGCTGATGCGTGACGGGTGGGGGGTCGACTCGATGCCGGAAACGGCGGAGAACGTGGCCGCCGAGTACGGCGTCAGCCGGGCCGAGCAGGACGCTTTCGCGTACCGCTCGCAGCAGCGTGCGGCCAGGGCGCAGGCGGACGGCCGGTTCGCCGAGGAGATCGTGTCGGTGTCGGTGCCGGCGGGTCGTCGGGAGACCAGGCTGGTCGAGGTCGACGAGCACCCCCGGGAGACCTCGCTGGACAAGCTGGCCGCGCTGCCCACCCCGTTCCGCGACGGTGGCACGGTGACCGCCGGCAACTCGTCGGGCGTCAACGATGGCGCTGTCGCCCTGCTGGTGGCCAGCGAGGCGGCGGTCGCCCGGTACGGCCTGACCCCGCTGGCCCGGATCGTCGGCGCGGCGGCGGCTGGTGTGCCGCCCCGGATCATGGGAATCGGCCCGGTGCCGGCCACCCGCAAGCTGCTCGAACGCGTCGGCGTCGAGGTGGGCGCGGTGGACGTGGTGGAGTTGAACGAGGCGTTCGCCGCGCAGTCCGTGGCGGTGTTGCGTGAGCTGGGGCTGCCCGTGGACGCCGAGCACGTCAACCCGAACGGTGGTGCCATCGCGCTGGGGCACCCGCTCGGCGCCAGCGGCGCGCGGCTGGCGCTGACCGCCGCCCTGGAGCTGCGCCGTCGCGGCGGACGCCGGGCTCTGGCCACCATGTGCATCGGCGTTGGTCAAGGCATCTCGCTGTTGCTGGAGTCAGCGGCCTAGAGTGGTCCACACCACACGACCCGCGGGTCGACCGGTGCCCACGCGTGCCCGCTGCGCGCCCCGACGCCGGTGCCGTCCCGCGCCGCGGCGATGAACTGGGGAGCACGCTGATGCCGGACGGACTGCCGACCGAGATCGATCTGACCAGGCCGAGCGCGGCCCGGGTGTACGACTACTTTCTGGGTGGAGCGCACAACTTCGAGATCGACAGGCAGTTGGCGGAGCAGATCGCCAGCATGACCCCGAATCTCGCCGCCACCATGCGCTCCGGTCGGGAGTTCCTGCGCCGGGCCGTCCGGGTGCTGCTCGACGCCGGCATCGACCAGTTCCTCGACATCGGCTCCGGAATTCCCACTGTGGGCAACGTGCACGAGGTGGCGCAGGGGGTGAACCCCAAGGCCCGCGTGGTGTACGTCGACATCGACCCGGTGGCGGTCGCGCACAGCCGGGAGTTGCTGGCTGGCAACGACCTGACCGGGGTCATCCACGCCGACCTGCGTGAGCCGGAGCGGATCCTCGCCGAGACCCGACAGCTCGGGCTGATCGACTTCAGTCGCCCGGTGGGCATCCTGCTGGCCGGGGTGGTGCACTTCATCCCGGACGCCGACCGGCCCGAGGCGATCCTCGCCACCCTGCGGGCCGCCGCCGCGCCGGGCAGTTTCCTGGTCGTCTCCCACTCCACGTTCGAGGACCAGCCGCAGGAGATGCTGGACGCCCAGCGCCTCTCCGCCCGCACCGCCACCGAGATCACCCTGCGCTCCCGTGCTCAGGTCACCGGCTTTTTCGGCGACTGGACCGTCCTGGAACCGGGTGTGGTGCACATGCCGCTCTGGCGCCCGGACTCACCGTCCGACGTGGACGAGCACCCGGAGCGGTTCGGCGCCTTCGGGGGCGTCGCCCGGTACGACCAGCCCGCCGGCTGATCCCCGTGGCTGCCGTCCCGGACCCCGGCGGGGTCGATGCCGGCCGGGCGGACGCCCAGGGGTTCGCCGCCGACTGGGCCCGCGCGGTGCGTCGGCTCGGTTTCGTGCCGCTCAGCGTGGCCGAGACCGAGCGGCTGCTGCTGGCGCACACGATCCGGCTGGCCCAGGCGGTACGGTCGGAGCCGTTCAGCGCGGAAGCGGCCGAGGAGGTCGGGCGGGCCCTGGTGGAGGCGCACCTCACCGAGCCGCAGGCCCTGGAGTGGACGCTGCACGCGTTCGGCGCGACCTTCGGGCACCGGGTGCTGTGCGACGGTGACCAGCCGGCCGACCTCGCCGACCGGATCGCTGCGGTGCAGGGCGGACTGGCCGCCGGGTTCGCCCGTGCGCTGCGCGACCGCACCTTCAGCCAGCAGGAGCGGATCGCCAGGTCGGCCTGGCAGGCGCGCGACGAGGTCGAGCAGGCGCTACGCGAGAGCGAGGCACGGTTCCGGGCGGTGTTCACCGGTGCCGCAATCGGAATCGGGATCGCTGGCGTGGACGGTCAGATCATCGACGTCAACCAGGCGTTCGCCGACATGCTCGGCTACTCGATCGAGGAGCTGCGCGAGACCAACGTGACAGGGCTGATCCACGCCGACGACGCGGCCGGGATGTGGGAGCTCTACAAGGAGATGATCGAGGGGAAGCACGACGCGGCCCGGGTGGAGAAGCGTTACTACCGCAAGGACGGCACGACGGTCTGGACGGATCTGGCCGTCTCGCTGATCCGACACGAGGGTCGGCCCCGATTCACCGTCGCGATGATCGAGGACATCACCGAGCGGTACGAACTCCAGCAGCGGCTGCGCTTCCAGGCGCTGCACGACCCGCTGACCGGGCTGCCCAACCGGACGCTGTTCTTCGAGACGTTGGGACGGGTGCTCGACACCGCGGACGCCGGGCAGCGCATCGGGGTGTGCTTCCTCGACCTGGACGGCTTCAAGGCGATCAACGACAGTCTCGGCCACGACCTCGGTGACCGGCTGCTCGTGATGATCGGCCGGCGGCTGGCCGCGTGCGTGGCCGACCACGGCCACCTGGTCGCCCGGATGGGGGGCGACGAGTTCGTGATCCTCGTCGACGGAGGGGACGACACCGACGACCCGGTCTCCGTGGCGGAAGCGGCGCTGGCCGCCGTCGCGGCCCCGGTCCACGTCGGTGAGCACCAGTTGGCCGTCTCGGCCAGTGTGGGCGTCGTCCAGTGCCCGGCCTCGGAGACCAGCGCGTCCGAGCTGATGAAGGCCGCGGACACCACGCTCTACTGGGCCAAGGCGGCGGGCCGGGGCCGGTGGGCGGTCTACGACCCCGAGCGCGGCGCGCGGGACATCGCCCGTGCGGCGTTGGTCGCCGGGCTGCCCGCCGCGCTGGAGCGGGGCGAGTTCGTGCTGCACTACCAGCCGATCGTGTCGCTGCTGGAGGGCACCATGCTCGCGGTGGAGGCGCTGGTCCGTTGGGAGCATCCGGAGTTGGGCCTCATCGGGCCGGACCGGTTCATCGGCCTGGCCGAGGAGACCGGCCTGATCGTCCGGCTCGGCGAGTGGGTGCTGCGGCGGGCCTGCGAGGACGCCGAACGGTGGTGGCGGGAGTTCCCCGACGCCAGGCTGGTGGTCAGCGTCAACCTGGCCGCCCGGCAGGCCGACGAACCGGCCATCGTGGACACCGTCGCCGACGCCCTGCAGACCAGCGGGCTGCCCGCGGAGCTGCTCCAACTGGAGCTGACCGAGAGCGCCGTGATGGGCAGCGCCGGTGAACCCCTGCGCAGCCTGCACCGGCTCGCCGCGCTCGGCGTCCGGCTGGCCGTCGACGACTTCGGCACCGGGTACTCCAACCTGGCGTACCTGCGCCGGTTGCCGATCCACTGTCTCAAGCTCGCCGGTCCGTTCGTGGAGGGCATCCGCGCGGACGGGACCGACGTGGCGGCCGACCACCGCGACGAACGGATCGTCGACGCGTTGGTCCGGTTGGCGCACGCCCTGGAGCTGTGGGTCACGGCCGAGGCGGTGGAGACCGGTGTGCAGGCGGAACGGCTGCGGGCGCTGCGCTGCGACACCGGGCAGGGCCGATTCTTCGGTGCGCCAGCCCCGGCCGACGTGATCACGGCCCGGCTGCACGGCGGAGCGTCGGCGTGAGCGAGGGAACCAGCAGGTACAGCAGCGTGGCGCGAAGCGACGGCACGCGGCGGAGCGGGGGACCGTTCCGGTCCGGAGGGTGGCGACGGAGGATGGCGGCGTGGACCTGACGGACTCGCAGACGGCGGTGACGGTGGTGGCCGGGCTGGCCATCCTGGCCGGGTTGGCCGGCGTGGTGGTGCCGGGCCTGCCGGCGCTGCCGCTGTGCTGGGGTGGCGTGCTGCTCTGGGCGATCTTCGGCGGCGCGGGCCTGGTTGGCTGGGCGGTGTTCGCCGCCGCCACGCTGGTCGCCGGGGGTGGCGCGGTGATCAAGTACGCGTGGCCGGGCCGGAACCTGAAGCGCACCGGTGTGCCGACGTCCACGCTGCTCGCCGGTGGGGTGCTCGGCATCGTCGGGTTCTTCGTGGTGCCGGTCGTCGGCCTGGTGCTCGGCTTCGTCGCCGGGGTGTGGGCGGCCGAACGGCTCCGGCTGGGCAGTAATCAGCTCGCCTGGCCCTCCACAGTGCAGGCCCTGAAGGCCGCCGGCCTGTCGATGCTGGTGGAGTTCCTGGCCTGCCTCCTGGTAGCGGCCCTCTGGGTAGCCGGCCTCCTCCTGACCTGACCCAGGCATTTCCCGCGTTGATCAAGAGCTTTCGGTCAGGCACGGCCGGAAATCTGACGCAAACCTCTTGATCACGAGGGGGAGTGGGGCGCGGGGCACTTTTCGGGTACGGCGGAATGGCCGTACGTGAGAGAGAGGCGTGCCCCGCGCCACCGGGTCGGGCGGTCCGAGCGCCCGGGGTAGGCCCCTGTCGGGCCTGGTCACTGGTCCAGGATGCCGTCCTGGGCGGCCGGTCGGCAACGCAATTAGCCCGACGGCGGTGAGATTCCCACCGACTACGTATTGACCGCCTTGATCGGCCGGGACGACACTTTGCCCACTCGCACGCGGAACCACCTCAGGGAGGTGTGCAGTGGCCACGACGCCCGTGCCGACCGCCGAGCAACCGATGGACGACGACGCCCGACGGCTCGCTGAACTCGGCTACAAACAGGAATTGCGCCGAAAGTGGAGCGGCTTCTCCAACTTCGCCATCTCCTTCTCGATCATCTCGATCCTGGCCGGCTGTTTCACCACCTTCGGCCAGGCGTGGAACAACGGCGGGCCGGTCGCCATCTCCTGGGGCTGGCCGCTGATCTCGCTGTTCATCCTGATCATCGGCTTCTGTATGGCGGAGCTGGTCTCGGCGTACCCGACAGCGGGTGGGATCTACTGGTGGGCGGCCACCATGGGTCGCCCGGTGCACGGCTGGTTCACAGGTTGGCTGAACCTGATCGGCCTGGTGGCTGTCACCGCCTCGGTTGACTACGGCTGCGCGACGTTCCTCAACCTCACCCTGTCGGCGCTCTTCGACGGTTGGGCCGGGACGCTGCGTCAGGCGTTCGTCCTCTTCGTGATCATCCTGGTGCTGCACGGGCTGATCAACATCTTCGGGCACCGGATCATCGACGTACTCCAGAACGTCTCGGTCTGGTGGCACGTGGCCGGCGCGGCCGTCGTGGTGGCCATCCTGGTCTTCGTGCCAGACAACCACCAGAGCTTCCAGTTCGTGTTCACCGAGCGGTTCAACAACTCCGGGTTCGGCGACGGGGACATCGGTGGGCTGACGTTCTGGTTCTACGTGCTGCCGCTGGGCTTCCTGTTGACCCAGTACACGATCACCGGCTTCGACGCCTGCGCGCACGTCTCCGAGGAGACCCGGGGCGCCTCACAGGCCGCGGCCCGTGGGCTCTGGCAGTCGATCTTCTACTCGGCGGTCGGTGGCTGGATCCTGCTGCTGGCGTTCCTCTTCGCGGCCACCGACGTCGAGGCGATCAACGCCGCGGGCGGCTTCTCCGGCGCCATCTTCGAGTCGGCGCTGACCCCGGTCTTCTTCAAGATCGTCATCATCATCTCGACCATCGGGCAGTTCTTCTGCGGCATGAGCTGCGTGACCTCGATGAGCCGGATGGCGTACGCGTTCAGCCGGGACCGTGCCGTACCCGGATGGCGGCTGTGGTCGACAGTCGACCGCAACGGCACCCCGGTGAAAGCGATCATCGGCGCCACCCTGGCCGGCCTGGTGCTGACCCTGCCGGCGCTGTACGAGAGCTCCGCCGGTATCCCGATCGCCTTCTACGCCGTCGTCTCCGTCGCGGTGCTCGGGCTCTACCTGTCGTTCCTCATCCCGATCGCGCTCCGCCTGCGGATGGGCGACCGGTTCGTCCCCGGGCCGTGGACGCTGGGCCGCAAGTACAAGCTGTTCGGCTGGATCGCGGTGATCGAGATCGCGATCATCGCCGTCTACTTCGTGCTGCCGATCGTGCCCGCCGGGGTGCCCGGCAACGACGGGTTCACCTGGTCCGCGGTGAACTACGCGCCGCTCGCCGTCGGCGGGGTGCTGCTCGTGGTCGCCGTCTGGTGGTACGCCTCGGCCCGCAAGTGGTTCACCGGCCCGGTTCGTACCGTCGAGGAATCCGCGAGGACGGCCGACCCGGCACCGGCCGACGGCCCGGTCTGATCGGCACCCGGCGGGACGGACGGTGCTGCCGTCCCGCCGGGTTTGCGGCCCTTGCCACCGGGGGCATTGACGGTGATCCGGTTTGCCAGTAGACCTTGGTGATGGAGGCCCGCGAATGAGGAAAGCACCGCTCACGCTGGAACAACTGCGGGTCGCCGTCGCCGAGGGCGAGATCGACACCGTGGTGCTGGCCCTCGTCGACATGCAGGGCCGGTTGCAGGGCAAGCGGTTCCACGCGCCCTTCTTCCTCGACCAGGTGGTGGAGGGCGGCAGCGAGGGCTGCAACTACCTGCTCGCCGTGGACGTCGACATGAACACCGTCGACGGGTACGCCATGTCGAGCTGGGAACGCGGCTACGGCGACTTCGCGATGGTTCCGGACTTCGCCACGTTGCGCCGGGTGCCCTGGCAGCCCGGCTCCGCACTGCTGCTGGCCGACCTGACCTGGCTCGACGGCTCGGGTGACGTGGTCGCCTCGCCCCGGCAGGTCCTGCGCCGGCAGCTGGACCGGCTGGCCGAGCACGGGCTGACCGCGTACGCCGGCACCGAGTTGGAGTTCGTGCTGTTCCGCGACTCGTACGAGGACGCCTGGCAGCGCGGCTACCGCGACCTCACCCCGGCCAACCAGTACAACGTCGACTACTCGCTGCTCGGCACCGCCCGGGTGGAGCCGCTGCTGCGCCGCATCCGGGTCGAGATGGCCGGCGCGGGGCTCACCCCGGAGAGCGCCAAGGGCGAGTGCAACCTCGGGCAACACGAGATCGCCTTCCGGTACGACGAGGCGGTGGCCTGCGCTGACCACCACGTCATCTACAAGAACGGCGCCAAGGAGATCGCCGCCCAGGAGGGGATGGCGATCACCTTCATGGCCAAGCCGAACGAGCGGGAGGGCAACTCCTGCCACATCCACTTCTCGCTCCGGGACTCCTCCGGCTCGTCGGCGATGCTCGGCGACGGACCGGCGCACCTGTCGCAGACCGGGCAGCGGGTGCTCGCCGGGCTGCTGGCCACCATGCGCGAGTTCAGCCTGCTCTTCGCCCCGAACATCAACTCGTACAAGCGCTACCAGCCGGGATCGTTCGCCCCGACCGCGCTGCGCTGGGGTGTCGACAACCGCACCTGCGCGCTGCGGGTGGTCGGGCACGGGCAGGGCATGCGCGTGGAGAACCGGGTGCCCGGCGCTGACGTCAACCCGTACCTGGCGATCGCCGGGCTGGTCGCGGGCGCGCTGCACGGCATCGACGGAGAGCTGGAGCTGGGTGCGGAGTGCACAGGCAACGCGTACGACGACCCGGAGGCCGAGCGCGTCCCCGGCACGTTGCGCGACGCTCTCGCCCTGTGGGAGGAGTCGACGGTGGCCCGCGAGGCGTTCGGCGCCGAGGTGGTGGCCCACTACGCCAACCAGGCGCGGGTCGAGCTGGCCGCCTTCGACGCCGCTGTGACGGACTGGGAGCTCAAGCGTGGCTTCGAACGCCTCTGATCGCCGCCACACCGCGTCGATCATGGACTTGTGGTGGGCGGAAGGCCCCCTGGGGCGGCTTTTGTGGGGCACCACAACTCCATGATCGACTGGGATGACGAGGGGTGGCGGTGTGACGGTTTTGGTCGATCCGGCGCGTGGGGTCGGGTTTCGGGAGGTTGCGGCGGCCTCTTTGGAGGACGTGGACGCCGCTATATCGCGGGCGGGCGCCGCGTTTGCTGGCTGGCGGCAGGTGGGGGCGGGGGACCGGGCGCGGTTGCTGCGGCGGTTCGCCGCGGTGGTCGACGCGCATCTGGACGAGTTGGCAGTGCTGGAGGTGCGCAACTCCGGGCACACCGTCGGCAACGCCCGGTGGGAGGCGGGCAACGTCCGCGACGTCCTGGACTACTACGCCGGCGCGCCCGAGCGGTTGAGCGGGCGGCAGATCCCGGTGCCCGGCGGGTTGGACGTCACCTTCCACGAGCCACTCGGTGTGGTCGGCGTGATCGTGCCCTGGAACTTCCCGATGCCGATCGCCGCCTGGGGGTTCGCCCCGGCGCTCGCCGCCGGCAACACAGTGGTGCTCAAGCCCGCCGAGTTGACCCCGCTCACCGCGCTGCGCCTGGCCGAGTTGGCCCGCGAGGCCGGCCTGCCCGACGGCGTCTTCACCGTCGTCCCGGGCGAGGGCTCGGTGGTGGGGGAGCGGTTCGTCACCCACCCGGCGGTCCGCAAGATCTGCTTCACCGGCTCCACCGAGGTCGGCACCCGGATCATGGCCGGCTGCGCCGCCCAGGTGAAGCGACTCACCCTGGAGCTGGGCGGCAAGAGCGCGAACATCGTGTTCGCCGACGCCGACCTGGAGCGCGCCGCCGCGACCGCGCCGGGAGCGGTCTTCGACAACGCCGGCCAGGACTGCTGCGCACGGTCGCGGATCCTGGTCCAGCGCTCGGTGTACGACAGGTTCCTGGAACTGCTCGAACCGGCGGTACGCGCGGTGCGCGTCGAGGATCCGTCCCGCGACACCGCCGAGATGGGCCCGCTGATCTCCGCCGCCCAACGGGACCGGGTCGCCGGCTACCTCGACGGGGCGAAGATCGCCTTCACGGGCTCCTGCCCGGACGGCCCCGGGTTCTGGCACGCGCCAACCGTGCTGCTGGCCGACTCACCGGCCGACCGGCACTGGCGGGAGGAGATCTTCGGCCCGGTGGTCTCGGTGCTGCCGTTCGACGACGAGGCGGACGCGATCCGGCTCGCCAACGACACCGAGTACGGGCTCTCCGGCTCGATCTGGACCCGGGACGTGGGTCGGGCCCTGCGCCTGGCCCGCGCCGTCGACACGGGCAACCTCAGCGTCAACTCGCACTCCTCGGTGCGCTACTGGACCCCGTTCGGCGGGATGAAGCGCTCCGGGCTCGGCCGTGAGCTGGGCCCGGACGCGCTGCTTTCCTTCACGGACGTCAAGAACGTGTTCATCGCGACGGAGGAGTGACGCCAGTGCAGGGTCGGTTGCAGGACCGGGTGGCCGTGGTCACCGGAGCGGGCAGCGGCATCGGGTTGGCCACAGTGCGGCGGTTCGCCGCCGAGGGGGCCCGGGTGGTCTGCGTGGACATCGACATGGCCGCCGGTACGAAGGCCGCCGAGGAGTGCGGCGGCGAGTTCGTGGCCACCGACGTGGCCGACGAGTCGGCGGTGCGCGACCTGTTCGACGGGGTGGCCGACCGGCACGGCCGGGTGGACATCGCGTTCAACAACGCCGGCATCTCGCCGCCCGACGACGACTCCGTCCTGGACACCGGCCTGGACGCGTGGGAGCGGGTGCTGCGGGTCAACACCACGAGCGTCTACCTGTGCTGCAAGTACGCCATCCCGCACATGCGTCGGCAGGGCAAGGGCTCGATCATCAACACGGCCTCGTTCGTGGCGTTGATGGGTGCGGCCACGTCGCAGATCGCGTACACCGCGAGCAAGGGCGGGGTGCTGGCGATGACCCGGGAGTTGGGTGTGCAGTTCGCCCGTGAGGGCATCCGGGTCAACGCCCTCTGTCCCGGCCCGGTGGCCACCCCGTTGCTGCTGGAACTCTTCGCCGCCGATCCGGAGCGCGCGGCCCGCCGGCTGGTGCACGTGCCGATGGGACGCTTCGGGCAACCGGAGGAGATCGCCGCCGCTGTGGCGTTCCTGGCCAGCGACGACGCCTCGTTCATGACCGCCGCGCAGTTCGTGGTCGACGGCGGCATCACGGGCGCGTACGTCACGCCGCTGTGAGCGCGGGGAGTGAGCCCGGTCTGCGAGCCCCGCAGTCGCGAACCCGGCCAGCCCGACGCCCGCTGATCGGGGTCAGCGCGTACGTCGAACCCGCCGACTGGGCCGTCTGGCGGGGTGTGAAGGCGGTGCTGGTGCCGGAGGCGTACACGCGGGCGGTGGCGGCGGCGGGTGGCCGGGCGGTGGTGCTGCCGCCGGACGACGTGGACGCCGACGTGGTGGCTGTCCTCGACGGGCTGCTGTTGGCCGGTGGTGCGGACGTCGGCCCGGGGCGGTACGGCCAGCCGCCCGACCCCCGTACCGAGGACCGACCGGACCGGGACGCCGGCGAGTTGACACTGCTGGCCGCCGCGCTCGCCGCTGAGGTGCCGGTGCTGGGCGTGTGTCGGGGGATGCAGTTGCTGGCGGTGGCGTACGGCGGCACCCTGCACCAGCACCTGCCCGACGTGGTGGGTCACGAGGCGCACCGCCCGGCACCCGGGGTGTACGGCGCGCACGCGGTGCGGTTCGCGCCGGGGAGCCTGGCCGCATCGGTGCTGGCCGGGGTCGACCAGGTCAACTCGTACCACCACCAGGCGGTAGCCGATCCGGGCCGGCTCACGGTGACCGGTTGGGCGGAGGACGGCGTGGTCGAGGCGGTGGAGGACCCGGCCCTGCCGTTCGTGCTCGGGGTGCAGTGGCATCCGGAGAACGAGTTGGACCCCGCCCCGATCCCGGCGTTGGTGCGGGCGGCCGGCCGGCGGGTGTGACTGAGATCGCCCCCGCCCGTCGATGGCCCCGGTGGGAGGATCGACGCATGGGCAAGGTCTATCCGGAGATCGACTCTCGACTACGTGACTTCATCGTGGCCCAACCGCTCTTCTTCGTGGCGACTGCCCCGTCCGGGGTCGAGGGGCACGTCAACGTGTCACCGAAGGGCATGCGGGGCACCTTCGTGATCCTCGGCCCGCACCGCGTGGCCTACCTCGACTATCACGGCAGTGGGGCGGAGACCATCGCCCACCTGCGGGACAACGGCCGGATCACGCTGATGTTCTGTGCCTTCGACGGCCCGCCGAAGATCGTCCGGTTGCATGGTCGGGGCAGCAGCGTCGCGGTCACCGAAGACGCCTTCGCCGATCGGCTCGCCGAGTTTCCCGCACCGCCGGATGTGCACGCCGTCCGGGCGGTCATCACCGTCGAGGTGGAGCGGGTCAGTGACTCCTGCGGATACGCGGTGCCTCTCATGGACTTCCGGGCCGAACGCGATCTGTTACTCACCTCACACTCCCGCCGCAGCGCCGATGATCTGGTCGTCTACCGGGCCACCAAGAACGCGGCAAGCATCGACGGACTGCCGGTCTTCTGACTCGTCAGAGCGCTTCTGCCGCCGCCGTTCGACGCCGCGACCACCCGCACTGTCCGGTGCCCGACGGCCCAGCCGTACGTAACCAGCGTCCATCGGCCGTAATGCGTTACGTTGCTGGTCCGCTGGGGTACAAGTCGAGGCACAGCGGGTGAAGATCAACGGTCGAGGGGTACGGCCGGGGCGGGGAGGCTGCATGAGCTCGGCCCAGGGGGGCGCGGACATCGGGCATCCGGCCCTGTCCGGTCGCGAGACCCCGCCGATGCTGGCGGCCGCGTTCGCGGCCGGCGGCGAGATGGGCGAGCGGTTGGCCTCCTTCGACTGGTCCTCCGGCCCCCTGGGCGGGCCCGCTCAGTGGCCCCCGGCGCTCTCTAACGCGGTCGGGATGATGCTCGCCTCCAGCGCGCCGATCGTCATGTTCTGGGGCGACGAGCAGTTGGCCTTCTACAACGACGCCTACCGGCCGACCATCGGCGGCAAACACCCGGACGTGATCGGCCAACCGGCCCGCGCGAACTGGGCGGAGACCTGGGCGGTGCTCGGCCCCCTGCTCGACAACGTCCGGAGCACCGGCCGCTCCTACCGGGGCGAGGACCACCCCTTTCTGCTGGACCGGTACGGCTTCGTCGAGCAGACCTACTTCAACGTCTCGTACGACCCGATCCGCGGTGACGACGGCTCGGTCAGTGGCGTCTACTGCATCGTCAGCGAGACCACCGGGCGGGTGCTCGGCGAGCGTCGCCTGCGCGCGCTGGCCGAACTGGGTGCCGAGCTGAGCGACATCGGCAACGCCAGGGAGCTGGGCCGGACCGCCGCCGAGGTGCTCGGCCGGCACGAGGCCGACGTGCCGTTCGCCCTGATCTATCTGGCAGACGGCAGCGACCAGCTCACCCTGGCCGGTTGCACCGGCACCACCCCGCCCGCCGCCGACGTCACGGCGCACCTGTTGGCCCGGCTCAGCGCCGATGACGCGCCTGCCACGATCGAGGTCACCGCGCTGCTCGACGCGCTGCCGGTCGACGCCGCAGACCAGGCCCTCGTGTTGCCGCTCACGGCGACCAACCAGACGGTCGGGGCGCTGGTCGTCGGCGTGGCCCGCCAGCTGCCGCTCGGCGACGACTACCGCGACTTCCTCGACCTGGTCGCCGCCCAGATCTCCCGGGCGGTCGGCACCCAGCGGGCGTACGAGCAGGAACGGGCCCGCGCCGCCGAACTGGCAGCGCTGGACCGGGCGAAGACCAACTTCTTCGCCAACGTCAGCCACGAGTTCCGCACCCCACTGACCCTGGTGCTCGGCCCGCTGGAGGACATGCTGGCCGATCCGGCGCTGCCCCCCACCGACACCGACCGGCTCACCATGATGCACCGCAACGCGCTGCGCCTGCTCAAGCTGGTCAACACGGTGCTTGACTTCTCCCGGCTGGAGTCCGGTCGGCTCGCCGCCCGCTACCAGCCCACCGACCTCGCCGATTACACCGCCCGGCTGGCCAGCACCTTCCGCTCGGCCACCGACCGGGCCGGGTTGCGACTGGTGGTGGACTGTCCGCCGCTGCCGATGCCGGTCCACGTCGACCGGGACATGTGGGAAAAGGTCGTCCTCAATCTCGTGTCGAACGCTGTCAAGTTCACCTTCGACGGCGAGATCCGGGTGCGGGTCCGGGCCGTGGAGGGCGCTGCCCGGCTGGAGGTGACGGACACCGGCATCGGGATCGTGACGGACGAGCTGCCGCACGTCTTCGAACGGTTCCACCGGGTTCCCGGGGCGCGGGCGCGTACCCACGAAGGCACCGGCATCGGCCTCGCGCTGGTCCGGGAACTGGTCGAGATGCACGGCGGCGAGGTCGGGTTGACGAGCCAGGTCGACGTGGGCAGCACCTTCACGGTGACCGTTCCGTTCGGCTCGGCGCACCTGCCGGCGGACCAGGTGGCGGCGTTCGACCCGCTGCCGGTGGGTGAGCCCCAGCAGGCCCGACTCTTCGTCGCGGAGACCGCGCTGTGGGCCGGCGTCGCGTCGACACCGGAACTCGACCAGCAGCCGTCGGAGGGCGTCTCGGCCGGCCGGATCCTGGTCGTCGACGACAACGCCGACCTGCAGGAGCACGTCAGCCGGCTGCTCTCCCCGAGCTGGGACGTGGTCACCGCGAACGACGGGCTCGAAGCCCTGCCGCTGGCCCGCGAGGGTGGGTTCGACCTGGTGCTCACCGACGTGATGATGCCCCGGCTGGACGGGTTCGGGCTGGTGAGCGCGCTGCGCGCGGATCCGCGTACCCGGCATGTGCCGATCGTGCTGCTCTCCGCCCGCGCCGGCTCCGCGGAGGAGGTCGCCGGTCTCGCCGTCGGCGCCGACGACTACCTCACCAAGCCGTTCTCCGCGCAGGAACTGGTCGCCCGGGTCCGGGCCAACGTCGAGCTGGGCCAGCTGCGCGGGCAAATCATCCGCCGGCTCCGCGCGCTGGCCGACGCGGCGGTGGCGGTGAACTCCGCCCGATCCACAGCCGACGTGCTCCAGGTCGCCGCCCGGCACGCGTTGAGCCTCGCCGAGGCGGCCCGGGTGGTCGTCTCCGCGGCCGAGGCGCGCTTCGAGGCGGACGGCGGCGGCACCACCGCCGCCGACCCGTCGTTCGTGGCCGAGCTGACCGGCACCGCCGGCAAGCAGCTCGGTGAGCTGCGGGTCTGGCGGGCAGCCGGCGACGAGGCGCAGGCCGACGACGCCGCGTTGACCGAGCTGGCCCGGCTCGTCGGGGTGCGACTGGAGAACGCCCAGCTCTACGAAGCCGAACACCGCATCGCCACCACCCTGCAGCACAGCCTGCTGCCCCGGTCGCTGCCCCAACTGCCCGGCGCGGTGATCGCCAGCCGCTACCTGCCCGGCAGCGCCGACGTCGAGGTCGGTGGCGACTGGTACGACGCGATCGCGCTCAACGGCGACGAGCTGGTGCTGGTCATCGGCGATGTGGTCGGTAAGGGCGTCCGGGCCGCCGCGGCGATGGGGCAGCTGCGCAACGCGCTGCGGGCGTACGTGCTGGAGGGCTTCGATCCGGGTGAGTCGCTGACCCGGCTCAACCGGCTGGTCGGCTCCACCGAGGGCCGCTCCTTCGCGACGGTGGTCTGCCTGCTGTTCAACCCCGGCACCGGGCGGCTGCGATACGCGAGCGCCGGTCACCCGTTTCCGCTGTTGATCACCGGGGGTGACGTGGCGTTCCTGCACGACCGGGCGCTCGGCCCACCTGTCGGTGCGCTTCCCAACGCGACGTACGAGTCGGTGGAGGGCGAGTTGCCGGCCGGCACTCGACTGCTGCTCTACACCGACGGGCTGGTCGAGGACCGTGAGCTCGGCATCGATGCCGCACTGGCCCAGTTGCGCATCGACGCGGCGACCCCGAGCGAGCACGTGGTGGACCTGATTGACGCGGTGGTCGAGCGGGTCACCGGGCGGCCGCGCCGCGACGACGTGGCGGTTCTCGCCCTGGAGGCGGCGGAGCCGAACCGCTTCGCGCTGCGGCTACCGGCGGACCCGACCCGGCTCAGCGTGCTCCGCAAGCGGCTGGAGGATTTCCTCGTCGCGCACTCCGTCGGCGAGACCGACATGTTCGACCTGACGGTTGCCGTCTCCGAGGCCGCCGCCAACGCCATCGAGCACCCGGTCCACCCCGCCGAGGCCATGATCAGTGTGGAGGTGGCCATCGACGGTCGGACGGTGACGGCCACCGTGCGCGACAGCGGGCAGTGGCGGGAGTCGACCGGCTCCGGCTTCCGGGGCCGCGGCCTGGACCTGATCAGAGCGCTGGGTGAACTGTCGGTACGGCGTACCGCCGAGGGCACCGAGGTGACGTTGCGCCGGCAGTTGCAGGACTGACCGCGCGCCCGGCGGCGCCCGGCTGCCTAGGCCGGGTCGAGCCAGCCCTGTTCGCCGAGGCCGGAGATCTCCAGCACCCGACGGACCTGCCGGGACGGGCGGACGCTGAGCCGCCCCGAAAACTCCTGGGCGAGCCGGACCAGGGCATGGATGGCGGCCGAGTCGAAGAAGGTCACAGCACTCAGGTCGAGAGTGATCTTCGCGGCGGCGGGCTCGCGCAGCGCGGTCTGGAGCATCGTGTCAGCTGTCGCCATGTCGACCTCGCCGGCCACCACGACGTGGAGGTGGTCACCGTCGATCTCTGCGCTGGCGGAGAAGACTGGTGGTGCTCCCCCTTGATCCACGCTGACACCATGGCACAGCCACCCTGGCAGGGCAACAACCTCCACCGGGCGGCCGTGGCGCGGGTCACCAGCGGCCCCGGCGATAGGCTGGCGGCATGACCGTCCGCCCGCCGCTGACACCAGGCACGCTCTCCCCGATGCGACCGGTGCCGTCCCAGATCGCCCGACCGGAGTACGTGGGCAAGACGCGTCCGCGGGAGTGGCGTGGCTCGCACGTGCAGACGCCGGAGACCATCGAGAAGATGCGGATCGCCAGCCGGCTCGCCGCCCAGGCGACCCAGCTCGCCGGCGAGCACTGCAAACCCGGCGTGACCACCGACGAGATCGACAAGGTGGTGCACGAGTTCCTCTGCGACCATGGCGCGTACCCGTCGACGCTGGGCTACAAGGGCTTCCCGAAGTCCTGCTGCACCAGCCTCAACGAGGTCATCTGCCATGGCATCCCGGACACCACGGTCCTGCACGACGGCGACATCATCAACGTCGACGTGACCGCGTACATCGGTGGGGTGCACGGTGACACCGACGCCACCTTCTGTGTCGGCGAGGTCAGCGAAGAGGCCCGGCTGCTGGTCGAGCGGACCCACGAGGCGATGATGCGCGGCATCCGCGCCGTCGCCCCGGGACGCCAGATCAACGTGGTGGGACGCGTCATCGAGTCGTACGCCAAGCGGTTCGGTTACGGCGTGGTGCGCGACTTCACCGGCCACGGCATCGGCGAGGCATTCCACAGCGGCCTCTACGTGCCGCACTACGACAGCCCGCGCCCCACCGACATCATGGAGCCCGGCATGACGTTCACCATCGAGCCGATGATCACCCTCGGCACCTACCAGTACGACATGTGGGACGACGGGTGGACAGTGGTCACCAAGGACCGGAAGTGGACGGCGCAGTTCGAGCACACCATCGTGGTGACCGACGACGGCCACGAGATCCTGACCCTTCCGTGAGCGCGAGGAACGCAGCGAAGCGGAGTCCCGCAGTCGCGAACGAAGGGCAGGCGCCGTGACCGACACCCCAGCGGCGCTGCGAGAGGCGCACCACGCGGACGTCTCCGGCGGCTGGCTGCGCCCGGCCGTGTTCGGCGCGATGGACGGCCTGGTCACCAACATCGCCCTGATCGCCGGCGTCGGCGGCGGCGGAGTGTCGCCTCGCAGCATCGTGCTCACCGGCAGCGCCGGCCTCGTCGCCGGTGCGATCTCGATGGGCCTCGGCGAGTACACCAGCGTGCGCTCCGCCAACGAGCAGGTCGCCGCCGAGGTGGCCAAGGAACGACGGGAACTGGAACGGCACCCCGAGGCGGAGGCCCGAGAACTGGCCGACGCGTGGGTGGCCCGGGGCTTGCCCCGGGACCTCGCCACCCAGGTCGCCGAGGCGGTGCGGCGCGACCCGGAGGAGGCGCTGCGGGTGCACGTCCGCGAGGAGCTGGGCGTCGACCCCGACGACCAGCCCAGCCCGTGGGCGGCGGCGATCTCGTCGTTCCTGTTCTTCTCGATCGGCGCGCTGGTCCCGCTGCTGCCGTACCTGCTCGGCGCGACCGAACTGTGGCTGGCGCTCGCCGTCGGCGGGTTCGGGCTGTTCGCCGCCGGTGCCGTGGTGGCCCGCTTCACCCACCGTCCCTGGTGGACCAGCGGGCTGCGCCAGCTGCTGCTGGGCGCCGCGGCGGCCGGCGCCACCTACCTGATCGGCTCGCTGATCGGCGTACCGGGCGGGCTGTGACGCGCCTCAGGTGCTGAGCAGCTCGTCTATCGTGCCGTCGACGGCACGACCACGGGCGGCCAGCTCCTCGGCCTGCCGGGCCAGCACCACACCCACCTCGGTCATGTCCGCCCCGGCCAACCCGGTGCGCCGCACCGCGTCCCCCGGGTCCCGGAAGTAGGTGCGACTCAGCAGACCGGTCACCGTGGCCGCCGCCAGCCGGGCCTCGGCGAGCATCAGCAGAGCCTGATCGGTCTCGTACCACTCGGCCAGCCGGGCCGCCCGGGAGTGCGCCGCGCTGCCCCTGTACCACGCCTGGCGGGCCGCGGTGCTGAACTCCGCCGGCCGGGCCCGGGCCAGCCGGCCGAGGTGCTCGTCGCGCAGCGTCCGCAACCAGCCCGTCGGATCGTGCAACGCCTGCGTGGTGACGTACCGGTCGGCGGTCAGCGGCCAGAGCGGTGAGAGCACCCGCGCCTGGGCCAGGTAGTCCTCGGCGGCGGCCACGGTCAGATCGACGAGCACCCCGTCGACCCGCCGGGTGGCCGGCGACGGGCCGGTCCCGGGCCGATAGGTGACCACCAGCAATCCGGCCTCGCGGTCCCCGCCGCCGTCGTCGTCCCCGTGCGCCAGAGGCCCGTGTACCGCGATCGCGAGCGCGTCGGCCGGGAACCGCCGCCGGATCGCTTCGGCGACCCGCTCCGCGACCGTCCACCGTCGATCGTCGAGGCCCCGGAACCCCGGCTCACTCCTTGCGCTCACGGAACCACCTCGCCTTAACTACCGAGCGTCAGCCTAGCCAGCCGACGGCGGCGCTTCGGGCGCGCCGCGCCCGGTCGGGGCCAGCCGGAAGATGTGGATCTCCCGGCCACCGGCCCGCTGCACGTACGTGTGGTACGCGGGCCACGCGCTGACCAACAGCTGCCACAACCGGTCCCGTTCGGCGCCGGAGGCCCGCTGGGCCCGCACCGCGACCCGCCGGCCCTTCACGTCCACCTCGGCGGCCGGATCGGCGAGCAGGTTCATCGCCCAGCCGGGGTGGTGGGTCTGCCCCCAGTTGGAGCCGATCACCACGTACGCGTCGCCGTCGGGCACGTAGAGCAGCGGATTGCTGCGGGGCTTGCCGGAGCGGCGCCCCGTTGTGGTGATGAGTAGGGAGGGGAGCAGGCCGAGCGCTACCACCCGACCCCCGGTGAGTCGACCAACCATCCGGTCGGCCGGAACCAGCAGACGCGCGGTAGCGCCGAACCAGCGATGATGACCGACTCGACGGACGACATTCCTGAGCACTGACACGCCGGTCAGTCTGCCGGCTGCCCGGCCCCGGCGGCACCCCCACGCGGCCCACATTCGGTTGCCCGGCGGACCGGTCAATCCAGCCGCCGTTCGATGGGCAGTCGGGCCCGGGTGAACAGGCCCGCCCCGAGCATCGCCACCACCGGCACCAGCACCAGGACCCCGAGCGCGGGCCACGGCACCAGAAAGGGGTACGGATCGGATATCGGCCAGTCACTGGCGTACTGCCGGTTCACCGAGACCAGCACGATCGCGGCGGTGCCGAGGCCGGCCACGATGCCGAGCACCGAACCGATACCGGCGATGACCCCGGCCTGGCAGATCGCCAGCAGCCGGCGTACCGCTGGGGCCGCGCCGACGGCCGCGAGGGTGGTCAGTTCGGCGCGTCCCTCGGCGGCGGCGAGCGCGGTGGCGATCCCGGCCGCCCCCACGGTGATCAGCCCGGCGGCCGCCGCGAGCAGCAGGAGCAACGGTGAGACGTCGCGTGGGGCGCCTCCGTACTCGACGTTCAGCCTGAACGTCCCGAACGAACGCAGCGCGGCGGAGAACCGCGCCTGTTGCTCCTCGTCCGGCGGGGTCGTGGTGCCGACCACCCAGCCAGCCGGGAACCAGCTCATGTCGAGTTGTCGGGCCGCGTGGGTGGACAGCAGCAGGCGGGAGGAGCCCGACGCCTGGGGCAGCGCGTACCCCGGCAGGTCGCGGACGACGGTGGCCGGAGTGTCCGTTTTTCCGTCCGTGCTGAAGACGCGGACGGTCACCAGGCCGTCGTGCAGGTAGCGCGGGTCGGTCACCACCACGCCACCGGCATGCAGCACCGCCGTGGCGGCGGCGGTCGTCGCCGGGTCCGCGCCGGTGAGCAGTGGCAGCGCGAGGCCGTCGTCCACCCCGGGCAGGACGTAGCCGCCGTAGGAGTCGGCCTCGCTGATCTGGCAGCGTGGGTCGGCCCGCGCCTGCTGGCGGTGTGCGGCGGGAAGACTGTCGCCGGGTTGGAACGGACAGGCTCGGTTCGGCGGGAGGACGGGCGCAACGTCGCAGTAACGGGCACCCGTCGGGTCGCAGTTGGGCTCGTACACGGTGGCGACCGCGTCGACCCCCAACTGGTCCCGGGCCGCGTCGGCGACCTGCGCCAGGGTGGGCTGGCCGTCCGGCCGGTTGGCGTTCACCAGCATGTGACCGGTCGGCAGCGCCGGCCGGTAGGCGCGCGCGTCGCGGGCGCCGTCGCTGGCCAGGTAGCCGCCGAGGGCGACGCTGCTGGCGACGGCGGCCATCACGGCGCAGATGGCCGGTGCCGCGGCGGCCCGGTTGCGGCTGGCATCGCGCAGTGCGATCCGTGGCGCCAGCGGCAGCACCCGGCCGAGGCGGGCGAGCGCCCCGAGCAGCGTGGGCGTGCAGCAGACCAGGCCCAACTCGCCGAGGATCAGCCCGGTGAGAACCACCGCCGGGGAAGTCTTGGTGGCTCCGAACGCCGCCAGCCCCGCTCCGCCGACCACCAGCGCCAGTCCGAGAGCCAACCACCGGCCCGGGGATTTCGCCGGGGTGCGTCGTCCGGCGAGCCCGGCGCTGACGTCCTGCCGGGCGGCGCTCCAGGCGGGTGCCAGCGCGGCGAGTACCCCGGCCAGCACCGCGACGCCACCGAGCAGGGCCAGCGCGCTCGGCCAGCAGCGGTAGCCGCCGAAACGGGCGCTGAAGACGTACTGCTCCATCAGCGGGCGACCGGCGAACGCCGCGCTGACGCCGACCAGCAGGCCGGCGGCGGCCCCCAGCACGCCCAACACCACACCGTCGGCCAGCACGACCCGGCGAAGCTGGGCGGCGTCCCCGCCCGCCACCGCGACCAGCGCCAGATCCCGCCGTCGACGACGGACACCGACGGCGAAGGCCGGCCCGACCAGCAGGACGACCTCCAGAAGCCCGAGGCCCGCGATGAGGACGCCGGTGCTCAGGTCGTTGGCGCCGCTCTGCCTGATCGCACCGAACCACGTCCGGTCCGCAGTGGTCCCCGAGCCGACCGGGCTTCGGGCGGTGACCACCACCCCCCGCTCGTTGAGCCGGGACACCAGTTCGGCGTCCACTGCTCCGGGCAGGTCCGCCAGCCAGACGCTGTCCGGCTCCGGGCCGGTCGCCTGCACGGCCCCCGGGTGCAGCGCCACGACCGGCCCGAGGTCGTCGGGAAATTCGACCACCCCCACGACTGTGTACGCCCTGCTTCCGTCGGCGGTGGCCACGGCGTGGCCGAGGCGCAGGCCCAGGCGGCGCAGCGCCACCGGACTGACGGCTACCTCACCGGCCTGCTGTGGTGCCCGGCCGGCCCGGAACCGCACCAGCCCTCGGGCCAACGGGTCGGTGAGGTCCAGCGCCCGCCCGGCCACGACCTCGTCGCGGCGCGGGCCGCGCAGTGTCAGCGGGACGCGGGGACGAAGCTCGGTGACCCGGCTGCCCGGCCCCAGCAGGGTGGTCATCTGGGCGGCGGTGACCCGCGCGGGGGGCTCGCCGTCCTGCGTGGACCATGCCTCACCCCAGTCGTCCTGCCGCACCGGGCTGCTGGCGATCCACTGCAACTCCGCGTCGGCCACGCCGAGCCGGCGGTCGACGCGTTCCTGTGGGGTCAGCTCGGCCATGTCGTAGCTCGCCGCCAGGAAGGCGAGCGCCGCCACCGGCAGGGCGATCATCGCGAGCACCAGGGCCGTCCGCCGCCGGGACCGGCGTGACTCCCGCCGGGCGATTCGCAGCGCGGCCCGCCAGGAGCCGGTCAGCTCGGCGAACCGCCGCCGGCCGACCGGGGCGGGCGGCGCGACCGGCCGCGGCGTCGCGGTGCCGGCCCGACCGGGGGCACGCATCGGACGGCGAACGGTCACCGGTCGCTGCCGGACAGCAGTTGCTCGACACTGCCCAGCGGTGCCGTCGTGTCGACCAGCACGCCGTCGCGGAGGAACACCACCCGGTCCGCCCAGCCGGCGTGCCGTGCCTCGTGGGTGACCAGCACTCCGGCGGCGCCCGCGTCGATCCGGCGGCGCAGCAGGTGCAGCACCGCCTCACCGGTCTGGGAGTCCAACGCCCCGGTCGGCTCGTCGGCGAGGACCAGCCGACGGTCGCCCACCAGCGCGCGGGCGATGGCCACCCGCTGCTGCTGCCCACCGGAGAGTTGGTCCGGGAAACGGTCTCCCAATGCGGGCAGCCCCACCTCGGTGAGCGCTGTCATGGCCAGTGCGCGGGCCCGACGTCCGCTGGTCCCGTCGAGTTCCAACGGGAGCGCCACGTTCTCCAGCGCGCTCAGACTGCCCAGCAGGTTGAGCTGCTGGAAGATGTAGCCGATCCGACGGCGCCGCAGTTGGGCCAGCCCGCGGCGGTCCAGGGCCCCCAGCGGTTGCCCCTCGACCCGGACCTCGCCGCCGGTCGGACGGTCCAACCCACCGGCGAGAGCCAGCAGTGTCGATTTGCCGGAGCCGGACGGTCCCATCACGGCGACCAGCTCGCCGGGCCGGACGACCAGGCTGACGCCGCGCAGCGCGTGCACCGCCGCCGGCCCGGCACCGTGGGTGCGGTGGACGGCGCGTAGCTCCAGCACCGCGTCGTCCGATCCGCTCACCGTCTTGCCTCCTCGCCGGCCCATCGAGCCGCGTCCCGCGCGTCGGCGTCATCGAGTCGGGTAGCGGGAGGCGCCGGACCGCTGGGTTGGTGCCGGACCAGACTGGTCTCGCAGTGGTCCAGCCAGCGCACCTCGGCCTCGGCCTGGAACACCATCGAGTCGAGCACGAGGCGCCAGGGAAGGTCCTCCGGCCGGTTGCTGCCGTACTTCAACCGGGTCAACTCCTGAAGGGCCCGCATCGTCGCGCTGCGTTGGGCCTGCACCACCGACCGGACGTCGACCCCAGGGGTGGTCAGCGCCAGCGCCAGTTTGATCGCCAGTTCGTCACGGGGGCGGTCGTTACGACTGATCGGGGTGGCGAACCACAGCGCCAGGTCCGCCCGGCCAGCGTCGGTGATCTCGTACGGGCGCTGCCCGCCCTCGCTCTCCGGCAGCGGGCGCACCAGACCGTCCCGTTCCAGCCGGGACAACGTGGTGTAGACCTGCCCGATGTTCAGCGGCCAGGTCGAGCCGGTCGACTCCTCGAACGCGGCGCGCAGCTGGTACCCGTACATCTGGCCGCGTTCGAGCAGGGCGAGCAACCCGTGACGGATGGACATGGCAACGGAGTATGCATACCTGGTATGCGTACCGCAACCGGAGTGGACGGGTTCAGGTCGGACGACCGGGAAACGGGACAGTCAGTGGGGTCAGCCCGGCCGTCTTCCGCCACCGGGTGGCCCGCACGGCGTACTCGACCAGGGCGGCCAACGCCTGGTCCCGGTCGGCGCCGGTGGTGGATGCCAGGGCGGCCCGCCAGTGCGCGGCCGTGCGCTCCTCCACCTCGGCGGCGAGCCGCAGGGCACTGGCCCGGTCGGTGACCGGGAACGGCAGGGCGTACCCGGCGCGGTCCGGCGGGACGACGCCGCCGGCCGTGGTGAGCTGCACGACCAGCGCGTCGCGCCGGCGTCGATGCGCGGCCTCCGCCTGGCGCGCTGCGTCCCGCGCCGCTCCGCTGAGCCGGACACCGATCCGTCCGTAGGCGTAGATGGCCGCGTACTCGGCGGACAGGGCGGAGGCGAGTGCCTCCCCGGCGGACGGCTGCCTCACTTCAGTGCCTCCTGGTGGGTTGCCCGGGCGGCGACTATCGACCCGAGCAGCGCCGCCCGCTCCGCGGGCGCAGCGGCGCAGGCGGCGGCGGCGGACTGCTGGGCGGTCTTCTCCAGCGCCCGCAGGGCGGCGCGCGCGCCGTTCGGATCGGCGGCCGGGGCGGTGGTCGGGGTGGCGGGGGCCGCCGACGGCACTGTCACGCCGATCACCCGGGCCAGCTCGGTGGCGTGCGCGGTGTGCGTCTCGGCGATCGGGTTGAGCCGGTCGGCGAGCTCGGGGTGGGCGGTCGCGGTCGCCCGGTACGCGGCGGCCAGCGCGAGTGACTCGTCCACCATCGGCCGCAGCGGGTCGGGCGGTGGGGCCGGTTGGTCGTCGCGGTCGAAAAGATCACAGCCGGTCAGCGGCGTCACGGCACCGCCGAGCACCAGCAACGCCCCGGCGCTCAGGAGCTTTCGCCGGGAATGTCCGGATGCTTGGTCGCGCTGTGTCGTTCTGCCGATCCCCACCGGACAAGTCAACACCATCCGTGCCGCTCCGGGGGTCACCGGCGTCGGTGCGCCGCCCGGTCCGCCGCCCGGCAGGCGCGTTACGCTCTGCGCAACCACCGGCGTGTCCACTCCGGTGGCGTGCCGGCATGGCGGGAACACCGGTCCCCGTCGACCAGGGAAAGGGTGCGGAGATGACGCAGCGTGGCCGTGCCACCAGGCCGACGGGTCAGCCCCGCGGTGCTGCGGGCCCCCGCGGCGGTGACCTCGCCGCGCGGCGGGACCGACTGCGGGCCGTGATCGAGCCAGTGGTCAACGACGCCGGCTACGACCTGGAGGACCTGTCGGTCTCCCGGGCCGGCCGCCGGCACGTGGTGCGCGTGATGGTGGACACCGACGGCGGGATCGACCTGGACGCCGTCGCGGACGTCTCCCGCAAGGTCTCGGCCGCGCTGGACGCCGCCGAGGAGACCGGTGGCGACATCGTCGCCGGCGAGTACCAACTGGAAGTCAGCTCGCCCGGCGTCGACCGGCCGCTCACCCTGCCCCGTCACTGGCGGCGCAACGTGGGCCGACTGGTGAAGGTCACCGCCCGGGGCGCGGCCACGCTGCCCGGCCAGCGCGGCGAACAGCCCGCCGGTGACCGTCAGCTGACCGGCCGGGTGGTCGCGGCCGACGACGAGGGCGTGCACCTGGAGACCGACGACGGCCGCGCCGCCTGGGCGTACGCCCAGCTGGGCCCCGGCCGTGTGCAGGTCGAGTTCACCCGGCTCGCCGAGCTCGGTGAGCCGGAGGACGAGATCGACGACGCGGACGATTCCGACGAGTTCGACGATTCAGACGACATCGACGACGAAGATGATGTGGAGGACGAGGAGAGGTGAACATCGACCTCGCGGCGCTGCGCGCACTCGAGCGCGAGCGGGAGATCCCGTTCGACACGATTCTCGCGGCGATCGAGACCGCGTTGCTGACCGCCTACCGGCACACCGACGGGGCCGAACCGTACGCACGGGTGGAGATCGACCGCAGGTCGGGCGCCGCCCTGGTGTACGCCCAGGAGATGGATGCCGACGGCAGCCTGGTGCGGGAGTGGGACGACACCCCGCACGACTTCGGCCGGATCGCCGCCATGACCGCCAAGCAGGTGATCCTCCAGCGGTTGCGGGAGGCCACCGACGAGGTGCACTTCGGTGAGTACGTCGGCCGTGAGGGTGACCTGGTCACCGGCGTGGTGCAGGCGCACGAGACGCGTACCGAGAAGGGCATCGTCAGCGTCGACCTGGGCAAGCTGGAGGGCGTGCTGCCGCAGTCCGAGCAGGTGCCCGGCGAGCGGTACGCGCACGGCGAGCGGGTCCGCTGCGTCGTGGTGCACGTGGCCAAGGGCATGCGCGGGCCGCAGATCACCCTGTCCCGGTCGCACCCGGCTCTGGTCAAGAAGCTCTTCGCGCTGGAGGTGCCGGAGATCGCCGACGGCACCGTCGAGATCGGTGCGATCGCCCGTGAGGCGGGCCATCGCACGAAGATCGCCGTCCGCTCCACCACCCCCGGGGTGAACGCCAAGGGCGCCTGCATCGGCCCGATGGGTCAGCGGGTGCGTGCCGTGATGAGCGAGCTGCACGGTGAGAAAATCGACATCATCGACTGGTCGGACGACCCGGGCACCTTCGTCGGCAACGCGTTGTCGCCGGCCAAGGCGCTGCGGGTCGAGGTGGTCGACCTGGCCAACCGCGCCGCCCGGGTGACAGTTCCCGACTTCCAGCTCTCGCTCGCCATCGGTCGGGAGGGGCAGAATGCCCGACTCGCGGCCCGATTGACCGGTTGGCGGATCGACATTCGGTCCGATGCGGAGCAGACCGCACCGGCAGCGCGTGGGGTAACTGATCACGTGCGGGAGCCGGGCGGCGCGATCTCGGGCAGCTAGGGGTAGACTTCCTCCAGTGGTACGACGCGCGCTGCCGGAGCGCACCTGTGTGGGTTGCCGGCAACGTGCGCCGGCCAGCGAATTGCTGCGGATCGTCGCGGTCAGGGACGAGGCTGGTCACAGCCTCCGGCCTGATCCGCGCCGCAGGCTGCCGGGTCGGGGAGCGAACATGCACCCGGATCCGGCCTGCTTCGCGCTGGCGGTGCGGCGCCGCGCCTTCGGGCGTGCGCTGCGCAGCACCGAGGTCCTCGACCACGGTGCGCTGGCGGAGCACGTCGATGCGCCAACCACTACGTCCGGTCAGCCCGACCGGGCGAGGGTCGCTAGCAGGGTAGGACGACCGACATGAGCACACGATGAAGTCCCTGAAATGACCAGGCTTCAAGTGCACGAGTGAGGTCGCTGCGGGTGCTGCCCGCACGACCTCGGAGTGAGGAGTGCAGTGGCAGGCAAGGCCCGCGTTCACGAGCTTGCAAAAGAGCTCGGGGTCGAGAGTAAGACCGTTCTCGCCAAGTTGAAGGAAATGGGCGAGTTCGTGAAGTCCGCGTCCAGCACCGTCGAGGCGCCCGTCGCCCGGCGGCTGCGTAACGCATTCGTCGCGTCCGCCGGAGCCCCGGCTCCGGCCGCCCCGTCGGCGCCCGCGTCGACGCCGGCTTCAAACCCGACCCCGACGCCAACCCCGGCCCCGGGCGCGCCCCGGGTCTCGGCCAAGCCGATGCCGCCTCGGCGGCCGGCCGCGCCGGCACCCGGTCCCAAGCCCAAGGGTCCGGTTCCCGGTGCCCCGCAGTCGGCGACCCCGGTCGCCAAGCCGGCGAGTGCCCACGACATCGAGGTGGCGGCCGCGGAGGCGCGTGCCGCCGCGCTGAAGGCTGAGCAGGAGGCCGCGGTCAAGGCCGCGCAGGCCGCCCGCCAGCAGCAGCGGGACAACCCCGTTCGCCGGGAGCCTCCGGCCGACGGCGTTAACCGTCCCGGCCCTCGGCCCGGTCCCGCGGCGATGCCGCCCCGTCCCGGTTCCCCGGCAGCTCGTCCGAGCACGCCGGCTCCGGGTCCGGGTGCCCGCCCCGGCGGTCGTCCGCCGGCGCGTGGCGCCGGTAACAACCCGTTCGGCATCCAGGGTGGCCAGCAGCAGCGGCCCCCGGCCGCCGGTGCGGGTGGCCCTCGGCCCAACACCCCGGCGGGCATGCCGCCGCGGCCGAGCCCGAACTCCATGCCGCCGCGGCCCAGCCCGGCGTCCATGCCGAGCCAGCGCCCGGCTGCTGGTCGTCCCGGCCCCGGTGGCGCTGGTCGCCCCGGTGGCGGTGGCGCCGGTCGTCCCGGTGGCGGTGGCGGTGGTTTCCGTGGCGGTCCCGGCGGTGGCGCCGGTGGCGGTGGCGGTTACCGCGGCGGCCCTGGCGGCGGCGCGGGTGCCGGCGGTGGCGGTGGCTACCGTGGCGGTCCCGGCGGCGGTGGCGGTGCTCCCGGTGGCGGCTTCCGTCCGGGTGGTCCGGCCGGTGGCGGCGGTCGTCCGGGTGCGGGCGGTCGTGGCCGTGGCGGCGGCGCCGCGGGTGCCTTCGGGCGTCCGGGTGGTCGGCCGACGCGCGGTCGCAAGTCCAAGAAGCAGCGCAGACAGGAGTTCGACAACCTGTCGGCTCCGACCATGAGCTCGGGTGCTCCCCGGGGTCAGGGTCAGGTCGTCCGGCTCTCCCGTGGCGCCTCGCTGTCGGACTTCGCCGACAAGATCAACGCCAACCCGGGTTCGCTGGTCCAGGAGATGTTCAACCTGGGCGAGATGGTGACCGCGACCCAGTCCTGTTCTGACGACACCCTGCACCTGCTGGGTGAGCACCTGGGCTTCGACATCCAGATCGTCAGCCCGGAGGACGAGGACCGCGAGCTGCTCGCGCAGTTCAACATCGACCTCGACGCGGAGGTGGCCGAGGAGCGTCTGGTCAGCCGTGCGCCGGTGGTGACCGTCATGGGTCACGTCGACCACGGTAAGACCAAGCTGCTCGACGCCATCCGTAAGGCGAACGTCGTGGCCGGTGAGGCGGGTGGCATCACCCAGCACATCGGTGCGTACCAGGTCCACGTCCCGCACGAGGGCGAGGACCGGGCGGTCACGTTCATCGACACCCCGGGTCACGAGGCGTTCACCGCCATGCGTGCCCGTGGTGCCCAGGTCACGGACATCGTGATCCTGGTCGTCGCGGCCGACGACGGCGTGATGCCGCAGACCATCGAGGCGTTGAACCACGCCAAGGCGGCCGACGTGCCGATCGTGGTCGCGGTCAACAAGGTCGACAAGCCGGACGCCAACCCGGACAAGGTCCGCCAGCAGCTGACCGAGTACGGCCTGGTCGCTGAGGAGTACGGCGGCGAGACCATGTTCGTCAACGTGGCAGCCAAGCCGGGCATCGGCATCGAGGAACTGCTCGAGGCCGTCCTGCTGACCGCCGACGCGTCGCTGGAGCTGACCGCTCCGATCGACGGGCCGGCGCAGGGTGTGGCCATCGAGGCGCACCTGGACAAGGGCCGCGGTGCGGTGGCGACGGTGCTGGTGCAGAAGGGCACCCTGCGGGCGGGCGACTCGATCGTCGCCGGTGGGGCGCACGGCCGGGTCCGGGCCATGCTCGACGAGAACGGCAACCAGCTCTCCGAGGCTGGTCCGGCGCGTCCGGTGATGGTTCTGGGTCTGACCGCGCCGCCCGGTGCGGGTGACACGTTCCTCGCCGCGGCGGACGACCGCACGGTGCGGCAGATCGCCGAGCAGCGGCAGGCACGGCGGCGGGCGGCGTCCTTCGCCAACTCCCGTGGCCGGGCCACTCTTGAGACGCTCATGGAGCAGCTCAAGGAGGGCGAGAAGACCTCGCTCAACCTCATCCTCAAGGGCGATGTCTCCGGTTCGGTGGAGGCCTTGGAGGACGCGCTGTTCAACCTCGACATCCCCGAGGAGGTCCAGCTCAAGGTCCTCGACCGGGGCGTCGGCGCGATCACCGAGAGCAACGTCATGCTCGCGAGCGCCTCGTCCGAGCCGGTCACGATCATCGGCTTCAACGTGCGGGCCTCGAACAAGGTCCGTGAGATGGCCGACCGCGAGGGCGTGGAGATCCGGTACTACACCGTCATCTACCAGGCCATCGAGGAGATCGAGGCAGCGCTCAAGGGCCTGCTCAAGCCGGAGTACGAGGAGGCCGAGCTGGGCAGCGCGGAGATCCGCGATGTCTTCCGCTCGTCCAAGATCGGCAACATCTCCGGATGCATCGTCCGGTCGGGCATCATCCGACGCAACGCGAAGGCTCGACTGCTTCGGGACGGGACGGTCGTGGCGGACAACCTCACGATCACCTCGCTCAAGCGGTTCAAGGACGACGCCACCGAGGTCCGCGAGGGCTTCGAGTGCGGTCTGACCCTGGGTGGTTACAACAACGTCCAGGTCGGCGACGTCATCGAGACCTTCGAGATGCGGGAGAAGGTTCGCGCCTGATCCGGCAGTGACACGCTGATCAAGGGGTTTACGCCACTCGGCGTAAACCCCTTGATCATGCGGGGCGGGTTGGCGGTATCGTCCGGGGCGATGTTCACCGGAACCGCGGTCTTCGACCTGCTGCTGCCGGGCGACTCCAGGTCGCTCAAAGCCAAGAGATCATATGTACGGCCGATCGTGGCGGCGCTGCGCCGCTTCGAGGTGTCGGCCGCCGAGGTGGGTGCGCTCGACCTGCATGGTCGAGCGCAACTGGCGGTGGCCGTGGTGGCCGCCGAGACGGCGCACGTCCGCGAGGTGCTCGACTCCTGTGAGCGCCTGGTGGCCAATCGCCCCGAGGTCGAGTTGCTGTCGGTTCGACGCCGGCTCTACGGCGCGGACGACGACTGACCATGGTGCCGGCTGTGCCGGGCGACCGGAGCGGCCCCGAAGGTAATGTTCGAGATGTTGGCCGGTCGGCCGGCGGCCTCCGGTCGCCGGGTCGACCGGAAGCAGGACGCCGTGGAGGTGGCGAGATGTCTGATCCGGCCAAGGTACGCCGGCACGCGGAACGGGTGCGTGAGCTGGTCGCGTCGGTGGTGCGGAGCCAGATCAAGGACCCGCGGCTCGGGATGATCACCATCACCGACGCCCGGATTACCGCTGACCTGCGTGACGCGACGGTGTTCTACACGGTGCTCGGGGACTCGGTGGCCCAGGCGGACACCGCGGCGGCGCTGGAGAGCGCCAAGGGGATGCTGCGCAGCACTGTCGGCAAGGCGCTCGGGCTGCGCCACTCGCCGACGCTCGCGTTCGTCCTCGACGACGTACAGGACCAGGTCAAGCACATCGACGACCTGCTCGCCGCCGCCCGCAACGCCGACGCCGAGGTGCAGCGGCTCGCCGCCCAGGCGAAGTACGCGGGCGAGGCCCAGCCGTACCGGGTGGATGACGAGGACGACGAGACGGACGAGACGGACGAGGCCGACGAGGCCGACGTCAAGGAGACCCCGCGGGGTGGGGAAGCGCGGTGACCAGCACCGCCAGCGCAGCGTTCGTCGCCTCGACCGGGCTCGGCCCGACCGAGGCGGCGTGGGCCGAGGCCGAGGCGTTGGTGCGGGCTCTCCCGCCGACCGCCCGGGTGCTGCTGATCTGCCACATCAATCCGGACGGCGACGCGCTGGGCAGCATGCTCGGCTTCGGTCTGGGCCTGCGGCAGCTCGGCGTACGCGACGTGCAGGCGACCTTTCCCGGGCCGCCGGAGGTTCCGGAGCCGTTCCGGGGGCTGCCGGGTCTGGATCTGCTGGTCCCGGCGGACGCCGCCGACCCGGCGCCCGATCTGGTGATCTGCTTCGACGCGGCGAGCGAGTCGCGTCTCGGCGAGTTGGCCGGGCGGTTGTCGTCGGCGGGTGCGGCGTTGGTGCTCGACCACCACGCCTCCAACCCCGGTTTCGGCACCGTCAACCTGGTCGACCCGGGCGCTGCGGCCACGTCGGTCGTGGTCGAGCAACTGCTGGCCCGGCTCGGGGTGGTGGTGGATCCGGCCATCGCCGAGTGCCTCTACGTGGCGCTGACCACTGACACCGGTTCCTTCCGGTTCGCTGCTACCACTCCGGCGGTGCACGAGATGGCCGCCCGACTGCTGGCGACCGGGATCTCACCGGGTGACATCTCCCGGCAGGTCTTCGACACCCGGCCCTTCGGCGCGGTCCGCCTCTTCGGCGAGGTGCTCGGCCGGGCTCGACTGGAGCCGGCCGCCGCCGGAGGTCGGGGTCTGGTCTGGACCTTCGCCACCCTCGATGACCTGGCCCGGCACGACCAGCGGCCGTACGTGCTGGAGGCGCTGATCGACTCCGTGCGCTGCACCGCCGAGGCGGATGTGAGCTGTGTGGTGAAGCAGACCAGGCCGGCCGAGTGGGCGGTGTCGATGCGCAGCAAGGGCGCTGTGGACGTCAGTCGGGTCGCGGTGGCGCTGGGCGGTGGTGGGCACACGTTCGCGGCCGGGTTCACCGGTCGGGGCACCGTCGAGCAGGTGGTCGAGTCGATCCGCGGTCAGCTGGACGCGGCGCTCATCGGCTGACGCGCCTTCGGCCGCCATCGATCTGCCGGTCTGGAAGATCAGGGTCAGCTCCGGGGAGTGTTGGTCTTCCCGCGTTCCGTGATACCGGGAAGAATTGCGGGATGGAGCAGCCGCACGACCTCACCGTGGAGGCCCCCCGCGCCTGGGACCGGCCCGCCGTCTCCGTTCCCGTCCTCGTCTGCCTCTCGCTCGTCGGTGGCCGGTTCGCGTCCTTCTCGACCGAGGCGAATCTGTTCACCCTCGGGACGGGTGGGGTGCTGATCTGGCTCGGTCTGAGCAACCGGGTGCCCCGCCGGCCGGCGCCGCGCCGGCTGGGCGCGGGAGCGGCCTGGTGGGCGGTGCCGGTGGTGGTCTTCGGGGTCTTCGAGGGCGTGACCTTCGTGCTCGCCGCCGGCGATGATTTCCCCACCTTCTCCCGGCTGGCCGATCCTCTCCTGGAGGATCAACTGACCAGGTCGGCAGCCTGGTTCGCCTGGTTGGCCGCCTTCTGGGGGCTGGTGCGGCGATGATGCGCGCGCTCGCGATCGGCGGCTTCCTCGCCGCGCTGATCCTCTTCGCGGTGGTCGAGTGGATGGCCCGGCGGGAGGGGTCGCGGATCCCCACCCTCGGCGAGGTCTGTGCCTACGTGATGCGCTACGAGGTCGGTTCGGTGCCGGTGGGCCGGATCGGTCTGTTCGGGTTCTGGTGGTGGCTGGGCTGGCACTTCCTGGCCCGCTGAGCCGGGTTGCCGACCGTCCAAATGGCGGGAACCGTAAGCAGTATGTGGACCTGAACGATAACTTGGGAGAAGGCCGGTGCCGCCTAGCGGTGCAGGTCATGGGCGGTGGTGCCACACCCCGCGCTGCCTCCCTCCAGGGTCGGATCGACCCGGGCTCACGCTGCCCAGTCGGCTGCTCCGGTAACCCCGGACCGCCGTGGGGCGCTCAGCAGGACCGCCCGTGAGGGCCGCCGCGTGTCGGCGGTCACGCCCTGGGAAGAGGAGCGCCACCATGCCGAACAAGCCCAAGCCCGAGACCACCACCGACGACGCCCGCGAGCAGGCCCGCCGCGCGCTGCAGACGTCGATGGACACCCGCCAGTGATCCGACGCCGCCGACGGTGATCCCTCGGATCGGTGCGGTCGGGCGATTCGGCCAGCTCCGGGCGCACCGGCGGAGGTAAGTAGTCGGCGGTATTGCGATCCTTACCGCAGCCGTGCCAGGATCGGCCGCGATGAGCCACACCGTCACCACCGCCCACCGACCCGCCTCGCCTCGGCGGATCGCCGCGCTCGCCCTGCCGGCCCTCGTGGTGCTCGCCGCCGAGCCGCTCTACGTGCTGGTCGACACCGCAGTGGTCGGTCACCTCGGCCGGGTGCCGCTCGCCGCGCTCGCCGTCGGCGGCACGGTCATGACGCTCACCGCCTGGGTGGGCACCGTGGTCGCCTACGGCACCACCGGACGCACGGCCCGCCGCTTCGGCGCGGGTGACCGGGCCGCCGCTGTCGCCGAGGGCGTCCAGTCGTCCTGGTTGGCGCTCGGTGTCGGTCTGCTGATCGCGATCGGCATGCAGCTTGGCGGGGGCGCGCTCGCCCGTACCCTCGCCGGTGGTGGTGGCGAGGTCGCCGACGCCGCCGCCCAGTGGTTGCGGATCGCGGCCCTCGGCGCTCCCGGCCTGCTCCTCGCCGCCGCCGGCAACGGCTGGCTGCGCGGCGTGCAGGACACTCGCCGCCCCCTGTTCTTCGTGCTCGGCCCCAACCTGCTCTCCGCGCTGCTCTGCCCGCTGCTGGTCTACCCCGGCGGGCTGGGTCTGGTCGGCTCGGCCGTGGCGAACGTCGTCGCGCAGACGCTCTGCGGAGTGCTCTTCGCCGCCGCCCTGGTCGGTGAACGGGTGTCGCTGCGCCCTCAACCCCGCGTGATCCGCCAGCAACTGGTGCTCAGCAGGGACCTGCTGATCCGTGGGCTGGCGTTCCAGGCCAGCTTCCTGTCCGCGACCGCCGTCGCCGCCCGCTTCGGCGCCGCCGCCGTCGGTGCCCACCAGATCGCCCTGCAACTCTGGTTCTTCACCGCGCTGGTCCTCGACGCCCTCGCCATCGCCGCGCAGTCCCTGGTCGGTGCCGCGCTCGGCGCCGGCGACGCCGCGGGTGCGCGGGCGCTCGCCCGCCGGGTCGGGCTGCTCGGCGGCGTCTGCGGCGTGGGCTTCGCGCTGCTCGTCGCCGCCGGCGCGGGCGTGGTGCCGTCGTGGTTCAGCTCCGATGCCGGGGTACGCGAGCAGGCCATGGTGGCCTGGCCGTGGTTCGTCGTCATGCTGCCGCTGGCCGGGGTGGTGTTCGCCCTCGACGGCGTGCTGATCGGTGCCGGCGACGTGCGTTACCTGCGCAACCTCACCATCGTGGCGGCGCTCGGCGGCTTCCTGCCGGCCATCTGGCTGGCGTATGCGCTCAATCTCGGGCTGGGCGGCATCTGGGCCGGGCTCACAGTGTTCGTGGTGATCCGGCTGGTCGCCCTGCTGCTGCGACTGCGCAACGGCAGGTGGGCGGTGACCGGCGCGGTCCGCTGACCGGTCGCCGGGACCCGCCGGTCAGCAGCGCGTGGTGGTCGGCGCGGGCGCGTCGAGGTCGAAGATGGTGCCCGGGTCGCCCGCGGGTATCCGGTCCCGGTGCACATCGGCGATCCAGAACTGCTCCTGCACCCAGCCCTCACGGAGCTGAGCGCAGTCCGCGTTCCAGGTCACGGCCTCCGCCGAGGTGATCCAGAGGCCGCGGGAGGAAGCCGGCACGTCGTCCGGGTGCGGCACCTGCCACACCACCCGGTCGCGTAGTGCCACCACTGTGGCGCCGGCGGGGGCCCGCAGGTCCACGTCGAACGGGTACGCCCAGACGAACTCCGTGGAAACCTCCAGCAGTCGCATGCCGTTCTGTGTGGTGGCCCGGTAACTGACCCGGCCGTCGGCGCGGACGCCGAACTCCCACTCCGACGGTGACGCCATCCTGGTGGCGTACCGCAGGAAGCTGCCGTTCGTGAAGTCGCCCCGGAGCCGTTCGCGAGCGTCCGGAGCGAGCAGCGCGAGGAACGGCTCCGGATCCCCGGAGAACATCGAGATGTCGACCCGGCCCTCGACCAGTGCCTTGCGCACCGACTCCAGCGCTGTCCGCACCTGGGTCGCGGTGAACGGCCCCGTGCCCTTGGCCGCCGGCATCCGCACGGCCTCCTCGGCGGGCGCGAAGGAGGCCGCCGGCGATCCGGCGAACAGGTCGCGTGGTTCGCCGACCCTGCTCACCGGCGGGGTGGGGGTCGGTGTGGGGCTCGCCGAGGCGGACGCGCGGACACCATCGGCGACCTGACCGACCAACACCACCCCGCCGACGACCATGAGCAGGGTCAGCACCAGGCCGAAGCCGAGCAGCAGGGCCCCGTCGTGCCGGGCCGAGAAGAAACGGACCCGGTCCCATCCGGTGGGCTGGTGCTCGGTCTGCGATGACCGCAGCCACTCCGGTAGCTGTACCGGGTTGACCTCCGCGACCGCAGCGGGCCGCGGTGGCGGGTCTACTGGCTCTTTCGGCGGGGTGTCCGCCATGGTTCCTCCGTCAGTATCCGCCGCTGGTGGCCAGCGCGAGCAGGTAGTAGGTGCCGGTCACCAAGGCGGTCCCGAGGGCGGCGGCCACGACGAACGACAGCACGGCGACGACGTTCGGGTGCGACTCGCTCCATCTGCTCCGGTCGCGCCAGTGCCACACCGCCCGGCGGGCGGCCCGTAGCGCCGGCCATGCCTCGATCAGGTCGTCGACGTAGCGTGCCGGGGTCCGCCGCTTCGGCGTCGGATGCCGCATCCAATCCGGAAGGTCGACCCGATCGCGGTGCTCGTGGCCCGGTGGTCGGTCGGTGGTCATCGGCGGTCCTGATCTCAAGGTGTTGGCGACGGGCGGGTGATCTTCGCATCCGGGGAGGTCGGCCGGCTGTCCCCAACTGACAAAATCCCAGATTGACGCCCCTTCCCGACAAACCGGCGCGGCCCTCGGCGCGGAGGCTGGGGTCACGCCGGGCGTGCCCACGCACGGCGGAGTACGGGCCATCTGGCAGGCTTGGCCGACGTGAGCACCGATGGTCTGATCGTGGTCGACAAGCCCGGCGGCATGACGTCGCACGACGTGGTGGCGCGCATCCGCCGACTGGCGAAGACCCGGAGGGTCGGGCACGGCGGCACCCTCGACCCGATGGCGACCGGCGTGCTGGTGATCGGTGTCGGCCGGGCCACCCGGCTGCTGACCTACGTGATCGGCGCGGGCAAGAGCTACACCGGCACGATCCGGCTCGGCCAGAGCACCGTCACCGACGACGCCGAGGGCGACGTGACCGCCACCGTGCCGGCCGGGCAGGTCACCGACGACGCGATCTCCTCGGCGCTGGCCGGGCTGAGCGGCGAGGTCGACCAGGTGCCGAGCGCGGTCAGCGCCATCAAGATCGACGGGCAGCGGGCGTACAAGCGGGTCCGCGACGGGGAGAGCGTCGAGCTGCCGGCGCGGCGGGTCACCATCTCCCGGTTGGAGGTGCTGGCGATCCGTCGCACCGAGCCGGACGTGGTGGACGTGGACGTGGACGTGACCTGCTCCTCCGGCACGTACATCCGGGCCATCGCCCGGGACGCCGGCCTGGCGCTCGGCGTCGGCGGGCACCTCACGGCACTGCGGCGCACCGCGGTGGGCGGCTTCACCCTCGCCGAGGCGGCGACCCTCGACGAGCTGGAACAGCGCGCCCCGGACGTGGTGAACCTGCCACTGGACGCGGCGGCCGACCGGTTCTTCGCGCGCCGGGAGGCCACGCCGGACGAGGCCCGGGTGCTCGCCCACGGTGGGCCGTTGGACCCGGCCGGCCTCTCCGGGCCGTACGCCGTCTTCGGGCCGGCCGGCGGCCTGATCGCTATCGTCAGCGAGCGGGACGGGCGGGCCCGCGCGGAGATCGTGCTCGCACCGGCCTGACAGCGCAGCGCAGGTCCGTCGGCCCGCAGCCGGCGGTGTCGACCCGCCGGCCGGCGGGACAGCAGAGAGGAACGGCATGCAGCGGTGGCGGGGCTACGACGCGGCGCCTGGCGGATGGGGACGCTCGGTGGTCACCATCGGCGTCTTCGACGGTGTGCACAAGGGGCACCAGGCGACCATCGGGCACGCCGTGGCCCGGGCCCGCGAGTTGGGCGTGCAGTCGGTGGTGGTCACCTTCGACCCGCACCCGGCCGAGGTGGTCCGCCCCGGTTCGCACCCGGCGGTGCTCACCGAGCCGGCCCGCAAGGCCGAGCTGATCGAGGCGCTCGGCGTGGACGTGCTCTGCGTGGTGCCGTTCACCCCGGAGTTCTCCCGGGTGCCGGCCGAACAGTTCGTGCACGACGTCCTGGTCGAGCACCTGCACGCCGCTTTGGTGGTGGTCGGCGGCAACTTCCGCTTCGGGCACCGGGCCGCCGGCGACGTGGCGTTGTTGGAACGGCTGGGTCAGACGTTCGGCTTCGGCGTGGAGGGCGCCCCGCTGGTCGCCGAGGCCGGCACCGTCTTCTCCTCCACGTACATCCGGTCCTGCGTCGACGCGGGTGACGTGGGCGCGGCGGCCGGCGCGCTGGGCCGCCCACACCGGGTGGAGGGCGTCGTGGTCCGCGGCGACCAGCGGGGCCGGGAGCTGGGCTTCCCCACCGCCAACCTGCTCTGCCACCGGTACGCGGCGGTGCCCGCCGACGGCGTGTACGCGGCCCGGCTGATCCGCCGCGGTCAGCACGAGCCGCTGCTGGCGGCGGTGTCCGTGGGTACCAACCCGACCTTCTCCGGCCGGGAGCGACGGGTGGAGGCGTACGCACTGGACTTCACCGGCGACCTGTACGGCGAGCGGCTGGCCCTGGACTTCGTGGCGCACCTGCGGGGCCAGATCCGGTACGACTCGATCGAGCCGTTGATCGCCCAGATGAATCAGGACGTCGAGCGCACCCGGCGCGTACTGGCCTGATCGTGCCGGGGTGCCGGGCCGCCACCGAGGCCCTTCGCCGGGTGTTACCGGCGAGTGCTGGTAGTCTTGCCGGGACGTCGGGTGACCGGCGTGGGGCCTCGCGTGCCTGCTCGACGCCGCGGGTGCGAGGTACCGGTCCGTTCCCGGTCCATCGGGACGACGGACACCCACTTGATCAACCCATCGAAACAGGGAGAACATGGCGCTCGATCAGGAAGCCAAGGCCAGCATCCGCGCGGAGTACGCGACCGCCGAGGGCGACACCGGTTCGCCGGAGGTCCAGGTAGCGGTCCTCACCAAGCGGATCGCCGAGCTGACCGAGCACCTGAAGGTGCACAAGCACGACCACCACAGCCGCCGTGGGCTGCTGCTGCTGGTCGGCCGTCGCCGTCGGTTGCTCAACTACGTCCAGAAGAAGGACATTGCCCGCTACCGGTCGCTCATCGAGCGGCTCGGTCTGCGCCGGTGACGTGACGGGGGAGTGGCCGCTCGGCTACTCCCCCGCACCGCGTCCCACCTGAAGAAACACGGGCCGCGCGACCACCCGAGAGGGAGCCGGTCAGCGTACCGGTCTCCGGTAGTGGCCCCCGGGAACCCGGCATCATGCCGGCCACCCGGGCGCTTCGATCGAAGACCGGCCGGCTGAGCAGCTCCCCGATGTCGTGGGCCCACGACGCGAAGGAGCACGACAGCACATGACCGAGACCAAACTCGGCACCGAATCCCGCACCGCCGTGATCGACAACGGGTCCTTCGGCACCCGCGAGATCACCTTCTCCACCGGTCGGCTGGCTCGCCAGGCCGCCGGTTCCGTCATCGCCCAGCTGGGCGAGACGGTTGTTCTCTCCGCCACGACCGCCGGTAAGCACCCGAAGGAGCAGTTCGACTTCTTCCCGCTGACCGTCGACGTCGAGGAGCGGATGTACGCCGCGGGCCGCATCCCCGGCTCGTTCTTCCGCCGTGAGGGTCGGCCCAGCGAGGACGCGATCCTCACCTGCCGGCTGATCGACCGGCCGCTGCGCCCGTCCTTCGTCAAGGGCCTGCGCAACGAGGTCCAGGTCGTCGAGACCATCCTCGCGCTCGACCCGCAGCACCCGTACGACGTCGTGGCGATCAACGCCGCCTCGATGTCGACCAAGCTCTCCGGCCTGCCGTTCTCCGGCCCGATCGGTGCGACCCGCGTCGCCCACATCGACGGCCAGTGGGTCGCCTTCCCGACCCTTGAGGAGCTGGCTCGCGCCACCTTCGACATGGTCGTGGCTGGCCGCACGCTCGAGGACGGCGACGTCGCGATCATGATGGTCGAGGCCGAGGCCACCCCGAACGCCGTCGCCCTCATCTCGGCCGGTGCCACCGCCCCGACCGAGGAGGTCGTCGCCAGCGGCCTGGAGGCCGCCAAGCCGGCGATCCGCGAGCTGTGCCGCGCGCAGAGCGAGCTGGCCGAGGTCGCCGCCAAGCCGGTCACCGAGTTCCCGGTCTTCCTGGACTACCAGGACGACATCTACGACGCCGTCGCCGAGTTCGCTCGCGGTGACGTGGCCGAGGCGATCACCATCGCCGGCAAGGCCGACCGCGAGGAGGCCCTGGACCGGGTCAAGGCTCGGGTCGCCGAGGAGCTGGGCGCTCGGTTCGAGGGTCGGGAGAAGGAGCTCAGCGCTGCCTTCCGGTCGCTGACCAAGTCCGAGGTGCGCAACCGCGTGCTGCGCGAGCAGGTCCGCATGGACGGGCGTGGCCCGCGCGACATACGGGCGCTGACCGCCGAGGTCGGCGTGCTGCCCCGGGTGCACGGTTCGGCGCTGTTCGAGCGGGGCGAGACCCAGATCCTGGGCGTCACCACGCTGAACATGCTCCGCATGGAGCAGATGGTGGACACGCTGTCCCCCGAGAACCGCAAGCGCTACATGCACAACTACAACTTCCCGCCGTACTCGACCGGTGAGACCGGCCGGGTCGGCTCGCCGAAGCGTCGCGAGATCGGCCACGGCGCCCTCGCCGAGCGCGCGCTGATCCCGGTGCTGCCGTCGCGCGAGGAGTTCCCGTACGCCATCCGGCAGGTGTCGGAGGCGCTCGGCTCCAACGGCTCCACCTCGATGGGTTCGGTCTGCGCGTCGACGCTGGGCCTGCTCTCCGCGGGTGTTCCGCTGAAGGCGCCGGTCGCCGGCATCGCGATGGGGCTCATCTCCGACGAGGTGGACGGCAAGACCCAGTACGTGACGCTGACCGACATCCTCGGTGCCGAGGACGCGTTCGGTGACATGGACTTCAAGGTCGCCGGCACGCCGGAGTTCGTCACCGCGCTCCAGCTCGACACCAAGCTCAACGGCATCCCGTCGGACGTGCTGGCCGCCGCGTTGCAGCAGGCGAACGAGGCCCGGCAGATCATCCTCGGCGTCATGAAGGCGGCGATCGAGGCTCCGGCCGAGATGTCCGACTACGCGCCGCGGGTCACCACCGTCAAGATCCCGGTGGACAAGATCGGCATGGTGATCGGCCCGAAGGGGCAGACCATCAACGCGATCCAGGACGAGACCGGCGCCGAGATCTCCATCGAGGACGACGGCACGATCTACGTCGGCGCCACCAACGGCCCGTCGGCCCAGGCGGCCGTCGACCGGATCAACGGCATCGCCAACCCGACGCTGCCGAAGCAGGGCGAGCGGTTCCTCGGCACTGTGGTCAAGACCGCCGCGTTCGGCGCGTTCATCTCGCTCCTGCCGGGCCGTGACGGCCTGCTGCACATCTCCAAGGTGGGCGACGGCAAGCGGGTCGAGCGCGTCGAGGACTTCCTCAACGTCGGTGACCGGGTCGAGGTCGAGATCGCGGACATCGACGCCCGCGGCAAGATCTACCTCGACAAGGTCCGCCCGGAGGGCACCGAGGCTCCGGCCGCCGGTGAGGCCGCCGCTGGCGACCGGCCGGCTGGTCGGGACCGGGGCGACCGGGCTCCGCGTGACCGTGGCGACCGCGAGCGTGGCGGCGACCGTGGCGGGCGTGGCCCGGAGCGCGGCGGCGAGGGTGGCGGCGGCGAGGGTGGCGAGGGCGGCGAGCGTCCGCGCCGTCGGACCCGGCACAGCTGACCGTCGCACAACGCATCACCCACCCCTCGTCGAACCGGGAGCAAGTCGTGAGTCGGGCCATCAGCGCGCCGTTTCCACCGGATCGACGGGGGGTGGCCCCCGGCTGGCGGGCCAGCCAAGCGAGTCGAGTTCGGGACACCGGGGCGGGCCGCTCCGGCGGCACCGCCCGCGCGGTGACCCGGACGCTCAGCGACGACCCGCTGGGCGGCACGGTACGTCGTACCGTGCTGCCCAGCGGCCTGCGCGTCCTCACCGAGGCGATCCCGGCGATGCGCAGCGTCTCGTTCGGCATCTGGGTGGCGGTCGGCTCGCGTGACGAGACCGGCCCGCAGGCCGGTGCCGCGCACTTCCTCGAACACCTGCTGTTCAAGGGCACCAACAAGCGCACCGCACTGGAGATCTCCTCGCAGATCGAGGCGGTGGGTGGCGAGACGAACGCCTTCACCACGAAGGAATACACCTGCTACTACGCCCGCGTGCTGGACGAGGACCTGCCGCTGGCGATCGACGTGATGTGCGACCTGGTAGCGGACTCGCTGTTGGAGCCGGCCGACGTCGAGACCGAGCGTGGCGTGATCCTGGAGGAGATCGCCATGCACGACGACGAGCCGGGTGACGAGGTGCACGACCTCTTCGTCCAGGCCGTCTACGGCGATCACCCGCTGGGCCGGCTGATCTCCGGCACCGCGGAGACCGTCACCCCGATGACCAGGCGGCAGATCCAGACCTTCTACCGGGGTCGCTACACCGCGCCGCAGATCGTCATCGCCGCCGCCGGCAACCTCGACCACGCCGCTGTGGTCAAGATGGTCCGTCAGGCCGTGCGCGGAACCCCGCTGGACAGCGACCCGGCCAGCCCGGCGCCGCACCGCGCGGCGACCCCGGCGGTACGCACCAAGCCGGCGACCACGGTGGTGGAGCCGAAGGAGACCGAGCAGGCACACGTCATCCTCGGCTGCCCCGGCATCGACCGGCTCGACGATCGGCGGTTCGCCCTCGGGGTGCTCAACAACGTGCTCGGCGGTGGCATGTCCAGCCGCCTGTTCCAGGAGATCCGCGAGCAGCGTGGCCTCGCGTACTCGGTGTACTCCTACGCCAGCCAGTACGCCGACACCGGCCTGTTCGCCGTCTACGCCGGCTGCGCGCCGGGCAAGGTGGACGAGGTGCTGGCCCTGACCCGCGCCGAGTTGGCCCGGGTGGCCGCCGACGGCTTGACCGAGGCCGAGGTGGCCCGGGGCAAGGGGATGAGCAAGGGCTCGTTCGTGCTCGGCCTGGAGGACACCGGTTCCCGGATGAGCCGCCTGGCCAAGGGTGAGCTGCTCTACGGCGACCTGATGCCTGTCGACGAGCTGCTCCGCCGGGTCGACGAGGTCACCGTGGAGGACGTGAACGTGCTCGCCGCCGAGCTGCTCAGCCGGCCGATGTCGTTGGCCGTGGTAGGCCCCTTCGGTGCGGGCGACTTCGCGGTCTGAATCCTTCCGCCGTCGCGCGGGCTGAATCCTTCCGTCCCCAGCGCGGCCCGAGTCCTTCTGCCGCAGCGCGGTGAGGCCCTTTCGGGCGTGGCATCCCGGCGGGTGGATGCCCCGGATCCGGCCGGAAGGGCCCGTCCCGATTGGGATAGGTTGTGCCCCGTGACTGACGAGCAGGAGAAGACCCCCGCCGGGCTGGTGCGGGTCGGCGTGTTCGGTGCCCGTGGCCGGATGGGCATCGAGGTCTGCAAGGCGGTCGACGCCGCCGACGACCTCGCCCTGGTGGCGTCGATCGACCAGGGTGACGACCGCTCCGCCGTCTCCACCGCCGAGGTGGTCGTCGACTTCACCACGCCGGACGTCGTCATGGACAACCTCCAGTGGTGCATCGAGCAGGGCATCAGCGCGGTGGTCGGCACGACCGGCTTCACCGAGCAGCGGCTGGAGCAGGTGCGCGGCTGGCTGGCCGACAGGCCCGAGGTGGGCGTGGTCATCGCCCCGAACTTCGGTATCGGCGCGGTGCTGATGATGCAGTTCGCCGCGCGGGCCGCCCGACACTTCGAGTCCGTCGAGATCATCGAGCAGCATCACCCGCGCAAGCTGGACGCCCCGAGTGGCACCGCCACCCACACCGCCCGGCAGATCGCCCGTGCCCGCGCCGAGGCCGGCCTCGGCCCGGTGCCGGACGCCACGAAGGACGAGGTGCCGGGTGCGCGCGGCGCCGACATCGACGGGGTACGCGTCCACGCGGTGCGCGCCACCGGCCTGGTGGCCCACCAGGAGGTGCTGTTCGGCGGTACCGGCGAGACGCTGACCATCCGGCACGACTCGTACGACCGGGTGTCGTTCATGCCGGGTGTGCTGCTGGCCGTCCGCGCGGTGCGCAACCGCCCCGGCCTCACCGTCGGCCTGGACGCCCTGCTCGACTGAGCTCAGACCTTCCCGCTCCCTCGTTCCTGGCGCAGATCTTGGACAGTTACCGTCACGCGCTGACGGAAACTGTCCAAGATCTCTGCACGCGGACCGGGTAGCATCCGCCGATGATTGATGGTGGACACCTGGACCGGCGCGGGCGGCGAGTGACGCTGCGGCCGGTAGACGACGACAACTGGCGTGCGGTGGCCGACGTCGCCCCGCGCGACGACCAGCGCCGCTTCGTGGCCGCGCTGGGCGCGCGCTATCTGCTGCTGAGCACCCGCTCCGAGGTGTGGAACTCGCTCGCGGTGTACGCCGACGAGACCGTCGTCGGTCACGTCATGTGGGGCGTGGACGACGACGGCTCGCACTGGATCGGCGGCATGCTGATCGACGCCGCCGAGCAGGGCCGGGGCGTCGGCAGGGCCACCGTGCAGACCCTCGCTCCCTGGCTGGCGGCCCGAGAGGGCAACCCCCCGGTCCGCCTCTCGTACCACCCCGACAACACCCAGGCTGCCGCCCTCTACGAGTCCCTGGGCTTCCACCCGACAGGCGCGGTCGACGACGAAGAGCTGATCGCCGAACGAACCCCCTGACGGCGGGCCTGGGCCGGCGTCGATCATGGAGTTGTGGTGCCCCACAAAAGGGGCGTACACGGAGCTGTCGCCCACCACAACTCCATGATCGACCCGCGGGGGGTGGGGAGGGGTCGGGTGGGGACGGGTTAGGCGGGGTGGGTTGGGGTTTTTGGGCGGCGTTGGGTAGGGAGAGTTGGGGTTGGGGTTGGGGTTGGGGTTGGGGTTGGGGTTAGCGGGGTGGGGAGGTTGGTGACTGTGGCTTCGCCGGTACGGTCGACAGACACGTGTACCGGGGTGTTGGCCACGCGGAGGCCGTCGACCGCCACGGCACCCAACTCTGCTCCCGCCAGGGGTGCCAGTCGGACCGTGCCGCCCGGCACGTCCGGGTAGAGCCCCGCGGCGGCCTGGAGCAGCAGCACCGCACCCGTAGCGGCCCACGCCTGCGGTCGGCACGCGGCCGGGTACGGCACCGGCCGGTTCAGCAGTGAGCGGTCGTCGCCGCCGTACAGCTCCGGCATCCGGTAGTCGAACGCCTCGGCCGCGCTGAGCAGCCCCTCGGTCAGGCCGAGCGCGGCCTCCCGGTGCCCCGCGCGGGCCAGCCCGCCGAGCACGATGGCTGTGTCGTGGGTCCAGATCGAGCCACAGTGGTACGACAGTGGGCTGAAGCCGGCGTCGTCGCTGGACATGGTCCGCAGCCCGAACCCGGCGGCCATGGTGTCCGTGGTGAGCAGGTGCGCGACCTGGGCTTCCTCGTCCCGGTCGAGCAGGCCGGTGCCGAGCAGGTGGCCGATGTTGCTGGTCAGCGAGTCGACCGGGCGCTTGTCGCGGTCGAGGGCGAGCGCCGGCTGCGGGCCGTGGCGGCCGTCGACCCAGAAGCTCCTGCGGAACCGGCCGACAAGCGCGGCGGCGTGCTCGCGCCAGCGGTCGGCGTCCGGTCGGCCGAAGGCGTCCAGGAGGGCGGCTCCGTTCACGGCCGCCTCGTGCGCGTAACCCTGTACCTCGGCCAGCACGATCGGCGCGGTGGCCAGGGTGCCGTCGCGGAATCGGACGGCGTCACCGGAGTCCTTCCAACCCTGGTTGGACAGCCCGTGTCCGGTGGTGTCGACGTACTCGACCAGGCCGTCGCCGTCCGGGTCGGCGTGCTCGCCGAGCCAGCGCAGAGCCGCCTCCAGGTGCGGCAGCAGGGGCTCGACCTGCTCGGCGGGCATGCCCCAGCGCCACGCGTCGTGCAGCAGGTTGACCCAGAGCATCGTGGCGTCGACGGTGCCGTAGTACGCCGGCGGAAGGCGCAGGCCGTTGCCGGGCACGGTGAACTCGTGTCGGCGCAGCTCGTGCAGGATCTTGCCGGGGGCTTCGCCGGTCGCCGTGTCGAGCCGGGTGCCCTGCCGGCGGGCGAGTACGCGCAGGGTGCCGGCGGCCAGGTCGGTGCCGAGCGGCAGCATCATCCGGGCGGCCCAGAGGCTGTCCCGGCCGAACAGGGTGAGGAACCAGGGCACGCCGGCGGCGAGGAACACGTCCCCGGGTGCGCCGGTCTCGGCCAGTCGGAGGCCGCGCAGATCGTCGAGGCTGCGGTCCAGCAGTCGGACGAGGCGGCGGTCGTCGGCGGTCACCTCGGGTCGGGACCACTCTGGCTCGCCGGCTGGGCCGACGACGACGGCGCGCGGGTCCTCGACGGTCAACTGCCAGCGCAGCACGGTCTCGCCGCCGGGAGGCAGGTGAACCGGCCACGCCAGTCGTGGCGCGGTCGCACGCTCGGCGTCGGCCAGCACGTCCGCGCCGGACGCGGTGACGGTGACTGTGATTCCCGCTCCCGACCAGGTGAGCACGCCCGGCTGGCCGGTCTTGGCCTCCAGCGCGGCGGCGGCGCTACCGGACTTGACGGCCTCGATGGGTGCGAGGTCGCAGCCGAGGTCGACGGTGACGGTGGCGTTTACGTCGACAGTGGCGGTGGAGACGACCCGCAGCTCCTCGGTGAGGCCGTTGCGGGTGGCCCGGCGCAGGCGGTCGACGCGGACCGTCGGGTCGGGGGTGGGGTCGCCGAGCCAGCGGGCCAGGCCGACGAAGCGTGCACCGTGTGGGCCGTCGTCGCCGCGGGTCAGCCCCTCGAGTTCCCGTTCGTCGACCCGCAGCTCGGCGCGGGAGAGCACCCGGGCGTCGGCGTGGAAGACGCCCTGGACGCCGGTCGGGCGGATCTGCCCGGTCGCGTCCCCCAGCGCGCTGGTCGGGGCGAAGACCACCCCTACCAACTCGTGCAGGAGGGGTTGCAGCTGGCGTTCGATCACGGTGTGGCTCCAGATCCTCGGGGTGCGGGGCGGCCATCTTGACAACGCGCCCCTGGCGGTGCAAAGTGCGAAACATTCCAGAAACTTGAACGATCCAATCCTGCCTTATCCAAATTGGATCGTTCAAGATGGCGAGAGGGATTAAGTGGCCGAAAAGGTGACCATCGCGACGGTGGCCCGGCACGCCCGAGTCAGCCGGCAGACCGTGTCCAACGTCCTCAACAGCCCGCACATCGTGCGGCAGGAGACCCGTCAGCGGGTCCAGGACGCGATCAACGCGCTCGGCTACCGGGCCAACCAGGCCGCCCGACAGATGCGTACCGGCCGGTCCCGCCTCATCGCCGCCCGCATCGACCCGACCCGCGACGGCATCAACGGCTCCGTGCTCGACCGCTTCCTGCACGGCCTCACCGAGACCGCCGACGCCGCCGGCTACCGGGTGCTGCTCTACACCGCCACCGACGACGAACGGGAGATCGCCACCTACGGCGACCTGCTCGGCACCTACGAGTTGGACGCGTTCGTGCTGGTGGGCACCAAGTACGGCGACCCGCGTACCGAATGGCTCGCCGACCGGGACGTACCGTTCGTGACCTTCGGCCGCCCGTGGGACGCGCTCGACGCGCACCCCTGGGTGGACGTGGACGGCGCCGCCGGCACCGCCCAGGCCACCCGGCGCCTGCTGGACGCCGGCCACCGGCGGATCGCCTTCATCGGCTGGCCCGACGGCTCCGGCGTCGGCGACGACCGGAGGGCCGGCTGGCGCGACGCGCTGCGCGAAGCCGGCGTCGACCCGACCGGGCTGCACCGGGAGACCGAGGACGGCATCGCCGAGGGGGAGCGGCTGATGCGTGACCTGCTCGTCGCCGTGGCGCCGAGCGCCGTGGTCTGCGCCAGCGACTCACTCGCCCTCGGTGCGCTCCAGGCGATCCGCGGCGTCGACCCGCAGGTGTCGGTGATCGGCTTCGACGACACGCCGGTGGCCGCCGCGGTCGGGCTGACGAGCGTCAGCCAACCGCTCGGCGACGCCGCCGCCCGCTGCGTGGACCTGCTCACCGGGGTCCTCGACGGCGACCACGAGACCCCTACCCCCGTGCTGCTCCAGCCCTCGCTGGCGCTGCGGCACACCGCGTAGTCCCACACCCCCCACCAGGAGAAACCATGGCACCCCGAACAATCACCCGGGCAGCGGTGGCCGGCCTCGCCGCCGTCGCCCTCCTCGGCTCCGCCGCCTGCGGCAGCGGCTTCGACGACTCCTCCGGCGACACCGCCCAGTCCAGCGGGCCGGCCAGCCTGCAGATCCTGATCGGCTCGTCCGGCGAGGCCGAGACCAAGGCGGTGCAGGACGCCGCCGCGAAGTGGGCCGGCAGCTCCGGCAACACCGCGACTGTCACCCCGGCGCAGGACCTCACCCAGCAGCTCGGTCAGGCTCTCGCCGGCGGCACCCCGCCGGACGTCTTCTACGTGGACGCGGCCCAGTTCGCCAACTACGCGAGCGTCGGCGCCCTTGAGCCGTACGGCGACAAGGTCAGCAACCCGGGCGACTTCTACGAGAGCCTGCGCACCGCCTTCACGTACGACGGCAAGCTCTACTGCGCGCCGAAGGACTTCTCGACCCTGGCCCTCCAGATCAACACTGACCTCTGGACCAGGGCCGGGCTGACCGACGCCGACGTGCCGACGACCTGGGACCAGCTCACCGCGGTCGCCCAGAAGATCAAGGCGAAGGGGCAGGTCCCGCTGGCCATCGGTGACACCCGGGACCGGATCGGCGCCTTCATGGTGCAGAACGGTGGCTGGCTGACCAGCAAGGACGGCAAGCAGCCCACGGCGGACACCCCGGAGAACCTGGCCGCCCTCCAGTACGTGAAGACCATGCTCACCACCGGTCTGGCCAAGTACCCGAAGCAGCTCGACGCCGGCTGGTCCGGTGAGGCGTTCGGCAAGGGCAAGGCCGTGATGACCATCGAGGGCAACTGGATCAAGGGTGCCCTGCAGAACGACTTCCCGAACGTGAAGTACAAGGTCGTGGCGCTGCCGGCCGGCCCCAAGGGGCAGGGCACCCTCTCCTTCACCCAGTGCTGGGGTGTTGCCGCCAAGAGCAAGCACAAGGACCAGGCGATCAAGTTCGTCGAGGCGATGACCAGCGGCGAGCAGCAGATGACCTTCGCCAAGGCGTTCGGCGTCATGCCGTCCCGGCAGTCGGCGGGCGAGCAGTACACCGCCGCCTTCCCGGCCGACAAGGTGTTCATCGACGGCGCCGCGTACGCCCAGGGCCCGGTGAACGCCCCGAAGATGGACAGCGTCCTCAAGGACCTCGACACCGGTCTGCAGGGGCTGACCAACGGCGACCCGAAGACCATCCTGCAGAACTTCGACAAGAACGCCAAGGCGGCGCTCGGCGGCAGCTGAGGTGACGGCGGGGGCCCCGGGGGATCACCGGGGCCCCCGCCGCACGTCGGCCGGAGAGAGGGAGGGAGGGAGGGAAGATGGCAACCGAGACACTGACCGCCGCGGCGACCGCGCCCGAGTCGGGCCCCCGCCGACGCAGGGGCGGCATCCGCAGCAACGAGAACCTCGCCGGCTGGCTCTTCGTCGCGCCGGTGATCGTCATTCTGGGGCTGTTCCTGCTGCTGCCGATCCTGATGGCGCTCTGGGTCAGCCTCACCGACTGGAACGGCCAGGGCAGCCCGTTCACCGGCGACGTCCCGTTCGTCGGCGGCCACAACTACACCCAGTTGTTCACCGAGGACGGGCTGGCCCGCCGCGACTTCATGACGAGCATCCGCAACAACATCTACTACGTGGCGATCGTGGTGCCGGCGCAGACAGTGCTCGCGCTCGGGCTGGCGTTGGTCGTCAACAACCGGATGCTCAAGGGCAAGAGCTTCTTCCGCAGCGCCTTCTACTTCCCCTCGGTCACCAGTTCGGTCGCGATCAGCGTGGTGTTCCTGTTCCTCTTCGCCAACTCCGGCGCGGTCAACGCGCTGCTCGGCTTCTTCGGCATCGACGGCCCGGAGTGGTTCGCCGACTCCCGGGGCGTGCTGCACCTGCTGTTCGGCGCGGTCGGCGTGGAGTCGCCACCGGCGGCACTGACCGACGGCGGCCCGTTCGGGCTGACCTGGTGGGACTGGTTGGCCGGCCCGAGCGTGGCAATGATGTCGATCATCACGTTGGTCGTCTGGACCACGTCCGGCACCTTCATGCTGATGTTCCTCGCCGGGCTGCAGAACGTGCCGGTCACGCTTGACGAGGCCAGCACCCTCGACGGCGCGTCCCGGTGGCAGCGCTTCCGGTACGTCACCCTGCCGATGATCAGACCCACCACCTTCCTGGTGCTCACCCTCGGCATGATCGGCTCCTGGCAGGTCTTCGACCAGGTGTACGTGATGAGCCAGGGCGACCCGGCCAAGACCACGCTCACCCCGGCGTACCTGTCGTACCGGACCGCCTTCCGGGACTTCGACTACGGCTCCGGCGCGGCGATCTCGTTCGTCCTGTTCCTGATCATCATCGTGCTCACCCTGATCCAGCGCCGGGCGCTGGCCGAGCGGGACACCGACCGGCCGCGACGCGGCTGGCGGCGTCGACGCGTACCGGAGAGGTCCTGAGATGGCAGTGCTCACCGACCGCCCGGCGGCGGCGCCCGCGCGGCGACACCAGCGCGCGGCCCGCACCCTCGCCACCCGCTTCCTGGGGTACGCCACACTCGTCTTCTTCGGGCTGGTGTTCCTCTACCCGTTCGTCATCCAGCTCGGCAACTCGCTCAAGACCGAGCCCGACGCGGCGGCGAACCCGCTGTCACCGTTCCCGGACCCGCTCACACTTGCCGGCTTCGAACGGATCTTTGCCGGCACCAACTTCCCGCTGTGGCTGGGCAACTCGCTGCTGGTGACGGTGCTGGTCACCCTCGGCCGGGTGTTCTTCGACTCGCTCGCCGGGTACGCGCTGGCCCGGCTGCGGTTCGCCGGCCGTGGCGGGCTGTTCGCCGCAGTCATCGCGGTGATGGCGGTGCCCGGGGTGGTGCTGCTCATCCCGAAGTTCCTGGTGCTCAACCAGCTCGGCCTCTACAACAGCTACGCCGGCCTGGTGGTGCCGCTGCTGGCCGACGCGGCGGGCGTGTTCATCATGAAACAGTTCTTCGAGTCGATCCCGGTGAGTGTCGAGGAGGCCGCCCGGATCGACGGGGCGAGCATCTTCCGTACCTTCTGGTCGGTGGTGCTGCCGATGGCGAAACCGGCGCTGATCACCCTGACCATCCTGTCGTTCCAGGGCTCCTGGAACGAGTTCCCACACAGCCTGGTGTCGGTGCAGGACCCGGACCTGTTCACCCTGCCGCGCGGACTGGCCGACCTGGTCAGCGGCTCCCTCGGCAAGGGCACCCAGTACCCGCTCAAGCTCGGCGCCGCGCTACTGGCCACCATCCCGGTGGCGATCATCTTCGTGGTGTTCCAGCGGTACTTCGTCCGCGACGCCAACGACGGCTCCGACAAGGGCTGACCCGGTTCGGTACGGCGGCCCCGACCGTGGGGCCGCCGCTTCGGTCACTCGACCTTGTCGGCCGGAACGGCCACGTGCAGGCGCACCTGAGGCACCAGCATGTCGTCGACGTCAAGCGCCCGGGCCGCGCCGTCGGGCTCCCAGCCGGTGCTGGTGAGGAACTTCCGGGTCGCCTCGTCACCGTCGAACGCCCAGGCCACCGCCCGACTCATGCCGTCCTCCCGCCACAGGTCGACGGCGGCGGCGAGCAGCCGACTGCCGTGCCCGCGCCGACCCCATCGCGGCTCCACCAGGAGGTCGGTCACCGCGGCCACATCCGAGCCGAGCGCGTCGGCCGGCTCACCGGGGGCGAGAGCCTCGCCGTCGGCCGGGCCGGACGCGGCGAACCCCACCAGATACGATTGCTCGGCCTGTTCGACGGCGACCAGCACCCGGTGCGCGCCCGAGGGCGGCTCCAGCACGGCGGCGCTCCACCGCCGGGCGAGGAACGCCTCGTCCAGGTTGTCGAGCACATGCCGAGGCAGGATCCGGCGGTACGCGACCCGCCAGGTCGCGAGCTGGATGCGTGCGATCTCGCCGGCGTCCTCGGGACGCGCCGGGCGGACGTACCCGAGAGCCATGGGACGGAAGCCTACGCAGGGCGGGGGAGACGACGGTGGCGCAGGGTGCCAACAGGACGACCGCGCAGGTCGTCGGGGTGGTGGTGCTCGCCGCGGCGGTCACCGGGTTCCTCGCCGTCGCTGCCGTGCGGCACGGCTTCTTCGACCTGAAGGTCTACTACGGCGCGTTGACGTGGTGGGTGCACGACGGCGGAGAGATCTACGACTACCTCAAGCCGAACACGCAGTACGGCTTCACCTACCCGCCGTTCGCCGCCCTGGTCATGCTGCCGATGGCGTACCTGCCGTGGACGGCCGCGATTGTGGTGAGCGTCCTCGCCAGCGTGGCCACCACCACGGTGCTGATCTGGTGGCTCGTCGACCCGATCGCCCGCCGCGCCGGGTGGACCCGGTGGTTCGCCCTCGCCGTGGCGCTGTGCCTGGCCGCCGCGTTCGAACCAATGCGGGAGACCGTCAACTTCGGCCAGGTCAACACGCTGCTGCTCTTCCTGGTGGCGGTGGACCTGCTGCGGCTGATGCCGGCCGGCAACCGGTGGACCGGGGTGGGCATCGGCCTCGCCACGGCGATCAAACTGACCCCCGGCGTGTTCATCGTCTACCTGCTGGTGACCGGGCGGTGGCGGGCGGCGCTCACCGCCAGCGGCACCGCCGCCGGGGTGTCGTTGCTGGCCGCCGCGCTCTTCCCGGACGCGTCCCGGGAGTTCTGGACCGAGGCCCTGTGGAACACCGGACGAGTGGGCGAGTTGGCCTTCGTCTCCAACCAGTCGCTGCGCGGGGTGGTCGCCCGGCTCGACCCGGAGCACCCGAGCACAGTGCTGTGGCTGCTGCTGGTGCTCGGCACCCTGGCGCTCTGGGCCTGGCGGTCCCGGGCCGCCGTCGCGGCCGGCGACGAGGCGACCGGCCTGGCGCTCACCGGCGCGGTGATGTGCCTGGTCAGCCCGGTCACCTGGGTGCACCATCTGGTCTGGCTGCTGCCCGCGTTGATCCTGCTCGTCGACAACGCGATGGCCGCGCCGGCCGGCCGCCGACGGCGGGTCCTGCTGGTCGCCGCGACCATCGGGTACGCGCTGCTGATCAGCCGTACCGTCTGGGTGTGGGAAAAGGACTTCACCGGCGTCGACGGCTTCCTGGGCAGCAACGCCTACGTGTGGATCAGTCTCGCGCTGTTGGCCTTCCTGCCGATCCGCCGGTGGCTGACCCCGAACGGGTCAACCGTCGAGGCGTCCGGCGTACCGCAGCTCGACCAGCCCGACCGGCGGGCCCCCACCGGCCAGCGGCACCTGGTAGGTCGACCGCTCACCGTCCGGTGACAGGCCGGCGCGTTCGCAGAACCGCCGGGCACGTAGGTTGTCCGCCAGCACCCACGCCCGGTAGTCGGCCCAGCCCCGCTCGGTGAGCCCGCATTGGGCGGCGTCCAGCAACGCCGCCGCGGTCCCGTCACCCCAGTGGGCCGGCTCCACGTAGAGCGCCACCACCTCGCCGACCGTCGGGTCCAGGTCGTCCCGTTCCTGGTTGCGGCGGTACGGCCCGAAGGTGGTGAAGCCCACCACCGCCCCGTCCATCTCGCCGAGCAGGGTGATGAACGGGTGTTCCGGGTCGGCGGTGCCGACGTCGCGACGACGCTGCGCCCAGGCCACCACGTTGAGCCGCCCGAGCACCTCGTCCGGCATGAAGCCGGCGTAGCCCGCCTGCCAGCCGTGCACGTGTACCCGGGCGACCGCCTCGGCGTCGTCCGGCTCCTCCCGACGGATGGTCAGCATTGCACCGTTCTATGCCCCGTTGGTCGTCACGTCCAGCTTCCCGCACCGACGTCGTACCGATGAATTAAGGTCGCCGACGATGACCGCGCCGGAATCACTCTCTCTCGCCCAGGCCCGCCGTGTGGCGCTCGCCGCCCAGGGCTTCGCCGACCCGGCGCCGACGGGCATGCCCACCCGCCGGCACCTGCGTCGCGTGCTGGGCCGGGTCGGGCTGATCCAGATGGACTCGGTCAACGTGCTGCAACGCGCGCACTACCTGCCGCTCTACAGCCGGCTCGGGCCCTATCCGACCACGTTGCTCGACCAGGCCGCCTACCGACGCCCGCGTGACCTGTTCGAATACTGGGGCCATGAGGCGTCGCTGGTCCCGGTGGAGCTGCACCCGATGCTGCGCTGGCGAATGGCCCGGGCGCACAGCGAATCCTGGGGCGGCATGCGGCGGATCGCCCAGGAGCAGCCGGAGCTGGTCGCCTGGGTCCGCGACGAGGTGGCCGCCCGGGGGCCGCTGACCGCTGCCGAGATCGAGCACGACGCCCCCCGCGAGACCGGCAACTGGGGGTGGAACTGGTCGGCGGTCAAGCGCGCGTTGGAGTTCCTGTTCTGGGCCGGCGAGGTGACCGCCGCCGAGCGCAGCACCTCCTTCGCCCGCCGCTACGACCTGCCCGAGCGGGTCCTGCCAGCGGCGGTGCTGGCCGCGCCCACCCCGACCGACGCCGAGGCGTACCGGACGCTGGTATCGCTCGCCGCGCGATCCCTCGGGATCGCCGCCGAGCCGGAGCTGCGCGACTACTTCCGGTTGCCGCTTGCCGGCGCCCGGCAGGCCGTCGCCGAACTGGCCGAGGCCGGGGAGCTGGTGCCGGTCACCGTGGCGGGCTGGCGACAGCCGGCGTGGCTGCACGCGTCCGCCCGGTTGCCGCGTTGGGTGCGGGGCAACACACTGGTCAGCCCCTTCGATCCGCTGATCTGGGAACGCGCCCGCACCGAGCGGCTGTTCGACTTCACCTACCGGATCGAGATCTACGTCCCGGCGCCACAGCGGGTCTACGGCTACTACGTGTTGCCGTTCCTGCAGGGCGACCGGTTCACCGCCCGGGTCGACCTGAAGGCCGACCGGAAGGCCGGGGTGCTGCTCGTGCCGGCCGCCTGGCTCGAACCCGGCGCCGACCCGGGGGAGACCGCCGTCGCGCTCGCCGCCGAGCTGTACCGCCTGGCTGGTTGGCTCGGCCTGGATGCGGTGGCCCCGCCAGCGGCCGGCGATCTGGCTGGTCCGCTCAGCGCCGCGTTGGCCGGCGTGTCCGGTGTACCGTGAGCGCGTGACGAGCGCTCCCGGACCGGTCGACCAGCCGCACCCAGCCCCCAGCGCGGTCCACACGGTGCCGACCGACGGTGGCTCTGGTCCCGGCGGCTTCGGTCCCGGCGGCTTTGGTCCCGCTGGCTCTGGTCCCGGCGGCTTCGGTCCCGGCGGCTCGGGTCCGGAGGGTTGGCCGACCACCCCGCCAGGTGGCTACCCGGCACCTGAGCCGGACCGGCTCACCCGATTCGTGTTGCGGCTCTACGAACGCTCACCGCGCTGGGCAGTGCCGCTGGCCGCGGTCGGCTGCGTCGCGATCGGCATGAGCTACGCGCTGCTCAGCAACCCGACCTACGCCGACCCGGATGCCGCGCCAACCTGCCTGCTCAAGTTGACCACCGGGCTGGACTGCCCGGGCTGCGGTGGCACCCGAGCGCTCTGGTACGTGCTGCACGCCGACCTGCCGGCCGCCGCCCGGCACCACTTCCTGTTCGTCTTCGCGCTGCCGTTCCTCGCGTACCTCTTTGTGGCCTGGGCGGGAAACCAGGCGTTCGGTTGGCGACTACCCGAGCTGCGGATCAGCTCGAAGGTCATCGGCGGATTCCTGGCCGCGTGGCTGGCCTTCTCGGTGCTACGCAACCTGCCCTGGGCACCGTTCACCTCGCTCTACGTCTGACCGCGCTGCCACCGGCCGCGCTGCTACCGGCCGGGTTGCTCCGGCCGGGTTGCCACCGGCCGCGCTGCTGCCGCCCGCGGGGCTGCCGTCTGAGGCGCCAGTGCCCGATGGGCCGCCGCCCGACCTGCCGCCGCCCGATGGGCCGCCGCCCGATGGGCCGCCGCCCGATGGGCCGCCGCCCGGCGGGCCGGCGGGCGGGTGTGGCCGGCGGGCGGCTGCGGGCTCGGCCAGCATGCGTTGTCCTGGCGTCCTTTGGAGTTGACTCGTTTACGACATCACGGGTCTCCTCCTGCGCCGAACACCCATGATCGACTCGGCATTCAGGAAACTGGGCGATCCGCCTGACCCGGATACCCCGACTTCCGGGAACCCGAGTCGATCACCCTAGTCGGCACCCGTATATCCGCGTCCGTGGCGCACGGCAGCCGATGCGCCTCGCCCCAAGATCGCGCTCGATCCTGGATGTAGTGGGGTCGGGCGTGACAGATGCCACTACATCCAGGATGTTGCGCGATCTTGCGAGCGGAAGCCGCTGCCGAACTGCTCAACTTGTTCGGGTCGCTTGGGCGCCTGAGCGGCGCTCGGGTCTCGGTCGTCGGCTTGGTCGGCCCATCCATCCGCCGGGGCTGATGTCGCCAACGATTCAGCTCCAAAGGACGCCGACGGAACCGTCCGCTCGGGTCTCGACGACGATGCTCCCGCTCCCGCTCCCGGCCCTGGCTCCGGCTCCGGCCCCGGCCACCGGCCCCGGCCACCGGCCCCGGCCACCGGCCCCGGCCACCGGCCCCGGCCACCGGCCCCGGCCACCGGCCCCGGCCACCGGCCCCGGCCACCGGCCCCGGCCACCGGCCCCGGCCACCGGCCCCGGCCACCGGCCCCGGCCACCGGCCCCGGCCACCGGCCCCGGCCACCGGCCCCGGCC
>NZ_JBNCKJ010000001.1:305240-344983 GCF_049841475.1 Micromonospora sp. DT15
CCGGCCCCGGCCACCGGCCCCGGCCACCGGCCCCGGCCACCGGCCCCGGCCACCGGCCCCGGCCACCGGCCCCGGCCCCCGGCCCCGGCCCCCGGCCACCGGCCCCGGCCCCCGGCCACCGGCCCCGGCCCTGCTCCCGGCCCCGGCCCTGCTCCCGGCCCCGGCCCTGCTCCCGGCCCTGGCTCCCGGCCCTCGGCCCCCGCTCCCCGGCCCAAGAGTCGGCGACGTCGGTTGGGTGCGTCGTTGCCTGAGTGATCGACATTGCACGGGGCGCGCCTGAGTTGGGTCGGGCGGCACCCCACCACTAAAGTCCCAGGAATGCCGGACATGGTGCAGCCCCAGGTCAAGTTGATCGCGTGGACCCAATTCGCGGCCCCGGACGACGTGCCGTGGTCGACCGACGCGGAGGGCGGCCAGGCGCTCGCCGAGTTCGCCGGTCGGGCCTGCTACCAGTCGTGGAAGAAGCCGAACCCGGCGACCGCCACCAACGCCGGCTACCTGGCGCACATCCTCGAGGTTGGGCACCTGAGTGTGCTGGAGCACGGGTCGGTCACCTTCTACTTCACCGGGGTGTCCCGCTCCTTCACCCACGAGTTGATCCGGCACCGGCACTTCTCGTACTCCCAGTTGTCGCAGCGCTACGTCCCGGAGCGGGACGCGGCAATGGTCGAGCCGGCCGTCATCGCCGACGACCCGGAGCTGCACAAGAAGTTCGTGGAGGCCGCCGAGGCGAGTGTTCGGGCGTACACCGAGTTGTTGGAGGGCCTGGAGCAGCGCTTCTCCGACGAGCCGAACCCGACGCTGCGCCGCAAGCAGGCCCGGCAGGCGGCCCGCGCGGTGCTGCCCAACGCCACCGAGACCCGGATCGTGGTCTCCGGCAACTACCGGGCCTGGCGGCACTTCATCGCGATGCGGGCCACCGAGCACGCCGACGTGGAGATCCGTGAGCTGGCCGTCGAGTGCCTGCGCCAGCTGCAGGGTGTCGCCCCCAACGTGTTCGCCGACTTCGTGATCTCCACGCTGCCGGACGGCACCGAGGTGGCGGCCAGCCCGCACGAGGCGTCCTGAGCCCTTCCCCGGCGGGCCCCGGCTGGTCGTCCGCTAGGTTGGAGGGTATGACGCACGACCACCTCGATGCCGCGGCCCGACCGGCGTCCCGCCCCTTCGGCCGGCTGATCACAGCCATGGTGACCCCGTTCACCCCCGACGGTTCCCTCGATCTCGACGGCGTCGCCCGGCTGGCGAGCCACCTGGTCGACGAGCAGGGCAACGACGCGCTGGTGGTCAACGGCACCACCGGCGAGTCGCCAACCACCACGGAAGCGGAGAAGGAGCAGCTGATCCGGGCCGTGGTGGAGGCTGTCGGTGACCGGGCCAAGGTGGTCGCGGGCGTTGGCACCAACGACACGCGGCACACCATCGAGTTGGCCGCAGCCGCCGAGAAGGCGGGTGCGCACGGCCTGCTGGTGGTCACCCCGTACTACAACAAGCCGCCGCAGGCGGGGTTGGTCCGGCACTTCACCGCCGTCGCCGACGCCACCGGCCTGCCGGTGATGCTGTACGACATCCCGCACCGTTCCGGTGTGCCGATCGAGACCGAGACGCTGGTGCGGCTCGGCGAGCACGGCCGGATCGTCGCGGTCAAGGACGCCAAGGGCGACCTGACCGCAACCAGCTGGGTGACCAGCCGGACCGCCCTCGCCTTCTACTGCGGCGAGGACGCTCTCACCCTGCCGGCGCTGGCCGTCGGTTCGGTGGGCGTGGTCGGCACCTCCACGCACTTCACCGGGGCGCTGACCGCACAACTGATCGATGCGTACGACGCGGGGGACATGCCGACCGCGCTGGCGCTGCACCGGCGGCTGCTGCCGCTGTTCACCGGCATCTTCCGCACCCAGGGCGCGATCCTGGTGAAGGCAGGCCTGGCGGCGCAGGGCCTGCCGGCCGGCCCGGTGCGACCCCCGCTGGTGGACGCCACCGACGACGAGATTGCCCAGCTGCGCGCGGACTTCGCGGCAGCGGGCCTGGAGCTGCCCGAATGAACGAACGACACGATGGACGTCGAGTAACGGCGTCGCAGAATGAGGTGGACGCGTGACCGAGGCGCACATCGAGGCGGAGCTACCCCCGCCGCTGCCGGAAGGTGGCCTGCGGATCATCCCGCTCGGCGGGCTCGGCGCCATCGGTCGGAACATGACCGTCTTCGAGTACGACGGCAAGTTGCTGATCGTCGACTGCGGCGTGCTGTTCCCCGATGTCGAGCAGCCGGGTGTGGATCTGATCCTGCCCGACTTCGGTCCGATCCTGGACCGGCTGGCCGACGTCCAGGCGATCGTGCTGACGCACGGTCACGAGGACCACATCGGCGCGGTGCCGTACCTGCTCGCCCACAAGCCCGACATCCCGTTGGTCGGCTCACAGTTCACCCTCGCCCTGGTCGAGGCGAAGTTGGCCGAGCGGCGGATCCAGCCGTACACGCTGACCGTGCGGGAGGGCGGCCGCGAGCGGCTCGGCCCGTTCGAGTGTGAGTTCTTCGCTGTCAACCACTCGATCCCGGACGCCCTCGCGGTGGCCATCCGCACCCCCGCCGGCCTGGTGCTGCACACCGGCGACTTCAAGATGGACCAGTTGCCGCTGGACGGCCGGATCACCGACCTGGCCGGTTTCGCCCGGCTCGGCGCCGAAGGCGTCGACCTGCTGCTGTCCGACTCCACCAACGCGGAGATCCCCGGTTTCGTCACCCCGGAGCGGGAGATCGGCCCGGTGCTCGACTCGATCTTCGCGAAGGCCAAGGGTCGGATCATCGTGGCGTCGTTCGCCTCGCACGTGCACCGCGTGCAGCAGGTCTTCGACTCCGCCGCCGAGCACGGCCGCAAGGTCGCGCTGATCGGCCGGTCCATGGTCCGCAACATGGGCATCGCCCGGGACCTCGGCCTGCTCAACATCCCGGCCGGCCTGGTCATCAGCATCGACGAGGCGACCACGCTGCCGCCGGACGAGATCGTGCTGATGTCGACAGGTTCCCAGGGTGAGCCGATGAGCGCGCTGGGCCGGATGGCCAGCGGCGACCACCGGCACATCACCATCGCCCCCGGTGACACGGTCGTGCTGGCCTCCTCACTGGTGCCCGGCAACGAGACCTCGGTCTACCGGGTGATCAACCGGCTCGCGCGGGCCGGCGCGGTGGTCGTGCACAAGGACGTGGCCAAGGTGCACGTCTCCGGGCACGCCCCCGCCGGGGAACTGCTCTACCTGCTCAACGTGGTCCGGCCGAGCAACCTGATGCCCGTGCACGGCGAGTGGCGTCACCTGCGCGCCCACGCCCGGCTCGGCATCGAGTCCGGGGTTGCCGCCGACCGGGTGGTGATCTGCGAGGACGGCGACGTGGTCGACCTGGTCGAGGGCCGCGCCAGCCTGGTCGGGCACGTGAAGAGCCGGTACGTCTACGTGGACGGCCTCGCCGTCGGTGACGTCAGCGAGTCGCTGCTCACCGAACGACGGATCCTCGGTGACGGCGGGTTCATCGCCACCACGGTGGTCGTCGACTCGGTCACCGGCAAGGTGGTCGCCGGCCCGACGCTTTCCGCGAAGGGCTTCTCCGAGGACCCGGAGGCGTTCAACCCGGTGGTGCCGTTGGTCACCGAGGCGCTCAACCGGGCCGCGGCGGACGGCATCACCGACCCGCACCAACTCCAGCAGATCGTCCGACGGACCGTGGGGCGGTGGGTCAACGACAAGTACCGTCGTCGGCCGATGATCGTGCCCACCGTCGTCGAGGTCTGAGCAACGTCCGCTGACGCCGGCCCACCGAACGGGGTGGGCCGGCGTCAGCCGTTCCCGGGCGGTCAGGGCAGCGCGGCGACCGCCTCCGCGTACGCGACGCCGGTGGCGATGGCGGCGTCCATGAGGACCCGCAGTTGTGCCGGGGCGACCCCGTGCGCCAGGTCGGTGGCCACGTCGCCGGCCAACACCAACTCGTCGCCGAGATCGTGCGCGTACGCCTTGGGCAGCAGCCGGTCGTGGTTCCACGCGTTGCAGAAGGCGTACGCCTCGGCGCGGCGGGCTGCCGGCAGCCGGCGGTTGGCCATGGCGCGGGCGTGCAGCACCTCGCCGCGTTCACCGGCCCGCCGGAACTGGATCACCGTTCCCTCCCAGTGGCCGACCACCGTCTCGCCCTCGTCCACCAGGTACCGGTCGCCGCGCCCGTCCAGGATCCCGGTGATCATGCCGAGGGAGAGCGCCGACAATTCGCGTTCGCACTGCTCGGCCTCGACGTCGGCCTCGACGTCGGACCGGTCGTCGTCGGGCTCGTCAGCTTCGTCGTCGGTGGGCAGCGGAACCGGTGCCGCGAGCGGGCGCTCGGCCAGCCAGGCGGCCATCCGTCCGGAGTGGTGCCCCGTGCCGTTGCGCGCGTCGAAGCTGCCGGCCAAGTCGTTCGCCACCCCGAGCAGCAGCGCCCCGAGCGTGGCGACGTCCAACTCGGTGGCCGTCCGCTCGCCGTACGCGGGCCGGGGCATCGTCCGCCCGCCCAGCCCTGCGTCGGTCGCCAGCCCGCAGAGCAGTGCCCCGGCGGCGGCGAACTCCATGGCGGCGAGATCGTCGGTCGGCCGGTCCAACCGGGGTAACTGCTCGGCCAGGATGGTCAGCCCGCGCTCCAGGTGCCCGCCCAGCGCGCAGAACCGCAGGTGTGCGGCGAGGTGCGGGAACGCCGCGCGCTCCCGCCGGTGCCGGCGGTACGCCCGCACGTGCGCCGTCGCCGCCCGTTCCGGCTCACCGGTGCGCAGTGCCGGCAGCAGACCGGCGACCAGATCCCGCTCGGGCTGGTCGGTGCAGGACTCCCGGTCGCCGTCGGTTCTCCCGAGCTCGGTGACCGCGGCATTCCACTCGCCCCAGCCGGCCAGCAGCTCGGCACGCCGGGCCGAGGCGCAGCCCGGGCAGCCGCCGGCCGGGCCTGGCCGTTTTCCGGACCATCGCTCGTACCAGTGCCGGGCGGTGGGTTCGTCGCCCAGATGATCGGCGATCCGGCAGTGCAGCTCCGCCACGGTCGGTGTGTCCGGACCATCCGTGCCGACGCGGTGGGCCAGGTCGTGCAGCAGGGACCGGGTCTGGTCCAGCCCGACCCGGGGGGTACCGAGCAGCGCCTCCACCGCGTACCGCTGGTAACGCAGCAGCAGCCCGGTCTCCGTCTCGGTGAGCACGTCGGGCCGGTGGTCGGCGGCGGCACGGCAGCGCCGGACCGGCTCGACCAGACGCCACCGCTCCCCGTGCAGCAGGTACGCCTCGATCAACGCGAACCGTGCGTCCATCCCGGACCGGACGTCGCCGGCCGCGTCGGCACGCTCGGCGAGCCGTTCCAGGGCCACCTGCCGGGCCGGGCCGTCGGGAAGGTCCCGAGCCTCGGCGAGCGCGGCCTCCAGCGCCGGTACGCGGCCCCGCGCGAGCCGCTCACCGGCAGCGGTGGGTGGCGTGCCGGCGCGGCTGCCGGTGAACTCGTCCCGGCCGGTCACGACGGCACCGCTCCGGGCAGTCGACGAACCGCCACGGCGAGCTGGCAGCCGGTGGAGATGCCACAGTCGAGCAGCTGGTCGAGCTGGTGTGGGGTCACGCCGCGTTCCAGGTCGGTGATCACCTCGCCGTACACCCGGGCCCGACCGTCGTCGGCGACGTGGACGAACGCTTTCGGCCAGAGCCGGTCGTGGTTCCAGGAGTTGCAGAACGCGTACAGGTCGGGCACCCGTTCGATGCCGAAGGTCGGATCGACCATGGTGCGGATCTGGAGCAGCTCACCGTCCCCGCCGACGCGGAGGAACCAGATCAGGTTGTCGTCGAAGTGGCCGACGAGGTCGCCGTCCGGGGTCGGGCCGACGGACCGGCCCCGGGCAGCGAGCACTGCGGCGACCAGTTCACCGGTCAGCGGACGCAGCAAGTCGGGGTGCCCGGCCAGTGGATCGTCCGGATCGCCTTCGATTTCCGGCGACGCCATGGGGCATCCCTTCTGAGGCGGATATCACGACCGGCGGTGGGGTTCGTGTTGCGACGCGCGGACACGACCCGGAAAAGCGGGGATCTGCCCGCCCCCACCGTTACCGTGACTCTATGGCGGGCCGTACCTCTCAGGCGAGCCGGCGGCGCGGCGCGTCGCCGCGCGGTGGCACCAACAGTCGTGCCCGTCAACCGGCGAAGAAGACCACCCGGGCACCGGTCCGACGTCGCACCACGCCGGCCCGGCCCGGCCCGGCGGTCTACGTCGGCCGTGCGGTGGGTGCACTGTGGATGGGGCTGGCGCACGGGATGGGCTGGGCGGTGCGTGCCGCTGGCCGGCAGGCTGCGTCGGCCCGCGATCTCGACCCGGAGCACCGCCGGGACGGTGCCGGGCTGCTCCTGTTCGGGCTCGCCCTGCTCAGTGCCGTGGCGCTCTGGTTGTCCGGAGCGGGGCCGGTCGGCGCGCGACTGGCCGACACGATCCGGCTGTTCCTGGGCGCGATCTCGGTTGTCGTACCGGTGCTGCTGATGATCGGTGCGTGGCGGCTGATGCGTCAGCCGGCCGATCCGGAGCACCGCGGCCGTGGGTTGATCGGCTGGGGTTCGCTGCTCGTGTCGACCGCCGCGTTGCTCCAGATCGGTCAGGATCCGGTCGACCCGCTGGAGCGTGACTTCGCCGGCGGTCTGGTCGGCGCGGGCGTCGGTGGGCTGCTGGAGCGGGCGGTCACCGCCTGGGTGGCGGTGCCGCTGCTCGTCCTGCTGCTGCTCTTCGGCCTGCTGGTGGTGACCGCGACGCCGATCAACAAGATCCCGGAGCGGCTGGGCCTGCTCGCCGGTGGGCTGGTCGGCGCACCGGAGGCGGATGAGGAGGCGGACGAGGTGGCCGCCAAGCCGGCGCGTAAGCGACCGGCGAAGCGGATGCCCGCACCACTGGACCCGGACGACTTCGATGACCTGGACGGCGCGGACCTCCAGGAGACCATGGTGCTGCCGCGCAAGTCTCCGGCGAAGGTGCCGGCGAGCCGCAAGCCATCGGTCGAGCCGCCGGAGCACTCGCCCGCCCCGACCCGGGCCGAGCAGTTGGCGTTGACCGGGCTCTCCGGGGACTACACCCTGCCGCCGGCAAACATGCTCAGTGCCGGGGCCGCCGCGAAGACCCGCAGCAAGGCCAACGACGAGGTGATCGCCGCGCTGACCGGCGTGTTCGACCAGTTCGACGTGGACGCCGCCGTCACCGGCTTCACCCGTGGCCCGACCGTCACGCGGTACGAGGTGGAGCTGGGGCACGGCGTCAAGGTCGAGCGGATCACCCAGCTGTCCCGCAACATCGCGTACGCGGTGAAGTCGCCTGACGTACGGATCCTCAGTCCGATCCCGGGCAAGAGCGCCGTCGGCGTGGAGATCCCGAACGCCGACCCGGAGAACGTGGCCCTCGGCGACGTGCTCCGTTCGCGGGCGGCGACGAGCGATCACCACCCGATGGTCGTGGCGCTCGGCAAGGACATCGAGGGTGGCTACGTGGTGGCCAACCTCGCCAAGATGCCGCACATCCTGATCGCCGGAGCCACTGGCGCGGGCAAGTCGAGCTGTCTCAACACCCTGCTGGTGTCCATCCTCACCCGGGCCACGCCGGACGAGGTGCGGCTGCTGCTGATCGACCCGAAGCGGGTCGAGATGACCGGTTACGAGGGCATCCCGCACCTGGTCACTCCGATCGTGACCAACGCGAAGAAGGCGGCCGACTCGCTGGACTGGGTGGTCCGCGAGATGGACATGCGCTACGACGACCTCGCCGCCAACGGGGTCCGGCACATCGACGACTTCAACCGCAAGGTCCGCAACGGCGAGATCAAGGCCCCGCCGGGCAGCGAACGCGAGATGCGTCCGTACCCGTACCTGTTGGTGATCGTGGACGAGCTGGCGGACCTGATGATGGTCGCGCCGCGCGACGTGGAGGACTCCGTCGTCCGGATCACCCAGCTCGCCCGGGCCGCCGGCATTCACCTGGTGCTGGCCACCCAGCGCCCCTCGGTCGACGTGGTGACCGGTCTGATCAAGGCGAACGTGCCGTCCCGGCTGGCGTTCGCCACCTCCTCCCTCGCTGACTCCCGGGTCATCCTCGACCAGCCGGGCGCGGAGAAGTTGCTCGGCCGTGGTGACGGGCTCTTCCTGCCGATGGGCGCCTCCAAGCCGGTCCGGATCCAGGGCGCCTGGGTCACCGAGCGTGAGATCGCCGACGTGGTGAAGTTCTGCAAGGACCAGCGTGAGCCCGAGTTCCGCAAGGACGTGCTGGCCCCGGCGCAGGAGAGCAAGAAGAAGATCGACGAGGACATCGGCGACGACCTGGACCTGTTGGTGCAGGCGGTGGAGCTGGTGGTCACCTCGCAGTTCGGCTCGACCTCGATGCTGCAACGCAAGCTGCGGGTCGGTTTCGCCAAGGCGGGCCGCCTGATGGACCTGATGGAGACCCGGGGGGTGGTCGGGCCGTCCGAGGGGTCGAAGGCGCGCGACGTGCTGGTCAAGCCGGACGAGCTGGACGAGGTCCTGACCGGCCTGCGCGGCGACGTGGACTGACCGACTGTCGACGCTGGACGCACGACGGGCCCGCCGGATTCCGGCGGGCCCGCGACAGGAGAGTGGTCAGTTGTTGATCAGCGCGCCGATGATCACCAGGCTGATGATCGCGGCGACGACGCTCGCCACGGCGGCGTACCAACCGAGCGGCTTGTCACCGAGAACCGCGCCGACGACGCCCGCGATGACACCGAGCACGCCGAAGATGATCGGGTTGAGCAGCAGGGCCAGGACCGCGAAGACGAAGCCCACGATGGTGAGGATGCGGGCGGCGTTGCTGCGGGGACGGGCGGTGCTCGGCATGTCGGCCATGTCTTCCTCCAAGTGAGAGCCTGTCGTGACGAATCGATCAATACCCACTGTTGGCACCCATCACGCCTGCCTGCGCGGCACCTCAATGGAAGATCTTGAGGCCGATCACGCCGGCGACCACCAGGAAGAGACAGAGGATCCGGGGCAGGCTCGCCGACTCGCCGAGCGCCAGCATCCCGACCAGCGCGGTGCCGACCGCGCCGATGCCGACCCAGACCGCGTAGCCGGTGCCGACGGGGATGTCCCGGAGCGCGTACGACAGCCCGGCCATGCTCAGCAGCAGGGTCACCACGAACACCACCGACGGGACCAGCCGGCTGAAGCCGGCGCTGCGGTCCAGGGCGATCGCCCAGGCCGTCTCCAACAGTCCCGAGATCACCAGTACGAGCCAGGCCATCGTTCACCTCACCGGAAGCGCCCGGGGCTGCCGCGCCGGGACGAGTCGAGTCTTCACGTCACGCGGGGCGTCTTGGCCTGACCGGGTACGCCCACCACTCGTCCGGAGCGGCCACGAGCATCCGGCCGCCGGTGCCGACGCTAGCACCGCCCCCGGTGGCGGGGCGGTGACCGTCACCACGATCCGTTGACCTCTACCTGACTTCAACTTGCAGTATCGCCACCATGACCATGCTCTACGCCGACCCCGAGGTCGCCGCCGCGCTGGACGCCGCCACAACGGTCGCCGCCATGCGCTCCGCCCTCCTGGCCGCGTACGAGGGACGCCTGATCGCGCCGCCCCGGGCCGCCGTACCGCTGGGCGGCGGGCGGATGGTGCTCACCGCCGGGCACCTGGTCGACGAGTGGTACGGCTTCCGCTCCTACGACACCTTCGGTCACCCGCAGGGCGAGCAGTTGGTGGTGCTGCACGACGCCCGGACCGGGGCGATCCGGGCGGTCGCGGTGGGCGAGGAGCTGGGCTCCCGTCGTACCGGAGGGTTGGGGGGTCTCGCGGTCGACGCGCTGGCCCGTCCCGACGCCGCAACCCTCGGGGTGATCGGCTCCGGTCGGCAGGCGTGGACCCAGGTCTGGGCCGCGGCCGCGGTCCGCCCGTTGCGCGAGGTGGTGGTGCACAGCCGCTCCGCAGCTCGCCGGGAGGCCTTCGCCGCCCGGGTCCGTGTCGAACTCGGCGTGCCGGCCCGTGCGGTGGCAGATCCGGGCTCGGCCGTCACCCGGCGGGACCTGGTGGTGCTGGCGACCACCAGCCCGACCCCGGTGCTCTGCGCCGCCGACCTCAGCCCCGGCACGCACGTCAACGCGGTCGGTTTCAAACAGCGCGACCGCAGCGAGTTCGGCACCGACCTGCTGGACACCGCCGACCTGCTGGTCACCGACTCACCGGCCCAGGCGGCGGACTACCAGCCGCCGATGCTCGCGGCCACACCCCCGTACGCCGGGAGGTTGCACGACCTGGGCGGCATCCTGGCCGGCGCGGTCCCCGGCCGGACCACCGCGGACCAGATCTCCGTCTTCTGTTGCACCGGCCTCGCCGGCACCGAGGTGTTCCTGCTCGACGCGCTGACCCGGGTTGGCGCTGAGGCGCGCTGACGGAATGACGTTCTCCTCCGTGTCGACCGTCTCCGCAGCCCGCGTGCGTGGGCTCACCCGGCCGGCCCGGTACCCTCGGATGGTGTCTGCCACCTCTCCTTCTCCCGCTGACCACGCCGACGGCCGTCGCGTCGCCCTGCTGACCCTGGGCTGTGCCCGCAACGAGGTCGACTCCGAGGAGCTGGCCGCCCGCCTGCACGCCGACGGCTGGCAGGTGACCACCGACGGCGAGGGCGCCGACGTGGTGGTCGTCAACACCTGCGGCTTCGTGGAGAAGGCCAAGCAGGACTCGATCCAGACCCTGCTCGCCGCCGCCGGAACGGGCGCCAAGGTGGTCGCGGCAGGCTGCATGGCCGAGCGGTACGGCCGGGAGTTGGCCGACAGCCTGCCCGAGGCCCAGGCGGTGCTGAGCTTCGACGACTACCCCGACATCGCCGCCCGGCTGAACGCCGTCGTCGCCGGCGAGCAGATCAGCGCGCACACCCCACGGGACCGGCGCGAGCTGCTGCCGCTGACCCCGGTGCAGCGCCGCGACAGCGGGGTGTCGCTTCCCGGCCACGGCACGGTGACCCGCACCGTCGTCGACACCGACGAGCACACCCCGGCCCACCTGCGCCAGGTGCTGCGTCGACGGCTCGACACCGGTCCGGTGGCCTCGCTGAAGCTCGCCAGCGGCTGCGACCGCCGCTGCGCGTTCTGTGCCATCCCGGCCTTCCGGGGAGCCTTCGTGTCGCGTACGCCCGACGAGCTGCTCGCCGAGGCGGAGTGGCTGGCCAAGACCGGCGTACGGGAGCTGGTGCTGGTCAGCGAGAACTCCACCTCGTACGGCAAGGACCTGGGTGACCCGCGCGCCCTGGAGAAGCTGCTGCCCCAGCTCGCCGCGGTGGCCGGCATCGTCCGGGTGCGGGCCAGCTACCTCCAGCCGGCCGAGACCCGGCCCGGGCTGGTCGAGGCGATCGCGACCACCCCGGGCGTGGCACCGTACTTCGACCTGTCGTTCCAGCACTCCAGCGAGCCGGTGCTGCGCCGGATGCGGCGTTTCGGCTCCACCGACCGGTTCCTGGAGCTGCTGGCGAGTGCCCGCGCCCTGGCTCCGGACGCCGGCGCCCGGAGCAACTTCATCGTCGGTTTCCCCGGCGAGACCCGCGGCGACGTCGACGAGCTGGTGCGGTTCCTGACCGAGGCCCGGCTCGACGCGATCGGCATGTTCGACTACAGCGACGAGGACGGCACCGAGGCGGCCGGCCTGCCCGGCAAGGTCTCCGCCGCGACGATCAAGCGGCGCTACGACCGGCTCAGCGCCCTCGCCGACGAGCTCTGCTCGCAGCGGGCCGAGGACCGGCTCGGCTCGACCGTCGAGGTGCTTGTCGACTCGATCGAGGACGGCGTGGTGGAGGGCCGGGCGGCCCACCAGGCGCCGGAGGTGGACGGTTCCACCACTCTCGTCGCCCCGGTCGAGGGCGGGGTCGACCTGGCCGCGCTGCGCCCGGGCGATCTCGTACGCGCAACGGTGACCGGCACCGAAGGGGTGGACCTGCTCGCTGTGCCGGATGAGATGATCTCGGCGGCGCCCGGCGCGGCACGGTGACGGCGGGCCCGAGCGGAGCGGGGGACCCAGGTGGTGCGGTGCCGGGAACGCCACGGCGGTCCGAGCGGAGTGCGGCGGTGACCGGGGCGACGGAGTCGACGCCGGGCCGGGTGGTGGCCGTGGTGCCCGTCGTCAACGCGGCGAACGCGTTGACCGCCCTGCGGCTGCTGCTGGTGCCGGTCTTCGCCGCCTCGGTGATCATGTCCGGGATGACCCACGCCGGTTGGCGGATGGCGGCCTGCCTGATCTTCGCGGTGGCCTCGGCGACTGACCTGGTGGACGGCTGGATCGCCCGCCGCTTCGGGCTGGTCACCTCGGTGGGCAAGGTGGCCGACCCGATCGCCGACAAGGCGCTGACCGGCGCGGCGCTGGTGCTGCTCTCCTGGTACGACCAACTGCCCTGGTGGGTGACCGCGCTGATTCTGGTTCGCGAGCTCGGCATCACCGGGCTGCGGTTCTGGGTGATCCGGCACGGCGTCATCGCCGCCAGCCGAGGTGGCAAGGTCAAGACCGCGCTCCAGATCCTCGCCATCGCCTGGTACCTCTGGCCGATGCCGGCCGCGCTCGCCGCCGTCGGCCCCTGGATCATGGCCGCCGCCGTCCTGGTCACGGTCGCCACCGGCTTCGACTACGTAGCGCAGGCCCTCCGCCTCCGCCGCCCCCGCTGACAGTCCCGGGCCCCCGCTTTCCGCCGTTGATCGTGGGGTTGTCGCCCTGCCGGACGACGTGTCGTGACGCCAACTCCATGATCACCGCGATCGGGCCGGGGTTGGGGTCGGGCGGGTGATTGGGTTGGGGACTGGTGGGTGGGGAACGACTGGTTTCTGCGACGGAGGGTGGGGTGTCGGTGAACGGTGGCGGGGCGAGTGGTGCCGGGGTCGCTGGTGACGGGGTGGGCGGTACCGAGGTGGGCAGTGCGGCGGCGGGGGTCGTGCACCGGCTGGCCGAGCGGCACGAAACCCTGGCCACCGTCGAATCGCTCACCGGTGGGTCGCTCGCCGCTTCGATCGTGAACATCGCCGGGGTCAGCGGGATCTACCGGGGCGGTCTCGTGGTCTACGCCACCGAGTTGAAGGCGACGCTGGCTGGCGTACCGGCTGATCTGTTGTCCGACCGGGGGCCGGTGGACCCGGACGTGGCGGTGGCGCTCGCCGAGGGCGGCCGGCAGCGGTGCGGCGCGGACTGGGGGCTGGCCACCACCGGGGTCGCCGGCCCGGAGCCGCAGGACGGGAGACCCGTGGGCCTGGTCTACGTCGCGGTTGCCGGACCGGACGGCAGCGAGGTCCGCCAGCTCGACCTGGGCGGCGGGCGGGACCACGTCCGAGCGGAGGCGGTGGTCGAGGCGCTGCGGTTGCTCTCCGAGCGGCTGGCCGCCGCAACCTCGTGACCGCCAGGGCCGAAACGGTCAGAGCCACCCGAGCCGACGCCACACGGGCGGCGGCGGGCCCGTCCCGACGAACCGACGGGCGGGGCGGGATGTCGCCCGGGCCCGCAACGGGTACGGTTGCGGGAAGGCTCCGACGTTCGGGGTCGGCGCGGTCCGCCGCAGCCGGCCGCCCAGCGGCGGGCGCGAGGTATCCCTCAGGGGGAGGTGCGATGATCCTGCTACGCCGGGTGATCGGTGACGCACTGCGAGCGCGCCGGCAGGGCCAGCAGCGCACGCTGCGTGAGGTCTCCACCGCCGCCAACGTCAGCCTCGGCTACCTCTCCGAGATCGAGCGCGGGCACAAGGAGCCGTCGAGCGAGCTGCTCGCCGCGATCTGCGACGCCCTCGGTGCCCGCCTCTCCGAGCTGCTGCGTGAGGTGAGCGACACCGTGGCGCTCGCCGAGCAGATGCCCGGGGTGCTCGTCTCGATGCCGGACGAGCCGTCCGAAGCCGCTGCCAAGAGCACCAGTCGGGGTGTCCGTCAGGTCACCTCCGACGGCAAGGTCGCCGTCTCGGTCCGCCAGGACTCGCCGCTCAAGGCCACCCTGCGCAGCACCCGGGTCCGCCCGACCGAGCGCGACCGGGACGTGGTCTGCGCGGCCTGAGCCGCGATCTTGTTGACCATGGGCGGGCTGGCCCCGGCCGCGTAGGGTTGCTCGCAGGAGCCGCCGGTGCTGTCGACCGCCCGGTACGGATGCCTCATTGGCGTTCGGCTGGGACGATGGAGACCGGCCGGCAACGGTCGGTCGGTTCAGCCGGCCGGCCGTGGTGGAGTGACGCTACTGAGGGGATACCGCGGAGATGGCGAACCCGTTCGTCAAGGGTTGGAACTACCTGATGGCGCTCTTCGGTGCAAAGATCGACGAGCACGCCGATCCCAAGGTGCAGATCCAGCAGGCCATCGAGGATGCCCAGCGGCAGCACCAGGCGCTGGTTCAGCAGGCTGCCGCGGTGATCGGCAACCAGCGTCAGCTGGAGATGAAGCTGTCTCGGCAGATGACCGAGGTCGAGCGGTTGCAGGGCAACGCCCGCCAGGCCCTGGTGCTCTCCGACCAGGCCCGGGCCAAGGGCGACGAGGCCGAGGCCGTGCGGTTCGAGCAGTCCGCGCAGACGCTGGCCAGCCAGCTCGTCTCCGCAGAGCAGGCCACCGAGGACCTGAAGACGCTGCACGACCAGGCGCTGGGCGCCGCCGCCCAGGCCCGCCGAGCGGTCGAGAACAACTCGATGATCCTCCAGCAGAAGCTCGCCGAGCGCACCAAGCTGCTCAGCCAGCTGGAGCAGGCCAAGATGCAGGAGACGGTGGCCCGTTCCCTGGAGTCGATGTCGTCGCTGACCGCGCCGGGCACCACCCCGTCGCTGGACGAGGTGCGCGACCGCATCGAGCGGCGGTACGCCAACGCGATGGGTCGCGCCGAACTGGCCGGCAACTCCGTCGAGGGCCGTATGTTGGAAATTCAGAAGGCCACGATCGACTCGGCCGGCTCCGCCCGGCTGGAGCAGATCCGCTCCAGCATGGCGGGGGAGCAGCTCGGCGGCACGGCCCAGCGACCGGCCGTCCCGCAGGCCGAGAAGACCGGCCCGGCCAACGACCCGACGGCCGCCGCCCGGCTGGACGAGCTGCGCGCCAGCATGGCTCGCGAGCGGGGCACCGGCGACCCGACCGCCGCCGGCTGAACGACCGGATCGAAGGGGGCACTGTGGCAGACGAGCGGACCCGGTACTTCCGGAGGCTGGGTCGGCTTCGCCGGTCGGCCCGACGGTGGAGCGTGCTGGCCGGTGGGCTCGGCGGCGCGGCGGCGGTGCTGACTCCGTACGCCGGCCTTGGTCTGCCCGACGCGGCCTGGGCGGGCGCCGCGGGCAGCGCCATGGCGCTCGCCGCCTGGCGCTGGATCGACGTGCGTGCCCTGACCGCCCAGCCGGCGCCCCCAGCGCTCGACCCGGCCGAGGCGGCGGCCCGGTCGCGGGCCCGACTGATCGCCGCCGTCGAGCGGCTGCCGGTCGGCCCGGGCGTACTGGCCGAGGTGCGCCGGGTCCGCTCCCGGATCGCGCTGCGCGGCACCAGCGCCGGAGAGCAGTGGGCCCGACTGGACCGGGCGGCGCTCACCCTGGCCGGAATGGCCCCCCGACTCACCGGGCTGGCCGAGCCGGCGGTGCTGGAGGCTGCCGCAGCCGACCGCTCGCTGCGCGACCTGGCCGCTCGGGTGGCCAGCGTCGAACGCGCGCTACGGCTGGCCCCAGCCGACGCCCGACCACCGCTGGCCGAGGCGCACGCCGCGCTCACCGCCCAACTGGAGGGCGGGGTGGCGGCGTACGAACGGCTGGTGGTCGCCGCCGCCGGCTACCTGGCCGAGGACTCCCGACCGGAGACCGCCCATCCGGCCGCCGACCGGCTCACCGAGGCGACCGACCTGCTGCACGGGGTCGCCGGGGCGCTCGCCGAGCTGCGGGCCGTCGGCACCCCGCTGCGCGCGCCGACGCGCTGACGGCGCACGCGCTCCGACAGGCGGCGCGCTGACGGGGCATGGCCCGAGAAGGCGCACGGACCTCGGGTCGGTCACTGTGGTGTCGTCACCAGGACCGGTCCGGTGTACGGCGAGGTGCCAACGACGTTGAACGACCGGATGCGGTAGTGGTACGCGACGCCCCGGGCCAACCCCGTGTTGGTGAAGCCGCGGCCGGTCACCGTGAAGGTGGCCGTCTCCTGCTCGAAGGCCGGGTCGAGTGCCCGCTGCACGATGAACCCGGACCCGGGGCCGCCGGGTGTGCTCGCCTCCCAGGCCAGGATCACCGTCGCGGTGTCCGGCCCCGGTGCGCTGGCGGTGGCGCTCACCCCGGTGGGGGTTCCCGGCGCGGGCGGCGAGGTCACCGTGGCGACCGTCGACCACGCGGAGGCGGAGCCCAGGTAGGTGGTGCGCACCCGGTAGTAGTACGTGGTGTCCGGTGCCACTGTCGCGTCCAGGTGGTTGTCGCCGACCCCTATCGCCGTGGTGCCCGGGCCGCTGGTGAACGTCGGGTTGGTGGCCCGCTGCACGTCGATGCCGGTGGCGAACGAGCGGTTCGTCCAGCGCAGCGCCACCCGCAGCGGGGCGGCCGGCGGGAGCGTCGCGGCCAGACCGCTCGGCGCGGCCAGGTGCACCGATGCGGGTACCCCGTTCGACCAGGACGAGTAGCTGACCGCGTTCTCCGCCCGGATCCGGTAGTGGTAGGTCACCCCGGGGGTGACTGTCGCGTCGGTGTAGCGGGTGGCGGCTGCTGCGACGGTGATCGTGGTGACCTCGCCGCCGAAGGTCGCGTCGGTGGCCCGTTGCAGCAGGTGGCTGGTGGCGGGCGGACGCCCGCCGTTGCTGGTCCAGGCCAGCGCGATCGCGGGTAACGCGGTGGCCGAGCCGGACACCGGTGTGGCGGTCAGCCCGGTCGGCGCCTTCGGCGCCACCCGCAGCACCAGCGGCCGGCTCATCCCGCCGTCGCGGTGGCCGGCGAGTTGACTGTGCCAGCGGTACTCCCAGCCCAGGTTGACCAGTTGGTTGACCACGGTGGCCGGTCGCCCGTCGATCGGACTGATCGGCGTCGACCCGGTCCGCGCTCCGGCCGGACGACAGGGGTCGAGCAACCGGACGCTGTCTCCCAGCTTGAACGGCAGCACCGGCGCGACCGGGCGTAGCGCCACCACCACGTCCTCCCGGGGGTTGACCCGGATGACCCCCTTCCACCCCAGCTCCGTGCCGTGCGGGAGTCGCAGCGTGCCGTCCCAGCCAACCCGGTTGATCACCTGCACGTCGCAGCCGGCGACGTGCAACGGCTCGGTCTGCCGGACGTTGCCGCTGATCCGCCAGAGCTGCGTGCCGTCGGTGGGGGAGCCCACCGGCACGGCGGGGTCGGTGGCGAAGAGCACCTCGGTGACCGGGTCGGTCGTACCGAGCGGCAGCGTCGTCGGGTTGAGCGGCCCGGCGTGGGGGTGCCCGACGCCGAGCCGGCCCGCCGACCGGCCGTGGTCCGGCTCGAAGATCTGCTGCGCGGCTTTCACCGCGATCGGCAGGGTCACCGGGCCGGTGCCGGCCGTCGGCGTGAACGTCACAGTGGAGGCGTGCACCGGCACCGTCGTCTGCGCCGGGGTCCGGGTGCCGAACGCCGTGTCGTACGCCGGCTGCGGGACGATCGGCGGGCGTTGGCTGGCCGCGTACGCCAGGGGCAGCCGTTCGCGCAGCCGGCTCAGGTCGTACGGCGGCTCGGGCGTCCCGGTGACCCGGAACTGGAGCAGGGTGCGGGTGTTCGGGCCGTACCCCGGTTCGGTCGAGGGCGGGCCGCCCCCGGCGCTGCGGTCCGGGGCATCGGTGTGCTGGTCGTAGCGGCTGTCGAAGCCGGGCAGTGGGGCCGGAGCGTCGTTGTAGAGAATCAGCGTGCTACCCGGCGGCACGGCGGTGAAATCGACGAGCACGTCGGCCCGTTCGCCCGGGGCGAGCAGCAGGGTGTGTCCGTCGACGTTCAGCACTGTCGGGTCGAGCCGGTCGTAGCGGTAGCCGATCGGTTGGTTCGGCAGCACCACCGGCGCCGGCAGGAGGCCGGCCTCGTTGCCGATCTGGATGAACTCCGGGCCGGCAGCGCGCGGATCCGGCACACCGCCGTCGCGTCCGTCGGTGGGCCACCCCGCCGGACGGTCCGCCGCCCGCGCGGCTGGCACCATCGGCACCTCACCGGCGTCGGGGTCGGCGAGCGCCCCGTCGGCCGTCCACATCGCCGCGTCGGAGCAGGCGCGGTAGAGCTGAAGGTTGAGGCTGCGGTCCAGGCAGGCGTTGAGGATCCGGAACCGGTACGCGCGCGGCCGCACCTCCAGGTACGGGTAGGCGACGCCGTTGACGAGCGGGGTGTCGCCGTATGCCTCGGGCACCGCCGACGGGTGCGGTACGCCGGGGCTCGACGGCGGCTCGTCCGGCGCGCCGACCGGGTCGTGGTGCGGGTTCGGCACCCAACCGTCGGCGGGGGCGTCGCCGGAGGCGGGGTTGCGGGACCAGGGTCCGTAGTCCCACCGGCCGGTGGCGTTGCGTCCGCCGGACCGGTACGGGTTCTGCCGGGGTTGGTAGACGTGCGGGTGCCAGAGGCTTCCCCGGGCGCCCCAGCGTTCCCGGTCCCAGGTCGGGTCCTCGGCGGCGAGTTGGGTGTCGTCCGGAACGAACGTCTTGTCCTCGATCACCAGCGGCACCTGGTCGGTTGGCAGCACCGCGTCGGCGACGAGCTGGTCCTCGGCCGGGTCGGTGATCAGGTAGAGCGCGAGCTGTCCGCCGTAGACGGTGAGTCGGGCCAGGCCGAGGGTGTTGTCGTGGAACCACAGCAGCCGGCCGCTCTGCTCGTTCGGGAAGTAGAGCGTGGTGGCCCCGGTGCCGGGCGCCGGCATGTCCGGCACGTGAGCCAGGCCGGGCCCGGTCGGGTACGGGGTGATCTCCCCGGCCGGGGTGATCCACTGCCCCGGGTTGCCCGCGCTGGTCCAGCCGGTCTGCGCCCCGGCCAGGTGCAGCACGGCCCGGTTCTGTGGGTACGGCGCCGGGCCGTCCAGTGGGCCCAGGCCGGCTCCCTCGACGGTGTCGTCGACCGGCAGGAACAGCTCGCCGGACCGGCCGGTGGGGAGCTGGTTGATGAACTTCACCCGGACCGGTCGACCCCGACGGGCGCTGATCATCGGCCCGAGGTGCCAGGGCCGCTCCGGAGGAGCCACCGTGTTGTGTCCGGCCGGGTCGGTGCCCAGGTTGAGTTGCCGGTAGCCGCGCAGCCGGGTGACCGGCAGGTCCCGGTGCAGCCGCTGCGCGTACTCCTGCAGGCCGATCTCGTAGTAGTCGCAGCCCGGATAGCTGATGGTGTCCGGCACCGCCACCGGCAGGTGGCTGCCGAGCTCGCCGCGGCCGGGCTGGCCCGGGACGGGCAGTGGGTCGACGAACTTGCGCAGCCCGGTCCCGGCCACCACCTGCCCGTCGGGGCCCCGGGTCGGGCGAGGGCTGTGGGCGAAGTTCGGCACCGGGCCGAAGTAGCGGGGCACGACGGCCGGGTCCAGGCTCGGCGTGACGACGGCCTCGTCGGCGGTACGCGGGGTCGGCACGGACGCGGCCCGGCTGTCGGCCGTGGTCCGCTCGAAGAAGGTGGAGCGGAGTCTGCGGAACATCGCCATGACTCTCCCCGGTTCGGGGCGCGAGGTCCGCCACTCCGGCGTGGGGGACCTCGGCACTCTGCTGACGGTCGGTGAGCGCTCAACCGCAGCATGCGACTCCGGCGGCCGGTTAGGAATTACCCAATCGTCCGTTTCTGCCGTGGATCCCGTCTGGCGAGAGCCTGGTCAGCCGGATGATGAGGGGCGCGGGAGTTCGGGCTGACAGACCGGGCACCAGTAGGTGACCCGTTCGCCGAGCTCCTCCTTGCGGATGGCCGTGCCGCAGCGGCGGCAGGGCTGAGCGCGGCGGCCGTACACGTAGCTGGTCTGCCCCCGGTGCAGTGAGCCGGTGCTGCTCTGCGTCCACCGGCCCCGGTTGGCGGCGAGCAGCCGCTGGGAGAGGGCCACCAGGCCCGGCAGGTCGGGCACTTTCTCGACCGGGGTCCACGGTGACACGCCCCGCAGGAACAGCACCTCGCACTTGTAGAGGTTGCCCACACCGGCCAGGTTGCGCTGGTCGAGCAGCGCCTCGCCGATGGTCTGCTCCGGGTGGTCGGCGAGCCGACGGACCGCCTCGGCCGGGTCCCAGTCGGCGCCGAGCAGGTCGGGGCCGAGGTGGCCGACCAGGTGGCCCTCGTCGGCGGTCGGCACCAGGGTCAGGTCGTGCAGGTGGTAGCCGACCGCGACAGCGCCAGGGCTGCGCAGCACCACCCGGATCAGGTGCGCGGGCCGTCCGCTCCAGCGTTCCCCCGGGGCGTACGCCCGCCAGGCGCCGTCCATCCGCAGGTGGGAGTGCAGGGTCCAGTGCTCGCCGGTCGGGGCGCCGAGTCGCAGCAGCAGGTGTTTGCCCCGGCTGGCCGACTCACGGACGGTCCAGTCGGTCAGGTCCGTGGTCGCCAGCTGCGGCACCCGGAAGTCACTGCCGGTGATCCGCGCGCCGGCCAGCGCACGCTGCAGCACGCGCGCGGTGTTCCAGACGGTGTCGCCTTCGGGCACCCTGCCATCCTCCCTCTTTCGAGCAAGATTCGCATGTGTCGCTATTTGTACTCAGGTTCCTCATGATCTACCGACATGCGAAGGTCAGGAGGTTCTGAGGAGAATGCCCATGACGCGACCCTCTTGTCGTATCCCATCCGTCGCCCTCATCGCCACCCTCGCACTCCTGCTCGCCGCAGCGCTGCTACCCGCCGGCGGCCCTGCCCCGGCCGCACCCGGCGGCGCTCCGATCACTCTCGTCGCCGCCGCGCCCGGCGACGAACGGTGGAGCGTCGACCTCACCATCGTCGACCGCGACGATGTCAACGTCCGGCGTAGCGCCGCCGGCCTCCGCCTGCGGGATGCCCGCGCCAACGGGCGCGGCGCCCGCAGCCCGCACAGTGCGGTCGCCGAGGGGATGCTGCTGACCGCTCCCCGTACCCTCGCCCGGCCGGCCACCCGGGTCCGCGCTGAGATCAACGCCGCAGTTCCGGCAGGGGCGACAGTGGAGGCGCAGGTTCGCGGCTGGCGGGCCGCCGGCTGGACGGAGTGGCGGGCGGCCACCACCGGCGCGGTCTTCGACCGGCCGGTCACCAGGGTGCAGACCCGGGTGGTGCTCACCGCCCCCGACGGCGGCGCTACGGCGACGGTACGGGGCGTGCGGCTCACCGCCGACGCGAACGTCGCCGTCTCCGCCGCCACGCCCGGCCGCACCTACCGGGTGTACGCCACCCGTATCGGCCTGGTCGGCGAGCTGACCGCCAACGGCCGTACCGTGCAACCCCGGGACCACTTCGCGGCGCTGCCGTCGCGGCGGGGGCTCTCCCCGTTGAACACCGGCGACTACACAGTGCGGGTCTGCACCACCAGCGGCTCCCGCTGCGAGTACGCCCCGGTCTGGGACGTCGGGCCGTGGAACACCCGCGACGACTACTGGAATCCCTCGTCGGTTCGGGAGAACTGGAAGAACCTGCCGCAGGGCCGGCCCGAGGCGCAGGCCGCGTACCAGTCCGGCTACAACGGCGGACGGGACCAGTTCGGGCGGACCGTGCTCAACCCGGCCGGCATCGACCTGGCCGACGGGACGTTCTGGGACGGGTTGCTACTGACCACCAACTCCTGGGTGGACGTCGCGTACCTGTGGACCGGAGGGGGGCCGCGCGGTGTCGTCGGTGACGGGCCGCTCAACATCCGCACCGGGGCCAGCACGTCGTACGCGACGCGAGGCCTCGCTGCCCGGCTGGCCCACGTGCCGATCCAGTGTTACGTCACCGGTCAGTCGGTCGCCGGCCCCTACCGGACCACCACCCGCTGGAACCGTCTGGCCAGTGGCCAGTACGTCAGCCACGCATACATCTCCAGCGTGTACGGCGGCAGCGTGCCGGTCTGCTGAGCCACGCTCACCCCGTCGGGCGCTCCGTCGATGTCAGGGGCGCTCGTCGGGGCGAGCCGTGCGCACCATGTCCTGGTAGCGCGGGTGGCTGGCACCGTAGACGGCGTAGTTGAGGCGGGCGTGCGTCAGGCTCAGGTCGCCGTTGGGGCCGCCCCGGACGGCGTCGGCGTCGGCGTCGGTCTGGCCGTCGTCGGTCCAGAAACAGACGGGGCAGGTCCCCCCGCCGGTTCGCGATGCACAGCAGGGACAGCCCACAGGAACCACATGCTCACCCACCGGAGAAGCATTCCACAGTCGAACATCAGCCCGATACCCGCAGGAGGTCCCCCGGGAAGGCGGCGAGGAGGTCCGCTGCCCGCCCGCCGTTGACCGCGACCGCCACCAGACCGGCCGAGTCGACGTAAGCCACCAGGCCTCCGGCCGGGGCGTCGCCGAAGGTGCGCCCGTGCACCGCCGCGAGGGCCGGTGTCGGTCCCGGCGGACCCACCCGGAGTGTGGCCGGCAGCGGATCGAGCAACTCGGCCGGCGCGGCAAGTTGGACGTTGCCGAAGTGGTCCACTGTCAGCACCTCGGCGGTGAAGCCCTCGGCGTCCCGGGACACCGTCGGCGCCGGAAGTCGCACCAGCCCGGCGGGGTCGACAGGTGGGCCCGCCTCGGCCAGCGGTGCGCCGAGCGCCAGCCGGGCCGCCGCCGGTGCGAAGACGTCCCGGCCGTGGAACGTGGCGGACACCTGGGCGGCCAGCCAGCGCGGCTCGGTCAGCTCGACCGCGTCGGTCACCCCACCGAGCGCGGTGGCCGCGTCCAGCAGCAACCCGTTGTCCGGTCCGACCAGCAGTCCGCCCGGCGTGGCCAGCGCGACCCCCCGCCGGGCGGTGCCCACACCCGGATCGACCACCGCCACGTGCACTCCCACCGGCAGGTACGGCACGGTCTGCGCCAGTACGGCAGCACCGCGCCGGACATCGGCCGGCGGCACCAGGTGGGTCACGTCGATCACCCGTGCGGCCGGCGCGATCCGGGCGATGACCCCGTGGCAGGCGGCCACGAAGCCGTCGGTGAGGCCGTAGTCGGTGGTCAGCGAGATCCAGGGCGCGGCGGACATGCCCGCAGGCTAGTGGAATCCGCGCTGTGCTGGCGGATACGGGACAGCGCAGTGGCCGACCGGCCCCTCCCGCCGCGGGAAGACGTTGTGCAGACTGCCCTGGTGACAACTCGGAACCTCCCCGCAGTCGGAATCCTGCTGGTCGCCGTCGCCCTCAGCGCCGGTTGTGGCAGTGACGACGACGGCAGCCCGACCGCGACCCCGTCCGCCTCGTCCGAGGCGGCCCCGACCGGCCTGCCGACGCCCCAGGCCGCACCCAGTGCCGACGGCGCGACCCCGCCCCCCGCCGCCCAGGGCACGACGCAGCGACGGCCGGCCAGCCCGCCGCCGGTGGTGTTGCCCAAGCGCCCGGCCAGGGCGCCCGGCGCGAAGCAGGTCGTCGACGCTTTCCGGGCCGCCGGTCTGAAGGTGCCGCACCCGAAGGACCGCTCGGTCGACTGCGGGCCGGACGGCCTCGGCCTGGGCTGTTCCGAGCTGATCGCCACCGACGCCGTAACCGTGTACGTCTTCCCGGACGAGACCAGCGCCAGTGACATCGCGGAGACGTGGGGTGGCCAGTCGTACCGGCGCGGCGCGGTGGTGCTGAACTACCTGGAGGCGAAGACCCCGGCCGCCGACCGCCCCGGCTACGAGAAGGCCCTCGACAGGCTGGGCTGAGCCACCGGCGTGGCCGGAGCATGTTGTTCTTTTGACCGTGATGTCTGTGAGTCATCGTGATGACTCACAGACATCACGCTCTCTGCGGAATTGCCCTCGGCGGGTCCTTGGCGGGTCAGCCGCGCAGGCGTAGGCCCCGGGGGGTGGCCCGGAAGCCGGCGGCGGTCAACGCGTCCCGCAGCGGCGACGAGTGCACCGCCTCGCCGTCGGCCCGCTCCACCGACATCGCGCCCAACGCCCCCGAGTGGACGGCGTCGGCGAGCGCCTTGCCGGCCGCGGCGAGCGCGTCGGTGTCGTCGGTGAAGGAGAGCAGCGTTCGGCCGCCGCGTTCGACGTAGAGGACGAGGTCTCCGCCCACCTGCACCACCAGGGCGCCCGCCTTGCGACCGGCCCGGTGCCCGGTCGCCGGGGTGGCGCCGTCGCCGGAGTCGATCACCCGTTCCGGCCAGGGCAGCGCCGCACCGTACGGGTTGGCCGGGTCGGTCGCGGCGAGCACCGTCGCCACCGCGCCCCGACCCCGGGCGCCGTCGGTCGGCTCGGCCAGCGCGCGCAGCCGGTCCACAGCACCGGGTACGGCAAACTGCGCCGCCCCGAGCCCTTCGACGAAGTAACCCCGGCGGGCCGCGCCGCGCTCCTCCAGCGCCGACAGCACCGGGTAGACCGCCGAGAACCCACCGACCACCTGCTCGGCCATCACCGCGCCCCGGGTGACCACCCCGTGCCGCTCCAGCAGCAGGTCGGCGAGCGCGGCGGCCCGCCGGGTCGGGTCGAGGTCCCGCTCCGGAAGACGCGACCAGCGGCCGGCGACCGTCGGCGGGCCACCCCGGGTCGGCAGCGCCACCCGACCGGGCCGCCGGTAACGGGTGCGGGGCGCGGACGGCCGGGAGCGGTGCGCTCCGCCGGCGCCGAGCACCGCGCGCAGCGGGGCGAGGGTGTCGTTGCTGAGGTACCCCGCCCAGACCAGGTCCCAGATCACAGCGGTCAACGCGGCGTCGTCGGTCGACCCGACCCGGTCGGCCAGCGGGCGGAAGAAGAGCGCCTGCCCGTCGCCGAGCGCGTCGAGCACCGCGTCGTGCAGCGGGGTACGGGTCAACGCCTCGTCGGGCGGCGGGAGCAGCAGCGGTGCGGCGTCCGCGTACGCCAGGGTTACCCAGCCGTCGCCCCCGGAGATCGCGCCCGACCCCGCCCAGAGCACCTCCCCGCTGGCGCACAGCTCGTCCAACTGGGCGGGGGAGTAGTCAGCGACCCGGGCGGGCAGCACCAACCGCTCCAGCGCTGACGCCGGCACCGCGGTGCCCTGCAACTGCTCCACGGTGGCGGCGAGCGCCTCCACACCTCGGGCGGACGAGCCGACCTGCTGCCAGCGCGGCAGGAACGTGGCGAGGGCCCGGGGCGACACCGGCTCGATCTCCCGGCGCAGCGCCGCCAGCGAGCGACGACGCAGCATCCGCAGCACCTCGGCGTCGCACCACTGGGCGCCGGCCGAATCCGGGGTGAACTCCCCGGAGACCACCCGCCCGGTGGCGCCGAGCCGGCGCAGCGCCTGCTCGACGACGAACACACCGAGCCCGAACCGGGCCGCGCAGCTGGCCGCGGCGAACGGCCCGTGGGTGCGGGCGTAGCGGGCCACCAGGTCACCGAGCGGATCGGCCACCGGGGCGAGGTACGCCTCAGCCACCCCCATCGGCAGCGCCACGCCGAGGGCGTCGCGCAGGCGGGCGGCGTCCTCGACACCCACCCAGCGCTGTTCGCCCGCGATCCGGACCCGCAGCACCCGGCGGGTGGCCTCCAGCTCACTGAGCCACGTCTCCGGCACACCCCGCTCGGTCAACTCGGCGTCGCTCAGGTCACCGAGCACCCGCAGCAGCTCGACGACGTCCTCGGCGTCGCGGGGGCGGCGCTGCTCGGTCAGCCACCGAAGTTGCCGGTCGGTCTCGGTGAGCACCGCCGGGTCGAGCAACTCCCGCAGGTCGACACGGCCGAGCAGCTCGCCGAGGAGCGTGGAGTCGAGGGCGAGTGCGGCGGCGCGGCGCTCGGCCAGCGGGGCGTCACCCTCGTAGAGGAACGCGCCGACATAGCCGAAGAGCAGCGACCGCGCGAACGGCGACGGCGCGCTGGTCTCCACCTCGACCAGCCGCACCTTGCGGGTGGCCAGGTCGCGCATCAACCCAGCCAGCGCCGGCTGGTCGAAGACGTCCTGGAGGCACTCCCGGGCAGCCTCCAGGGTGACCGGGAAGTCCGCGTACTCGCGGGCGACGTCGAGCAGTTGCGCGGCCCGCTGCCGTTGCTGCCAGAGCGGTTGGCGACGCCGCGGGTCGCGGCGCGGCAGCAGCAGGGACCGGGCGGCGCACTCCCGGAAACGGGCGGCGAACAGGGCGGAGGTGCCGACCGACTCCTCCACGAGCTGGGCGATCTCGTCGGGCTCGAAGACCACCACGTCGGCGCCGGGCGGCTCGTCGGCGGTGTCCGGAAGACGCACCACGATGCCGTCGTCGGAGGGCATCACCTGGGCGTCGACCCCGTACCGCTCGGCCAGCCGGCGGCCCACCGCGAGGGCCCAGGGTCCGTTGACCCGGGCACCGAGCACGCTGTGCACGGCCAGCCGCCAGTCACCCAGTTCGTCGCGGAACCGCTCGACCACCACCGTGCGGTCGTCGGGCAGCGAGCGGGTGGCCTCCCGCTGCTCGCGCAGGTAGGCCATCAGGTTGTTGGCGGCCCAGTCGTCCAGCCCACCGTCGCGCAGCGCGGCCACTGCCGCCTCGTCGGTCTGGCGCAGCAGGGTGCGGACCCGGGCGCCGATCGCCCGGCCCAGCTCCACCGGCCGGCCCAGCTGGTCGCCCTTCCAGAACGGCATGCGGGCGGCCTGCCCCGGGGCGGGCGAGACCAGCACCCGGTCCGGAGTGATCTCCTCGATCCGCCAGGAGGACGAGCCGAGCAGGAAGACGTCACCGACCCGGGACTCGTAGACCATCTCCTCGTCCAGCTCGCCGACCCGGGCGGCCCGCTCGGCGCCGGCCAGGAAGACCCCGAACAGACCCCGGTCGGGGATGGTTCCGCCGCTGGTCACCGCCAGGCGTTGCGCCCCCTGGCGGCCGGTGAGCACATCGGTGGCCCGGTCCCAGACGAGCCGGGGGCGCAGCTCGGCGAACGCCGTGGACGGGTAGCGGCCGGAGAGCATGTCGAGCACGGCGTGCAGCGCCGAGTCGGGCAGCTCGGCGAAGGGCGCGGCCCGGCGGACCAGCACGGCCAGGTCGCCCAGCGTCCACGGCTCCAGCGCCACCATCGCCACGATCTGCTGGGCCAGCACGTCCAACGGATTGCGCGGGTAGTGCAGCTCCTCGATCGCTCCGGCGGTCATCCGCTCGGCGACCACCGCGCAGGAGAGCAGGTCGCCGCGGTGCTTGGGGAAGACCACCCCCCGCGAGACCGCGCCCACCTGGTGCCCGGCCCGGCCGACCCGTTGCAGACCGGCAGCCACGCTGGGCGGCGCCTCGATCTGCACCACCAGGTCGACAGCGCCCATGTCGATGCCGAGCTCCAGGCTGGAGGTGGCCACCACCGCCGGGAGCTGGCCGGACTTGAGCGCTTCCTCGATGTGCTTGCGCTCCTCCCGGGAGACGCTGCCGTGGTGGGCGCGGGCGATCACGGGCGCCGCGCCGGTGGCCGCGCCGGACTGGGCCATCACCTCGGCCGGCGGCCGGTTGCGCAGCGGACCGGCGGGACCGCCCCAGCGCTGCGCGCCGGATGCCGGGTCACCGTCGCCCGCCGGGTCGTCGCCGGCCGGCAACCCCTCCGGTGCGCCGATCGCGCCCTCGCCCGACGCGGATGCGGCCACCGCCTCGGCGGCCAGCTCGTTGAGTCGGGCGCAGAGGCGCTCGGCACTACGCCGGGAGTTGGTGAAGACGATGGTCGAGCGGTGCTGCCCGATGAGGGTGAAGACCCGTTCCTCCACGGCCGGCCAGATCGACGCCCGACGTGGCCCGGGGCCGCCGAGGTCGTCCTCCGGTGGCTGCTCCTGCTCGTCCAGGCGGGTCATGTCCTCCACCGGGACCTCGACGCTGACCTCGATGGTCTTCAGGGTGGCCGGCTGCACCACGTCGACCGGGCGGGCGCCGCCGAGGAACTGCGCACAGGCGTCGATCGGCCGGACGGTGGCCGAGAGGCCGATGCGCTGCGCCGGGGCGGGCAGCAGCTCGTCGAGGCGTTCGAGGGAGAGGGCGAGGTGGGCGCCGCGTTTACTGCCGGCAACTGCGTGCACCTCGTCGACGATCACCGTCTGGATGCCGCGCAGCGAGTCGCGAGCCGCGGAGGTGAGCAGCAGGAACAGCGACTCAGGCGTGGTGATGAGGATGTCCGGTGGGGTGCGGGCGAAGGCGCGTCGCTCGTCGGCGGGCGTGTCGCCGGTGCGCATGCCGACGGTGATGTCGGGCGGTGCGACGCCCAAGCGGGTGGCCGCCTGCCGGATGCCGGCCAGCGGGGCGCGCAGGTTGCGCTCCACGTCGACGGCGAGAGCCTTGAGCGGGCTGACGTAGAGCACGCGGCACCGCTGGCGGGCCTCGGCCGGTGCTGGCTCGCTGGCGAGCCGGTCCAGTGACCAGAGGAAGGCCGCGAGCGTCTTGCCCGAGCCGGTGGGCGCCACGACGAGCGCGTTGCGCCCGGCGGCGACCGACCGCCAGGCGCCGGTTTGCGCGGCGGTCGGGGCGGCGAAGGCGTTGTCGAACCAGGCGCGGGTGGCCGGGCCGAACCCGGCCAGCACCGCGCCGGCGTCTGCGTCTGCCCCGGTCACGGGTCCATCGTGCCCCGCGGGTCCGACATGCACGAGCGACCTCACGACGGAATGAACCAGCGAAATGCAAAAAGCGTGGAAGGTGCGCTTAATACGTTAAGTCTCACTTAACTGCTTGCTTCTGAGGAGCAACATAAAGTAACTTCACTCGCAACGCGAACCGGGGTGAGGGGATTTGATGGCCGGCGAGCAGCGCACCGTCGAACCGGGCACCGACGTGCTGATTCGCAAGGTCGACAGCCACCTCGCCGCGCTCCGCGCCGGCCTGCACGGCCCCGAGCTCGAGCTCGCCGAACGCCTCGCCCACTGTCTACGCCAGATGGTCCTCTGCACCGCCCAGGCCAGCGCCGCCGACCGGGGTCAGGTCCGCGTGGCAGTGCACTACTTCGTGCTGCGTCGCGAGAGCCGTGGCCGCCTGCTGTCGGTGCGTTCGCTGACCGCCGCCGAGCGGGTCGTCGACCGGGTCGCCCGCCAACTCGGCCGCCCCGACCTGCTGGCCGAGCTGCGCCGCGACCGCCCCGCACCCGGCGACGCGCAACCCCTCAACAACGCCCTCCTGACCTGACAACCCCGCCCCACCCCGCGCCTCGCGCCCCACCGCCACCCCGCGCCCCACCGCCACCCCGCGCCCCACCGCCACCCCGCGCCCCACCGCCACCCCGCGCCCCGCGCCTTCGCCCGCGCCCCGCGCCTTCGCCCGCGCCCCGTACCCCTGGCTGCGGTCCGCGCCCCACGCGTGCCCCGTCCGCGCCCGCCCCACCCGTCGATCAAGGAGTTGTGGTGGGTGACAAGTGCCCCGTGAAAGACCAAATCAGGCACCACAACTCCATGATCGACCGGGGTGCGCTCCTCGTTCCCCGCGATCTTGCACTTTCTGTCGTGGCATAGCGGACATTTCACGCGAGTCGACAGCCGAAACTGCAAGATCGGCGCGAGCGGGGGAGAACGGGGGAGGTTGCCAGGCTGGGGCGGGGGCTGGGGCTGGGGCTGGGGCTGAGGGGCGGGGGTCGGGGTGGGGGTGGGGGTGGAGTGGGGTTGGAGGGCCTGAGGGGACGAATTCTGGCAAAACCGCCCGGCGGGGGAGGAACTGGCGTCTGATCGCTGCTAGGCGCCACCGCTGCCACGGGCGTCGGCCATGTCGATCGGGAGCGCAGGTGCTGGTACTGCTCATCCTCCATCTCGTGGCGGCCCTCGCCGCGCCCCTGCTCGTCCGCCGGTGGGGTCCGCGCGCGTGCTACCCGCTGGCGCTCGCGCCGGCTGCCGCGTTCTGCTGGGCGGTGGCCCGCACTCCGGCCGTCGCCGACGGCGGGGCGGTGGTCGAGACGTACCCGTGGATCCGGCAGTTGGACCTCGACATCGCGTTCCGGCTCACCACGCTGTCCTGGCTGATGACGCTGCTGATCGGCGGCGTCGGCGCGCTGGTGCTGGTCTACAGCGCCCGGTATTTCGGCGCCGGTTCCAGCGGGCTGGCGCGATTCGTCGCGGTCCTGGTCGCCTTCGCGGGCGCGATGCTCGCGCTGGTCTTCTCCGACGACCTGCTGCTGCTCTACGTCGGCTGGGAGCTGACCACGATCTTCTCGTACCTGCTGATCGGGCACAGCACCGAACGGCGGTCCAGCCGTTGGGCGGCGGCGCAGGCGTTGACAGTCACCACGCTGGGCGGACTCGCCATGCTGGTCGGCTTCATCATGCTGGGCGAACACGCCGGCACCTACCGCTGGTCGGAGATCAGCGAGCAGCCTCTGCCCGGAGGCGGGTACCTGGTGGGCGCCGTGCTGCTGATCCTGGCCGGCGCGCTTTCCAAGTCGGCGGTGCTGCCGTTCAGCTCGTGGCTGCCGGTCGCGATGGCGGCACCCACTCCGGTCAGCGCCTACCTGCACGCCGCCGCCATGGTCAAGGCCGGTGTCTACCTGGTCGGGCTGCTCGCGCCGGTGCTCGCCACGGTCGGCCCGTGGCGGCCGCTGGTGCAGGTCGCCGGCGTGGCGACCATGCTGCTCGGCGGGTGGGCCGCGCTGCGTCAGACCGACCTCAAGCTGCTGCTGGCGTACGGGACGGTCAGCCAGCTCGGCCTGCTGGTGGCGGTGACCGGCTCGGGCACGCCCGACGCCGCGCTGGCCGGCACCGCGATGCTGCTGTCGCACGCCCTGTTCAAGGCGGCGCTGTTCCTGGTCGTCGGCATCATCGACCACGGTGCCGGCACCCGTGACCTGCGCGAGCTGTCCGGGGTGCGGCACTGGTCCCGGCCGCTGTTCGTGGTCGCAGTGCTGGCCGCGGCGTCGATGGCCGGTGTGCCGCCGCTGGTCGGCTTCGTGGCCAAGGAGGCGGTGTTCGCGGCCTTCACCGACCAGCCGGTGCTCCTCACCGGCCTGGTCGCCGGGACGGTGCTCACCGTCGCGTACAGCGCCCGCTTCCTCTGGGGCGCGTTCGCCGACCGGCCGGGTGTGGCACCGGTCCCGCCGGGGTCGATCGCCGCGTCGATGCTGGTCCCGCCCGCGGTGCTCGCCGGTGTCGGTCTGCTAGCCGGTCCGGCCGCGAGCGTGCTGGACAACCTGCTGCGCCCGTACGCCGATCTGCTCGGCGGTGTCGACGCGCACCTGGCGCTCTGGGCCGGACCGACCCCGGCGCTCGGCCTGTCCGTGCTGGCGCTCGTCGGTGGCGGTCTGCTCTTCGCCGCGCGCGGGCCGCTCGCCCCGGTGCTGGCCCGGCTCCGGTCACCGGTGGGAGGCAACCAGGGGTACGAGTGGGTGGTCGGCCGGTTCGACCGGATGGCCATCGAGGTCACCAGCGCGACCCAGCGTGGCTCGCTGCCGCAGTATCTGGGCATCATCCTGGTGACACTGGTGCTGGTGCCGGGTGCGGCGATGCTTTCCGCCAGCCCCTGGCGTGCGCGGATTCCACTCTGGGACAGCGCGCTGCAACCGGTGGTCGTCGTGGTGATCACGGTGGCGGCGGTGCTGGCGGTCGGCGCCCGTCGCCGGCTGACCGCGATGCTGCTGGTGGGCATGACCGGCTACGGCACGGCGATGTTGTTCGTGCTGCACGGAGCGCCCGACCTGGCGCTCACCCAGTTTCTGGTGGAAACCGCGACGATCGCGGTCTTCGTGCTGGTGCTGCGTCGCCTGCCGGAGCGGTTCTCGGCCCGCCCGCTGCGCCGTACCCGTTGGGTCCGCCGGGTGATCGGGGTGGCGGCGGGTGTGGTGGCCGCCGGGTTGGCCCTCACCGCCGTCGGCGCCCGCCGGGCGCCGGACATCTCCGCCGCCTTTCCGGATCTGGCGGTGGTGCACGGGTACGGCCGCAACGTGGTCAACGTGACCCTTGTCGACATCCGGGCCTGGGACACGATGGGCGAGCTGGCGGTGCTGGTGGTGGCCGCGACCGGGGTGGCCAGCCTGATCTTCGAGCGCTCCCGCACGGGGCCGCGGCCGCGCCGGCCCGGTGCCGAGCAGGAGGAGAGCGGACGCGGCCGGCCGGTGTGGCTGCGCGGTGGCCCCACCCTCTACGAGGAGCGCCGCTCGATCGTGTTGGAGGTGGTCATCCGGCTGATCTTCCACACCGTGGTGCTGTTCTCGCTGTTCCTGCTCTTCTCCGGGCACAACGCGCCGGGCGGCGGGTTCGCCGGCGGGCTGGTGGCGGGTCTCGCCCTGGTGGTGCGCTACCTGGCCGGCGGCCGGTACGAGCTGACCGAGGCGGCCCCGATCGGCGCTGGCGCGATCCTCGGCGCCGGGCTGGCCATGGCGGTGGGCAGTGGTGTGGTGGCGCTGCTGCTCGGCGGGTCGGTGCTGGAGAGCGCGAAGGTCGACCGAACCCTGCCACTGATCGGCGACGCCCATCTGGTCACGTCGCTCTTCTTCGACATCGGCGTGTACCTGGTGGTGATCGGGTTGGTCCTGGACATCCTGCGCAGCCTCGGTGCCGAGGTGGACCGGCACATCGAGGCCACTGGAACGGCCAGCGGCGGGTTGGCCGTCGACAAGGGGGACCGGGCGTGAGCGCGAGGAGTGAGCCGGGTTTGCGAGCCCCGCAGTCGCGAACAGGGGTGGCGCGGTGAGCGCGAGGAGTGAGCCGGGTTTGCGAGCCCCGCAGTCGCGAACAGGGGTGGCGCGGTGACGAGGAGCGGTGCGGGGCCGACGTTGGTGCTGGTGCTCGCCGTCGCGGTGCTGGTCGGGTGCGGGGTGATCCTGCTGTTGGAGCGCAGCCTGACCCGGATCCTGCTCGGGGTGATCATGCTCGGCAACGGGGTGAACCTGTTGATCCTGTTGGGCGGGCGGTCGGGTGCGGCGCCGATCGTCGGCACGGGCCCGGTGGAGCGGATGAGCGACCCGCTGCCGCAGGCGATGGTGTTGACCTCCATCGTGATCACCTTCGGGTTCGCCGCGTTCCTGCTCGCTGTGGCGTACCGCAGTTGGTATCTGTCCGGGGACGACGAGGTGCCCGACGACCTGGAGGACAGGCAGATCATCCGCCGGGCCGGACGCAACGAGGTGGGTACTGTCGATCACGGTGGCGAGGGCCCGAACGGAGACCCGGAACAGGTCGATCCCGAGCCGGCCCGCCGACGGCTACGACGCGGGGACGAGTCGTGATGCGCGCCCTGGTGCCGCTGCCGGTGGTGGTGCCGCTGCTCGGTGCGGCGCTGACCCTGCTGCTGGCCGGGAAGCCCCGAATCCAGCGAACGATCAGCGTGCTGTGTCTGAGCGGCACGCTCACGGTGGCGGTGGTGCTGCTGGTGCAGGCGTACCGGCACGGGCCGGTGGTGGTGGCGGTCGGGGGGTGGCCGGCGCCGGTCGGCATCGTCCTGGTGGCCGATCAGCTGGCCGCGCTGATGGTCGTGGTCTCGTCGGCGGTGACGCTGTGCGTGTTGCTGTACTCGGTGGGCCAGGGCGGCAGCGAGACGATTGAGAGCTCCCCGGTGTCGATCTTCCACCCGACGTACCTGGTGCTCACGGCGGGTGTCACGAACGCGTTCCTGGCCGGTGACCTGTTCAACCTCTTCGTCGGGTTCGAGATCCTGCTGGCCGCCAGCTTCGTGCTGATCACCCTGGGGGGCACGGAAACCCGGATCCGGACCGGGTCGACGTACGTGGTGGTCAGCATCCTCTCCTCGATGATCTTTCTGATGTCGGTGGGTCTGGTGTACGCGGCCACCGGCACACTCAATCTTGCCCAGCTCGCCCAGCGTCTCGACGACCTGCCCGGCGGTGTCCGACTGGCCCTGGAGCTGATGTTGCTACTGGCCTTCGCGATCAAGGCGGCGGTCTTCCCGCTGTCGGCCTGGCTGCCGGACAGCTACCCCACCGCACCGGCTCCGGTCACGGCCGTCTTCGCGGGTCTGCTCACCAAGGTGGGCGTCTACGCGATCATCCGCACCGAGACGTTGCTGTTTCCGGGTGGGCGTGCCCACATCCTGCTCATGGTCGTCGCCGGGCTGACCATGGTGATCGGCATCCTCGGCGCGGTGGCCCAGTCCGACCTGAAGCGCCTTTTCTCGTTCACCCTGGTCAGTCACATCGGCTACATGATCTTCGGGGTGGCGTTGAGCACCGTGGCCGGCCTCTCCGGCGCGATCTTCTACGTGGTGCACCACATCACCATCCAGACCACGCTGTTCCTCGTCGCCGGCCTGGTGGAGGAGCGTGCCGGCAGCACCGACCTGCGTCGTATCGGCGGGTTGGCCCGGGTGGCGCCGCTGCTGGGTGTGCTCTTCTTCATCCCGGCCATGAATCTCGCCGGCGTACCACCGTTCTCCGGCTTCCTCGGCAAGCTCGGCCTGCTCCAGGCCGGGGTAGCCGCCGGCGGGCCGCTGCCCGGCGTGCTGGTCGCGGCCGGCACGCTGACCAGCCTGCTCACCCTGTACGTGGCGTCCCGGGTGTGGAACATCGCCTTCTGGCGCGCGCCCCGGCTGGCCACCAGCGAGCCGGGGATCCAGCTGCCGAGGCTGATGGTGGGCGCCACAGTGGCCCTGGTCGCCCTCGGGCTGGCGTTGACAGTGCTGGCCGGTCCGCTCTTCGACGTCACCACCGACGCGGCTTCGGACCTGCGGCTGCGCACCCCGTACGTCCATGCCGTGCTGCCGGGCGGTGTGCCGTGACCGGCCCCCCGGAGCCGGCTCCCGACACCCCCGGGTCCGCCGTGGTGGGGCGAGGGCGGCTCGGGCGCTGGCGGGACCAGGCGGTGGCGCTCGGGTGGCTGGTGGTGGTCTGGATCCTGCTCTGGGGTGACGTCAACTGGGCCAACCTGATCGGTGGCCTGTTGGTGGGTGCGGCCGTGCTGGTGTTCTACCCGCTGCCGGCGGTCAGCTTCGGTGGCCGGTTGCGACCGTGGGCGCTGCTGGTGTTCGCGGGCCGGTTCGCCGTCGAGCTGGTCAGCGCGAGCCTGCACATCGCCCGGATCGCCGTGCAGCCCGGCTACCGACCGCGCGGGGCGATCATCGGGGTCCGGTTGCGGGTGGCCACCGACCTGAACCTGGCGCTCACCGCCGAGGCGGTCTCGTTGGTGCCGGGCACGTTGATCCTCGAGGTGGACCGGGACTCCGGAACTCTCTACCTGCACGTCCTGGACACCCACAGTCCCAGGGACCTGGACGTGGCCCGGGCCCGCACGCTCACCGTCGAGCGGCGAATCATCCGCGCGATCGGCTCCACCAGCGAACTGCGCCGACTCGACGTCACCTCACCCGAGAAGGGAACCCGCCCGTGACCACCTTCCTGGCCGTCGTCCTCACCGCACTGCTGTCGGTCACCGCGCTCCTCGCGCTGGCCCGCCTCTACCGTGGCCCGTCGCTGGTCGACCGGGTGATCGCCGCGGACATGCTGCTCGCCACGATGGTCGCCGGGGTGGGCGCCGAGGCGGCGGTCAATCGGCACGCCACCACGCTGCCCGTGCTGGTGGTGCTCTCCCTGCTCGGCTTCGTGGGCTCGGTGTCGCTGGTCCGCTTCGCCGTCCGGGAGCAGCAGTGATCGCGACGATCGCGGACTGGCTCGGCGCCGGTTGTCTGGTGGCCGGCGCGCTGCTCGCCCTGGCCGCCGGGATCGGCGTACTGCGGTTCCCGGACGCGCTGTCCCGGATGCACGCGGCCACCAAACCACAGGTGCTCGGGGTGCTCCTGTTGCTGCTGGGCATCGCGTTGCGGCTGCGGTCCCCGGCGGACCTGGGCATGATCCTGCTGGTGGCGGTCTTCCAGTTGTCCACCGCGCCGGTCGCGGCGCAGATGATCGGGCGGGCCGCGTACCGGTCGGGGCGGCTTGACCGGAGCCTGCTCGACGCCGATGAGCTGGCCGAACGCGGATCAGGTGGTGGATCGGCGGGCCCGGCGTGAACGGCCCCGGGCGGCCCGGTGAACCGGACGATCCGCTCCTTCGGCCCACCCCCAGCGGAGTCCCAGCCGACGCCGATAAAATAGCGGCATGATCGACTCTTCTGCCCAGGAGGGCAGCAGTAGCCAGCCGGGTCGTGCCCGGCATATCCCCGTACCGACGACCCCGGGAGCCCTGAGCGACCCGTGTTGATCGTCGTTGGTCTCCTTCTGATCATTGTTCTTACTGCCGCCACCGGCTACTTCGTGGCGCAGGAGTTCGGCTACGTCGCCGTGGACCGGGGCAAGCTGCGCCAGCTCGCCGACGACGGCGATCCGGCCGCCGCCCGGGCCCTGACCGTGACCAGCCGGCTCTCCTTCATGCTCTCCGGCGCGCAACTCGGCATCACCGTCACCGCCCTGCTGGTCGGCTACGTCGCCGAGCCGTACCTGGGCGGCGGTCTTGCCGACCTGCTCGGCGTGGCCGGTGTCAGCGAGGCGGTCAGTCTGCCGCTGTCGGTGGCGTTGGCCCTGGTCATCGCCACCGTCGTGCAGATGGTCCTCGGTGAGCTGGCCCCGAAGAACCTGGCCATCGCGCGGGCCGAGCAACTGGCGCGGGCGCTGAGCCGGTCCACCCTCGTCTACCTGGCCGTCGCCGGGCCGCTGATCCGGCTCTTCGACCGGGCCTCGGTCCGGCTGCTGCGCCGGATCGGCATCGAGCCGATCGAGGAACTGCCCAGCGGTGCCACCCCGGCCGACCTGGAACAGATCATCGCCGAGTCCCGCGAGGAGGGCAGCCTCGACGCCGAGATGTCCACGCTGCTCGACCGAGGTCTGGACTTCCGCGAGCTGACCGCCGGCGAGGCGATGGTGCCCCGCGTCGACGTGCACACCGTCCGGGCGCACGAGCCGGTGAGCCGGGTGGTCGAGCTGCTGGACACCGGCCACTCCCGCTTCCCGGTACGCGGTGCGGAGGGCGTCGACGACGTGCTCGGCATCGTCGGTATCGCCGACGTGCTCGGCGTACCCCCGGCGGAGCGGGCCACCACCCCGGTGAGCGCGGTGGCCGGGCCGCCGCTGCTCGTACCGGAGACGTTGCCCCTGCCCACAGTGCTCGACCGCCTGCGGTCCGGGCACCGGCAGATGGCGTGCGTGGTCGACGAGTACGGCGGCTTCGCCGGCGTCATCACGCTCGAGGACATCGCCGAGGAACTGGTCGGCCCGATCCGCGACGAGGACGACCCACCGGACCGGGCACCCGCCCGGCAGGACGACGGGTCCTGGGTGGTGCCGGCCCGCTGGCGGATCGACGAGGTCGCCGACAGCACCGGCATCGCCCTGCCCGAGGCCCCCGAGTACGACACCCTGTCCGGGTTGGTGATGCGGGAGCTGGGCCGGGTGCCCGAGGTCGGTGACCGATTGGAGATCAGCCTGCAACCCGAGGGCGCGGACGGCGAGGTCAACGAGGCGGAGCCCCGGGCGCTGGTCGAGGTGCTGGCCGTGGACCGGCACGTGGCCGACTCGGTGCGGTTGCAGTTGACCAAACCCGAGGTGACCGCATGAGCCCCGGGATCGCACTGTTCAGTTCGGTGATCCTGCTGGCGCTGAACGGGTTCTTCGTGGCCGCCGAGTTCGCCCTGGTGGCCAGCAAGCGCTACCGCCTGGAACAGGCGGCGGCAAACGGTGGCCGAGCGGCACGGGCCGCGTTGGATGGCGTCCGCGAGCTGTCGCTGATGCTGGCCGGCGCGCAGCTCGGCATCACGCTGTGCACCCTGGGTCTCGGCGCGCTGGCCGAGCCGGCGATCGAGCACCTGCTCAGCCCCCTGCTGCACGCGGTGGGCCTGCCGGACGCTGCCAGTCACCTGATCGCTCTGGTCTTCGCCCTCGGGGTGGTGACCTTCCTGCACCTGGTGGTGGGGGAGATGGCACCGAAGTCGTGGGCGATCACCGACGCGGAGCGCTCGGCGACGCTGCTCGCGTTGCCGTTCCGCGCCTTCGCCCGGGTTTCCCGGCCGGTGCTCTCCGCGCTGAACGCCCTGGCCAACGCGATCCTGCGGCTGTTCGGCGTCAATCAGCAGGACCAGCTCGCCCAGGTGCACGGCCCGGACGAGCTGCGGATGCTGCTGGAGCAGTCCCGGGAGCACGGGTTGCTCGGCGCTGAGCAGCACCAACTGCTGACCAGCATGCTGGAGTTGCAGGGCACGTCGGTGGCGCAGGTGATGGAACCGTTCGCCACCATGGTCACCGTCCGCCGCGACGACCCGGCCGAGCGGATCGAGGAGGTCAGCCGGGACAGCGGCCGATCCCGGCTCGCGGTGCTCGACGAGGCGGGCGACGTGTGCGGGCTCGTGCACGTCCGGGAGGCGGTACGGGTGGTCACCACCGGCCGGGTCGCCACCGCCGGGGAGCTGATGACCCCCGCGTTCACCCTGCCCGCGACGTCCTCGGTCACCGAGGCGGTGGCGGCGATGCGGGCTCGACAGTCACAACTCGCGCTGGTCCGCAACGGCGGTGGCCCGGCCCGGCCGATCGGTTTCGTGGCCCTGGAGGACCTCCTGGAGGAGGTCATCGGGGAGTTCGACGACGAGACCGACACGGTGCCCCGCGGGCGGCGGTTGCGCTGACCCCTACGACCCGGCCGCGCCGAGGAGGCGCGGCCGGGTCGAGGAGGCGTGGCCGCGTCGAGGAGGCGCGGCCGGGTCGGCGCGGCAAGCTTGAGGTCACCCCGACCGGGTAGGCGCGCCGGGTGGGGCCGGCACGGCCCCGTCCCGGGAGGGGGCGTGCGGTGCGGCTGACGGGAGTGTCCCCGGAGTCCGGTGGGACCGGGCTCTCCGTGCAGACCACGCTGCCCAACCCGAGTACCCGACCGGGCCTGCGCCTGCCCGGGCGGGTGACCCTCGCGGCCGGCCCGGACAACGTGCTGGTTCGGCACATCCGACTCGGCCTGGTCACCACCGTCGAGCCGGACGACCCGTCCGCGCCCCGGCGTCTCATGCAGTTCTTCGACGTGCCGATCGCCGGCCGGTTCGTCGTACCGGCCGGTCGGCGGCGGGCTGTCGACTTCGCGTTCCCGCTGCCGTGGGAGACCCCGGTGACCACCTTCGGTGGGGTGCCGCTGCTGAGCCTGCGGATGGGTTTGCGGACCGAGGTGTCGCTCGACCCCGACCTCGACCAGGGGGCCATGGTGCCGGTCTTCGTGCACCCGATCCCCACCCAGCAGCACGTGCTGGCGGCGCTGGACACTCTCGGCTTCATGATCCGCCAGTCCGGGTTGCAGGAGGGCGGGCTGCCGGGGGTGGAACACACCCTGCCGTTGCACCAGCGCTGGGGCTACTGGGTCGGACCGCTCTACGCCGGCCCGATCACCGAGCTGGAAGTGATCTTCGTGACCAACTCGGCGGGCCTGGAGGTGATCCTCTGGATGGACCGCCGGCTGGCGCTGGCCGGCATCACCCACCAGAGCATCAGCCGGTTCCGGATCTGGCACGAGGGCGCCGACCGGCGGGACTGGGTCGCCACTGTGGACGGCTGGATCCGCCAGGCGATCAATCGGCACGCCGCCGCTGCCGCGCACGCCGACTGGTCCGCGCAGATCGCGGGATCAGCCCACGTCAGCCGCCACCCCGACGAGCCGATCAAACCGGGTTACGGCCTCGGCGGCACAGCCGGCGGCGCCGGCATAGGAGGCGGCGGCTCCGGCGGCGGCGACGGCACCTGACCCGCCCCGCGCTGCCCTCGCCCCTTCGCGCTGCCGGCCCCGCGCCGCCCTCGCCGCCGACCCCGCGCTGCCCTACGGCCCGTCGATCATGGAGTCGTGGTGGGATGAACATCCCGTTTCGCGCCTTTCATGAGGCACCACAACTCCAAGATCGACGCGTGCGGAGGACGCGACGTCGCTAACCTCCGCGATCTTGCATTTTCGGTGCCGACAAATCCGCCAACAGCGCGCATTTCGCCAACCGAAAGTGCAAGATCGCGG
>NZ_JBNCKJ010000001.1:345082-447488 GCF_049841475.1 Micromonospora sp. DT15
GGCAGCCGGGCAGCCGGGCAGCCGGGCAGCCGGGCAGCCGGGCAGCCGGGCAGCCGGGCAGCCGGGCAGCCGGGCAGCCGGGCAGCTGGCCGCGCGAGCGGGTGGGAGCGGGGGTGGTGAGGCGCGGGTCAGCCGGCGGTGGCGGTGGCCAGCTTGAGGCTGAAGGCCAGGAACAGGGCTGCCACGGCGGTGGTGCCGCCGGCCGCCAGGCGGCGGCGTTGGCGGAACTGGGCGGCCAGGAAGGTGCCCGCGAAGATCAATGCGGTCAGGTAGAGGACGCTGGTCACCTGCGCGATCAGCCCGAGCAGCAGGAACGACAGCGCCGGCCACGCGTAACCGGGGTCGACGAACTGGATGAAGAACGAGATGAAGAAGAGGATCGCCTTCGGGTTCAGCAGGCTGATCACCAGCGCCTTGCGGAACGGGCTGCGCATCGCCGCCGGCTCCGCGGCGTCGATGAGCCGCGGCGTGCTCGGGTCGTTGCGGTCGCGCCAGCGCCGCACGGCGCCGAGCAGCATGGTCACCCCGACATAACCGAGGTACGCGGCACCTGCGTACTTGATCACCAGGAACAGCGGCGGGTACGCCTTGAGCAGCGACGCCACCCCGGCGGCGGAGAGGAACATCAGCACCCCGTCGCCGACGAACACGCCCGCGGCGGCCCGGTAGCCGACCGCGACGCCTCGTTTGGCGGCGGTGGAGAGCACGAAGAGTGAGTTCGGCCCGGGCAGCAGGATGATGGCCACGGTGCCCAGCACGTACGTCCAGATGTCGGTGATCCCCAGCACGCCCGCCATCATCACGCCACCGGTGCCGTCCGCAGAAGTCTTTCCCGCAGCCTGGCCTGTGCGTTCGGCCACTCGTCGACGGTCATCGCGTACTGCACGGTGTCCCGCCAGGAGCCGTCCAGGCGTTGTCGGTGCATCCGCAGCACCCCTTCCCGGGTCGCCCCGAGCCGTTCGATGGCCGCCTGGGAGCGAACGTTGCGGATGTCGGTGTGCCAGGTGACCCGTACCGCGCCCAGGTCGTCGAAGGCCCGGCCGAGCAGCAGCAGTTTCGCCTCGGTGTTGATCCCGGTACGCCACCAGGGTCGGCCGAGGAAGGTGTACCCGATCGCCACCGCCCGCCGCTCCGGGTCGATCTCGTAGTAGGACGTGCTGCCCACCACCGCCCCGGTCGCCGCGCACCGCTGCACCCAGGCCACCCGCTCGCCCCGGTGCTGGGCGGCCAGGGCGGTGCCGATCACCTCGGCGGTTTCGGCGGGCGCGGAGGGCGGCGCGACGTTGAGGTGTCGCCACACTTCAGGGTCCGTGGTGGCGGCGTGCAACTCGTCGGTGTGGGTCAGGTCCAGCGGCTCCAGCCGAACGTGCTCGCCGTGCAGCGGCACCGGGTCGTGCCAGGGCGTGCGGGGCGTCCGCAGGTACGCCGGCAGCGGCGCGGTGACTCCGGCGTCCGGCTCGGGTGCCCCGGCGGTCAGTCGCAGCGGCAGCACGCCGGCCCAGTGCGGCAGGTCCAGGTCGGCCTCGTCCTCGCGGACCCCGCCGGTGCGGGCCCGGACGGACACCTCGCGCAGTGGCAGCGCCAGTACGGCGGTTTCGGCCAACTCGCGACGGCTGGGCGGACGAGTGGCGGTGCTGCGTCCCGCGCCGACCTTCTCGACCAGCGCGGTGAGCATGGCGAGCTTTTCCCGCTCGTCGGTGACCAGTCGGGCGGTGCCGTGCGCGACGACCGAGCGGTAGTTGGCGCTGTGGTGGAACTGGGAGCGGGCGTAGACCAGCCCGTCGAGAATCGTCACCGCGACGCAGACCGGCAACCCGTCGTCGCCCCGGGCGGCGAGCAGCGGCCGACTGCCGGTGGAGCCGTGCAGGTAGAGCGTGTCGCCGATGCGGACGTGCAGGGTGGGCAGCACCCGTGGCTGGCCGTCGACGGTGAAGCTGAGCGCGCAGTCGTACGCCTCGTCGAGCACGGCGTGGGCGGCGGCCTGGTCGTAGCTCATCTTGTCGCGGGAGCGGTGGGGTGTGGTCCGGGCGGTGGGTGGATGCATGCGCTCGCCCCTTTGTTCTAGTACAATCTCTTATTTGTGTCAGCACAGTATCAGCTCACCGGTACGACAGCCGTCGAGATTTCGGCCAGCATCGAGTCGGGCATCCGTACCGGCGCCCTGTCACCGGGAGCCGCCCTGCCGCCCGTGCGGGCGCTCGCCACCGAGTTGGGGGTCAGCCCCGCCACCGTCGCCCGTGCCTACCAGGAGCTACGCCAGCGCGGCCTGCTCGCCACCGCTGGTCGGCACGGGACCCGGGTGCGCCCCCGCCCGCCGGTGGCCGCCCGTCGCTCCGCACTGCGTCCCCCACCGTTGCCCGGCGCCCGGGACCTGTCCCGCGGTGAACCCGACCCCCGTCTGCTGCCCCCGCTGGGCCCGCACCTGGCGGCGCTCGCCAGCGAGAACGGCCCTTCGGTCGGCTACTCCGATGCCGGAGTCCTGCCCGAACTGGCCGAGACGGCCCGCGCCCGGCTGCGCGCCGACGGCGTACCGGCCGGGGAGTTGACCCTCACTGGCGGTGCGCTGGACGGCATCGAGCGGTTGCTCGGCGCCCACCTGCGCCCCGGCGACGCGGTGGCGGTCGAGGACCCGGGCTGGGCCAACCTGCTCGACCTCGTCGCCGCGCTGGGCCTGCGCCCGATCGGCGTACCAGTGGACGACGAAGGGCCGCTGGTAGCCGGGGTGGCCGCGGCGCTCGCCGCCGGAGCGCGGGCGCTGATCGTCACCAGCCGGGCACAGAATCCGACCGGCGCCGCCGTCTCCGCGGATCGCGCCGAGGCGCTGCGGACGCTACTCGCCGGTCGACGGGACCTGCTGTTGATCGAGGACGACCACGCTGCCGAACTGGCCCTCGTACCCCTGCATCCGCTCGCCGGTGCGACAGCGAGCTGGGCCTTCCTCCGCTCGGTGAGCAAGCCCTTCGGCCCGGACCTGCGGCTGGCGGTGCTGGTCGGCGACGAAACGACAGTGGCCCGGGTGAGCGGCCGTACCCGGGTCGGGGCCGGCTGGGTCTCCACAGTGCTGCAACGTCTGGTGCTCGCCCTCTGGCGGGACCCGGCGGTCACCGAGTTGGTGCAGCGGGCGGCGCAGAGCTACGAGCAGCGCCGCGAGGGGCTACTCGCCGCGCTGGCCGAACGCGGCCTGACCGCACACGGTCGCAGCGGCATCAACGTCTGGCTGCCGGTCGCGGACGAGACCAGCACTGTGACAGCGCTGCGCGACGCCGGCTGGGCGGTGGCCCCCGGCGCGCTCTACCGCATCGCCGCCCCGCCGGCCCTGCGCATCACCGTCAGCTCCCTGGACACCGCCGACCTGGCCCCACTGGCCGCCGCCCTAACCCACGCCGAAAACCCACCCCCCACCAAAGGCTTCCCCACCTGACCCCCGCCCTCGCCCCCGCGCGCCCCGCCCCGCCCCGCCCCCGCGATCTTGCAGTTTCGGTTGGCGAAATGTCGGGGCCTGTGGCGGTTGGTCTGCGCAGGAAGTGCAAGATCGCGGGGATTCGGGACGGCGGGGACGGGTATGCGGGCGCCCGGAGGTGGGGGACATGGCTTCAGGTGGGGCTCGTAAGGGGATCTGGATCGCCATTGCGGTGGCGATCATCATCATCGTCATCGTGCTGATCGCGATCGCGTCCGGCGGCGACGGCGGCGGAAACGGGTACTGACGCGTCGCGGCCGGGGCGTATCCGGCGGTGAGCATCGAACGGGTATATAACAGTCGGCATGGCCGAGCAGACCGGGAGCGCTCCGGGCGCCCAGCGGTTCATCCCGCCTGACGCCGACACCATCGACGACCTGCGCACCGCCGCGGGCGGCTGCCGGGGCTGCGAGCTGTACCGGGACGCCTCGCAGACGGTCTTCGGCCGGGGCGACGAGAGCGCACGCGTGGTGCTCGTCGGCGAGCAGCCCGGCGACATGGAGGACCAGAAGGGGCTGCCCTTCGTCGGCCCGGCCGGCCGCCTGCTGCGCCGAGCGGTCGACGACGCCGGGCTGGACCCGGGCCACCTGTACCTGACAAATGCCGTAAAGCACTTCCGTTTTGAGCTGCGCGGCAAGCGGCGGATCCACCAGACCCCGGACCAGGCGCACATCACCGCCTGCCGCCCCTGGTTGGTCGCCGAGTTCGCCCGGCTGCGTCCGGAGGTCGTGGTGGTGCTCGGCGCGACCGCCGCCAAGGCGCTGCTCGGCCCGTCCTTCCGGGTGACCCGGCAGCGGGGCGAGCTGCTGCCCTGGCCGGAGTCGGCCCAGCATCCCGCGGACTTCGAGCAGGTGCCGGTGGACAACGCCGGAAAGCGGGCCGACGCGCCGCAGGCTCGGCTGTTGGCCACCATCCACCCGTCCGCCGTCCTGCGCGCCGACGACCAGGACAAGGCGTACGAGGGGCTGGTCGCCGACCTCACCGTCGTCACCCGCGCCCTGCCCGCCTAGCCAGCGACCAGGGCCCACCGCGGCCCGAGCCGGCGGAAATTGCCGCCCGGGTCGCGCGCCGAGGCGATACCCGCCGGAAACGGCGATGCGTGAACCGCGTAACAGATCCTCTGCAGACTCATGCGAGTCGATCTTGTAGGGGAGGCCGTTATGAGCGATCAGACGCAGTCGATGGTCAGCCGGCGTGGGTTCCTGCGTACGGTCGGAATCAGCGGTGGTGCCGGGGCGATGCTCGCCACGATGGGTGCCATGGGGCTGGCCCCCAGCGCGGCGGCCTCGGTCACCCCGGCATTCCGGCCGCCGGAACCCTCCGACTTCACTCTCAGCGGGCGGTCGGGCGCCAGCGTGGTCGTGCTCGGCGGCGGCATCGCCGGGCTCACCACGGCGTACGAGTTGGGCAAGGCCGGCTATCACTGCACCGTCCTGGAGGCGCGGCACCGCGTCGGTGGGCGGAACCTGACCATTCGGGGCGGCGACGTCGAGACCGACCTCGACGGACGCACCCAGCGGGCCGGCTTCTCCGACGGGGTCTACTTCAACGCCGGGCCGGGCCGCATCGCACAGTGGATGGTCACGATGGACTACTGCCGGGAACTCGGCGTACCCATCGAGGTCTTCACCAACCAGAACGCCGACGCCTGGATCTACAACGAGTCCGCCGGGATGACCGAGCCGGTCCGGTACCGCACCGCCAAGGCCGACGTGTACGGCTACGTCTCGGAGCTGCTCGCCAAGGCCACCGACCAGGGCGCGCTGGACGCCCGGCTCACCACCGAGGACCGTGACCGGCTGCTGTCGTTCCTGCAGAGCTTCGGTGCGATCGGCGGACGGACCAGCGACTGGGCGTACACCGGGACCAACCGTCGCGGCTTCTCCGCGTATCCCGGTGCGGGTAACGACGTGGGGAGTCCGCTCGGTGCGCCGCCGGCGCTCGCCGACGTGTTCGCCAGCAACATCGGCCGGTACTTCTCCTTTGAGTTCGGCTACGACCAGGCCATGCTGATGTTCCAGCCGGTCGGCGGGATGGACCAGATCCCCCGAGCCCTGGCCCGCGCGGTGGGCCCGCACCGGATCCGACTGAACGCCGAGGTCACCGGGGTGACCGACCGGGGCAGCCGGGTCGAGGTGACCTATCGGCAGGGCGGCCGGCAGTCGCAGGTCACCGCCGACTACTGCGTGGCGGCCCTACCGCCGCACCTGATGGCCCGGGTGCCGCACAATCTCGGCACGGCGGTGACCGCGGCCCTGGCCGATTTTCCGGTCACCGCCTCCGGGAAGATCGGCCTGGAATACCGCAGCCGCTGGTGGGAGACCGATCAGCGGATCTACGGCGGCATCACCGAGACCGACCTGGACCTGTCGCACATCTGGTATCCGTCCTACGGCTTCCACGGGAAGCGCGGCCTGGTGGTCGGGTACTACAACACCGGGGCGAACGCCAGGGCGTACAGCGGGCTCACGCCGGAGCAGCGCAGCGAGCGCGCGATCAGCCAGGGTGTGAAGATCCACGGTGACAAGTACCGCAGTGAGCTGGTCACCTCGTACTCCCACGCCTGGGACCGGACCCGCTACATCGAGGGCGCCTGGACGTCGCCCCGGTACGGCACGGCCGGCTACAACCTGCTGCTCCAGCCGGCCGGGCGGGTCTACTTCGCCGGGGACTGGCTCAGCCACGAGGTGGCCTGGCAGCACGGCGCTTTCGTGGCGGCGCGTTCGGCGGTCTCCGCGCTGCACCAGCGGGTGATGGCCGGCTGACCCTGAGCTGTGCAGATCTTGGACAGTTTCCGTCAGCGGATGACGGAAACTGTCCAAGATTGACGGTGCGTCGCGGATCGAGTGGCTGGGTAACCGGTGTCGATGGACATTGACAACGGGGAGCGTCGGGTGGGTGTGGCCGCCGGGCGGCGCGGGAGATGGAAGCGGTTCTTCGAGCGGGCGCCCGGCTTGCAGCTCATGGCCGTCTACTGGGTGCCGATGACGGTGCTCATCGGGCTGCCGGTGCGCTGGCTCCTCGACCGGCAGGAGCCGCTGGTCGAGGCGGCGCTGAACGGTGCGCTGAACCTCGTCTGGGTCGGCCCCGCCGTGTACTTCAGTCGGTGGAGCGCGGGCGAGCAGGCCGCCCGGCGCGATCCGGAGGGGTACGCGCTGCGCCAGGCAGTGCACACCAGCGCAGTGCCCGCGGACGAGGCCACGCGGGCCGCACTGCCCCGCTATCTGGCCGAGCAGCGGCGAGCCACCTGGGCAGCGCTGCTGGCCATCCTGGGCATCTGCCTCGGGCTGGTCCTGCTCGCTCTGCTCGCCGTCGACAACGAGGGCTTCGCGGTGATCTTCGGTGTGGTCGCCGCCGTCAGTGTGGTCGTCGCCGTACGCACACTGACCCGGATCCGTCGGCTGGCATCCCTGCTGGCCGCGCCCCACCCACCACAACCGCGCGGGTAGGACGATTTCCCGCCCGCCGCCCGCCGCCCGCCGCCCGCCGCCCGCCGCCCGCCGCCCGCCGCCCGCCGCCCGCCGCCCGCCGCCCGCCGGGAACCGGCTGTCGGTTCGGCTGTCGGCAAAACCCACTGCCGCTGGTAGGTGTGGGTGCGCGAGGATGAGCCACCCCTTCCGACAGGAGCGCCGATGGCGACCGACCTGACCGCGCCGCGTACCGTCGCCCGACCCGACGTCGCGTCGATCCAGCGGCGTACCCTGCGGCTGCTCTTCACCACGCAGATCATCGGCGGGATCGGCGTGACCATCGGCATCGCCGTGGGCGCGCTGCTCGCGGCACGGATCGCCGGGACCGCGGTGGCCGGTGTCGCGCAGAGCGCCGGGGTGGTCGGTGCTGCGCTGCTCGCCGTCCCGGTCACCCGGATCATGGCGCGGCACGGCCGCCGGCCGGGCCTGGTGCTGGCGTACGCGATCGGCGCCGTCGGTGGTCTGCTGGTGGTGCTGGCCGCGGCCACCCGCTGGGTGCCGCTGCTCTTCCTCGGCATGCTGCTCTTCGGCGGGGGCACCGCGGCGAACCTCCAGGCCCGCTACACGGCCGTGGACCTCGCCGAGCCGGTCCGCCGAGGGCGGCAGCTCTCCCTGATCGTCTGGGCCACCACCATCGGTGCGGTGGCCGCGCCGAACTTCGCCGCGCTGGCCGACCGCGTCACCACCGGCTGGGGGTTGCCCCCGTTGGCCGGCCCGTTCGCGTTCAGCGCGGCCGCGTTCGTGTTGGCTGCCGTCGTACTCCTCGGGTTGCTCCGGCCCGACCCGCTGCTCACGGCGCGGCGGCTCGCGGCGGCCGACGCACCGGCCGCCGATCTGCCGCCGGCCGCCGACGCGACGGCGACCGCTGTGGCGGCCGAGGCGCCGGCGGCGGGTGGCGGCGCGACGCCGGCCGCCGCGCCGGTCAAGGTGCGCGTGCCGCGCGGCGCCGGGATGCGCGCGGCCTGGTCGGTGGTACGCGGACAGCCCGCCGCCCGACTCGGCATCGCCGCCGTGGCGGTGGGTCACCTGGTGATGGTGGCGGTGATGGCGATGACTCCGGTCCGGCTCGGTGAGTCGCACGCCGACGCCGACGTGTTGCGGCTGGTCGGCATCGTGCTGAGCCTGCACATCGCCGGCATGTACGCGTTCTCCCCGGTGGTGGGTTGGCTCACCGACCGGCTCGGTCGACGGGCGGTGATCCTCGGTGGGGTCGGCCTGCTGCTGGCCGCCTGCGCGGTCGCCGGCACCGCCGGGCACCACACGCCTCGGCTCTCGGTCGGTCTGGTTCTGCTCGGGTTGGGCTGGTCGGGGACGATGGTGGCCGGCTCGACCCTGCTGTCCGAGTCGGTGGCGGCTGCCGTGCGGCCGAGCGTTCAGGGGCTGTCCGACCTGATCATGGGGTTGGCCGGGGCCGGGGCTGCCGTGGTCAGCGGGTTTGTCATGCAGTTCGCCGGTTATCCCGTGCTCACCCTGCTCGCGGCGGTCGCGGCGGCGCCCCTGGTGGCGCTAGCGTTGCGCCCGGTGCCGACCGGGGCACCGGACGAGGAGGGCTGATCACTGTGCGGCTGACCGACTTCTGGACGCGGCTGGACGAGGCGTTCGGGCCCGGCTACGCGGCCAGCATCGCCCGCGATCAGGTGCTGTCCCAGCTCGGCGGGCGGACCATCGAGCAGGCCCTGGCATCGGGGGAGCAGACGCACGTGGTGTGGCGGGCGGTTTGTGCCGCGTACCCCGACCGCGTGCCCGCGCGACTACGCTGAGCAGCCTTTTTGCCGGTTCCGCGTGTCGCTTGTCGAGTCGTACACCTGTTCGGCTATTGTCCACAGCGGGGTGCTCGTCCACAGCTCGCGGCCCGTCGGCTGGTTTTCTGTCGGACCTAGCGCCTAGCGTGTCCGCGTGACGCGAAGCTCAGCAAAGACGCCGGCGAAGGCAGGGGTGGCAACCATGGCAGCAGGGCCTGACCGGGAGAAGGCACTCGACCTTGCTCTCGCTCAGATTGACAAGCAATTTGGCAAGGGCTCGGTGATGCGGTTGGGTGATCGGCCGGTCATCCAGACCGCGATCATTCCGACCGGCTCCATCGCGCTCGACGTGGCCCTCGGCATTGGCGGCCTGCCCCGTGGCCGGGTGGTCGAGATCTACGGTCCCGAGTCCAGCGGTAAGACCACTGTGGCACTGCACGCGGTGGCCAACGCCCAGCGCAACGGCGGCATCGCCGCCTTCATCGACGCCGAGCACGCGCTCGACCCGGAGTACGCGAAGGCCCTCGGCGTCGACACCGACGCGATGCTGGTCTCCCAGCCGGACACCGGCGAGCAGGCGCTGGAGATCGCGGACATGCTGATCCGCTCCGGCGCTCTGGACATCATCGTGATCGACTCGGTGGCGGCCCTGGTGCCACGCGCCGAGATCGAGGGCGAGATGGGCGACAGCCACGTGGGCCTCCAGGCCCGGCTGATGAGCCAGGCGCTCCGGAAGATCACCGGTGTTCTCAGCAACACCGGCACCACGGCGATCTTCATCAACCAGCTGCGGGAAAAGATCGGTGTCATGTTCGGCAGCCCGGAGACCACCACCGGTGGTCGGGCGCTGAAGTTCTACGCCTCGGTCCGGCTCGACGTGCGACGCATCGAGAGCCTCAAGGACGGCACCGACGTGGTCGGTAACCGCACCCGGGTCAAGGTCGTGAAGAACAAGGTCGCCGCGCCGTTCAAGCAGGCCGAGTTCGACATCATGTACGGCAAGGGCATCTCGCGTGAGGGCTCGCTGATCGACGTCGGCGTGGAGCAGGCGATCATCCGCAAGTCCGGAGCGTGGTACACGTACGACGGCGACCAGCTCGGCCAGGGCAAGGAGAAGGCCCGGGAGTTCCTGAAGGAAAACCCGGACGTGGCCGCCGAGATCGAGAAGAAGATCCTGGAGAAGCTCGGCGTCGGGGTCGGCGCGGGTGACGCCGCCGGTGGCCCGGAGCTGCCGCCGGTCGACTTCTGACCGGTCGCTGACCCATGGCAGGACGACGCGCTCGTACGGGGCGGGGCTGGGATGCCAGTCCGCCTCGTACGGGCGACGCCACCGATGCACCCCGCCCTCGCCGAGGCCGCCGGGGTCGGTCCGAGGAGGCCGACTCCGTCGAGTCTCCGGCCCCTCCCCGCGACGAGTCCGAGGTGGCCCGCGAGATCTGTCTGCGCCAGCTTGCCGTCCGGCCCCGCACCCGGGCCGAGCTGGCCGGGGCGTTGGCGAAGCGGGGCATCTCCGAGGAGGTCTCGGCCGAGGTGCTCGACCGGTATGACGAGGTCGGCATCATCGACGACGCCGCGTTCGCCCGGGCCTGGGTGTCCAGCCGGCACAACGGCCGCGGCCTCGCTCGCCGGGCACTCGCCAACGAGCTGCGCCGCAAGGGCGTGGACGGCGAGGTGGCCACCGAGGCGCTGGGTGAGCTGGACGAGGAGACCGAGGCGGACACCGCCCGTGGTCTGGTGGAGCGCAAGCTGCGCACCGCCCGAGGCGAGCCGGACGCGGTCTTCCGCCGGCTGGTGGGCATGCTGGCCCGCAAGGGTTACCCACCCGGTGTGGCCATCCGGGCGGTGAAGGACGCGCTCGCCGCGCAGAGCGCCGAGGCGGCCGAGTTCGCCGAGCAGATCGACGCCGACGCTCTCGCCGACGCCGAGGGTGAGTTGGAGCGCGACAACCGTCTGGTCGAGTGAGCGGTCCGCTGCGACTCACGATGGAGGTGCGGGCCCGATGTTGAAGGCATGTCTGAACGGCGGGCACGGCCGGGAGGCCCATCCGGCCGTGCCGCTGACGGCGGCGGAGCTGGCCGCCGACGCGGCCCGTTGCGCGGCGCTCGGCGTGGCGGCCGTCCATGTCCATCCCCGGGACGAGGCCGGTGCCGAGTCGCTGCGGCCGGCGGTGATCGCCGACGCGCTGACCGCGATCCGTGCCGCTCGGCCGGGGCTGCCGGTCGGGGTGAGCACCGGCGCCTGGATCTCGCCGGATCCGGCTGCCCGCGTGGCCGCCGTCCGGGCCTGGCCGGTGCTGCCCGACTTCGCCTCGGTCAACGCCCACGAGCCCGGTGCCGAGGCGGTCGCGGCCGCCCTGCACGAGCGTGGTGTGCTCGTCGAGGCAGGGCTGTGGACGCTCGACGCGGTCGCGGCGTACCGGCGGTGGCGGGTGCCGGCCGGGCGGGTTCTGGTCGAGTGCATGGCCGAGGACGTGGCTGTCGCGTTGGCCGACGCCTCCCGGATTCTCGCCGCGCTGCCGGCGGGCACGCCGTCGGTGCTGCTGCACGGCGAGGGTCCGGCGACCTGGCCGGTCCTCGCCGAGGCGGTGCGCCGGGGTCTGGACACCCGAATCGGGCTCGAGGACACCCTGTGCCTGCCGGACGGCTCACCCGCCGGGGGCAACGCGGCACTGGTCGTCGCGGCGGTGGCGGTCGGAGCCGGCTGACGTCTGGTGAGACGGTTCCGTCACACCTCGCTTGTCGTCGGCCGCGTCTGACAGTCGGCTGGACGGCGCTGAGCAGGCTCGACACGTCAAAGCCTCGGCAGCCTCGCGGAGTTTGTCCCCTCCTGTCCGCCGAGATATCAGCGCGCGGTGACCGTTCAACTTCTCTCCGTTCGGGGGGTTTGATCATGAGTCCTTGACCAGAACACCCCCGGAGACCTAGCCTCGCCATACAGGCTCACATTGCCCGACCAGCGCAGGCTAAGCGCACAACATAGATCGCGTAACAGAACAGCATCACTTTGGCCGACTCCGCGGCCTTTGGCGGCAGTTCCGGACAGGCCGGTCCGGAACGCTGCGACAACTGCACCCGGCCGCCGACGCTGCCCCATGGGCACCGCCGGCGGAGAAAGCTACCCACGGCCAGCCGCTCCGGTCGGGCGTCCACAGCCGCAGGAGTGTGCCCCCGGCACGGTCGCTGCGGTCTCGACGTTAGGGGAGGCGGCCATGGCGGGGCGGCGGCACAGGTTCAGCGGTAGACCCGACGGGGTCCCGGCATGAACGCGTTCGACGTCGTGCTCCTCGCGGCCGTCCTCGTCCTCGCGGTGGTGGTGATCGGGGCCGTGCTGGTCGGCATCCGGACACTGCGCCGGATGGGCGCCGCGCCGGCACCGGAGGATCCCGCCTTCATCGCCGAGAAGGACCGCCAGGAGCAGTCCCTCGCTGCCCTACGGACCGCGGCCGACGAGGCGAACAGCACGATCGACGTGGCGAAGTCAGCGGCCGCAGCGGCCCGTACCGAGGCGGCGGCGGCGAAGGCCGAGGCGAAGGCGGCCCGCGCCGAGGCACGGCGGGTCCTCGACGACGCCCGGGCCGAGGCGGACACCGTTCTGGAACGCGCCCACAAGCAGGCCGAGGCGGACGCCGAACAGTTGCGGACGGCAGCCCGGCGCAGCGGCGAGCGGGAGGTCGCCGTACTCGCCGCCACCACCCGGGAACAGGCCGCCGAGGTGGAACGTCGGGCAGCTCGGATGGACGAGCGGGAGCGGATGCACACCGAGGAGGTGGAGCGGTTCGCCGAGCGGGAGCGGCAGCTCACCGCCGCGAAGGCCGCCCTCGCCGCCCGGGAGGCCGCGCTCGCCCAGCGCGAGGCCGAGCTGGCCGAGTCGGAGGAGCTGCGACGCCGGGAGCTGGAGCGGGTCGCCGGGCTCACCGCCGACTCCGCCCGTCTGGAGCTGGTCGACGCCATCGAGACGTCTGCCAAGCGGGAAGCGGCGCTGCTCGTGCGGGACATCGAGTCCGACGCGCGCAACACTGCCGAGCAGCGCGCCAGACACATCGTGGTGGACGCGATCCAGCGGGTCGCCAGCGAGCAGACCGCGGAGAGCGTGGTCAGCGTCCTGCACCTCCCCGGTGACGAGATGAAGGGGCGGATCATCGGCCGGGAAGGGCGCAACATCCGCGCCTTCGAGTCGGTGACCGGCGTCAACCTGATCATCGACGACACCCCCGAGGCGGTGCTGCTCTCCTGCTTCGACCCGGTTCGTCGCGAGGTGGGTCGGGTGACTCTGGAGAAGCTGGTCCTGGACGGGCGCATCCACCCGCACCGGATCGAGGAGGTCTACGACCTGGCCCGGCAGGAGGTGGAGCAGCTCTGCCTCCGTGCCGCCGAGGACGCCCTTGTCGAAGTCGGCATCACCGAGATCCACCCGGAGCTGGTGACGCTGCTCGGTCGGCTGCGTTACCGCACCTCGTACGGGCAGAACGTGCTCAAGCACCTGGTCGAGACCGCCCACATCGCCGGCATCATGGCCGCCGAGCTGCGGTTGGACGTGCCGATCATCAAACGGTCCGCGTTCCTGCACGACATCGGCAAGGCGCTCACCCACGAGGTGGAGGGCAGCCACGCCATCATCGGCGCGGACCTGGCCCGCAAGTACGGCGAGCACGAGGACGTGGTGCACGCCATCGAGGCGCACCACAACGAGGTGCCCCCGCAGACCATCGAGGCCGTGCTCACCCAGGCTTCCGACGCCTGCTCGGGTGGTCGGCCGGGCGCGCGCCGGGAAAGCCTGGAGGCGTACGTCAAGCGGCTGGAGCGGATCGAGGAGATCGCGGCCGGCAAGCTCGGCGTGGACAGGGTCTTCGCCATGCAGGCCGGCCGCGAGATCCGGGTGATGGTCAAGCCGGACGACGTGGACGACATCGGGGCGGCGGTGCTGGCCCGCGACGTGGCCAAGCAGATCGAGGAGGAGCTGACCTACCCGGGTCAGATCCGGGTCACAGTGGTCCGCGAGTCCCGGGTCACCGAGATCGCCCGCTGAGTCGGCCCGGCAGCTCGCCGAGCGGATACCGACAGACGACCGAAGGCCGCCCCGAACTGCTCGGGGCGGCCTTCGGGCCTTCTGGTCGGTGTGACGTGGCTCAGACGCCCCCGCCGCCTCCGCCCGCACCCTCGGCCTGGGACATCAGGGCCGCCGGCGGCGGGTTCTGCGCCGGGGTGCCCGCGGTCTTGCGGCCCCGGGCGAGCCGCCTTTGGACGTACTGAGCGAGCTTCGACAGCGAGTAGTTCACCACGATGAAGAGCGCGGCGATCACGACGTAGACCTGGATCGGGTTGCCCAGCACGCCGATGATCTGTTTGCCGATGTTCAGCGTCTCCTCGTAGCTGATGATGAACCCCAGCGAGGTGTCCTTGAGCACCACGACAAGCTGGCTGATCAGTGCCGGCAGCATGATCCGGAAGGCCTGCGGCAGCAGGATCATCCGGGTGGTCTGGGTCGGGGAGAGCCCGATGGCGGCAGCGGCCTCCGCCTGGCCGCCCGGCAGCCCCTCCATGCCGGAGCGGAGGATCTCGCCGATCACCACCGAGTTGTAGATGGTGAGGCCGATGACCAGGTACCAGAGGTTGTCGAAGTACAGGCCGAACTCGGGGAAGCCGCGGGCCACGAAGAAGATGGTGAGCACGACGGGCAGGCCGCGGAACACCTCGACGCAGACGCGGGTGATCGCCGACAGCACCGCGCTCAGCCCGCGCAGCAGGTACGCCAGCGGCGTCGCCGCGCCGACGAACCGCCGTCGGGTCAGGCTCTTGAGCTGGATCCGCAGGACGGCGAGCAGCGTTCCGACCACCAGCGAAGCCACGATGGCCAGCGCCGCCGCGAACAGGGTGTTCTTGAAGCCGAGGCCGATCCGATCCCAGACCTGGGAGAAGTTCTCGTTGGAGGGATCGACCAGCGGCCCCCACAACTCCAGCGAGAACTGGCCCTTGTCCTCCAGTGGCCGGTAGATCAGGAAGTACGCCCCGATCAGCAGGACCACGCTGGCGACCAGGCTGCTGATGAGGGTGATCCGCCGCTGGCGGGGGCCGGGAACGTCGTACAGGACGCTGGTCTGCCGGGTCATCGTGCCACCGCCTGTCGCTTCTCCAGCCGGTCCAGCAGGGCGCCGAGCGGCACTGTCATGATCAGATATCCGATCGAGATGCCGATGGCGACGGGGATGAAGGCGTAGCCCTCGGCCGAGGTGAGTTGATCGGCGCTCTGCGACAAATCACCGACCACCCCGAAGAAGCCGACCAGCGCCGAGTTCTTGATCATCGCAATGATCACGGAGCCGAGCGGCACCACGGAGGCCTTCCAGGACTGCGGCAGAACCACGTGCCGCAGGTTCTGGCCGAAGGTCAACCCGATTGAGCGGGCGGCTTCCGCCTGTCCGGGTGGGACCGCGTTCACCCCCGAGCGCAGCGCCTCGCAGACGAACGCGGCGGTGTACAGCACGAGGGCGATCAGCGCGAACCGAAAGTACGGAAGATCGGTGCCGAGGCGGGTGAACAGCGAGTCGAGCACCGGGACGCGGAGGAAGTCCGCGTTGGAGCCGAGCGCCGGCAGGCCGAACGCGGCGAAGAACATCACCACGGTCAGCGGCATGTTGCGGAAGACGTTCACGTAGCCGGTGCCGAGCGCGCGGAGAGGCGGCACCGGTGAGATGCGCAGCACCGCCACGATGGCGCCCAGGACGAGGGCGCCGATCGCGGCGAGGACGCAGATCTGGAGGGTGAGCCAGAAACCACCCGCAAAGACGTCGAACTTGTCGATGAGCACGTTCACGGGTCGGCGTTCCTCCCCACCCTCCAGATCGAAGGATCAGATCAGTAGCGGTTGATGGTCGGCGGCGTGCCCAGCGTGGCGCCGAACTTGCCGGCGGTCTCGTCCCAGGCGCTCTTCCAGCGACCGTCCGTGAAGATCTTCTCGAGCAGGTCGTTGATGAAGGTACGGAAGGCGGTGTCGTCCTTCTTGACACCGATGCCGTACGGCTCCTTGGTGAAGTTGTCGGTAGCCATCTTGAACGACGCCTCGTCCTTGGCGATGTAGCCGAGCAGGATCACGTTGTCAGTGGTGACCGCGTCTACCTGCTTGCCCTTGAGCGCGTCCCGGCACTTGTCGTACGTGTCGAAGAGCACCAGCTGGCTGCCGACGTCCTTGACGTGCTTCTTGATCTCCTCGGCCGGCGTGGAGCCAGTGACCGAGCAGACCTTCTTGCTGCCGTCCTTGAACGAGTCCGGCCCGGTGATCGCCGCGTCGTCCTTGCGGACCATGATGTTCTGGCCAGCCTCGTAGTACGGACCGGCGAAGGAGATCTTCTCCTTGCGCTCGTCCTTGATCGTGTAAGTGGCGGCGACCAGGTCGACAGTGCCGTTAACGATCACGTCTTCGCGCACCTTGGAGGGCGTCTCCACCCACTCGATCTTGTCCTCGGGGATGCCGAGCTCCTTGACGATGATCTTGGCGATCTCGACGTCGAAGCCCTCCGGCTTGCCCGACAGGCCCTTCTGACCGAAGCCCGGCTGGTCGAACTTGGTGCCGACCTTGATCTTCTGGGCCTTGTTCAGCTTCTCCATGGTGCTGCCGGCGGCGAAGGACTTGCTGCCAGCACCGGTGTCCCCGCCCTCGTCGCCACCACAGGCGGTGAGGCCGAGCGCCAGAGCGGCGACCGCGGCGACTGCCGCAACGCGCTTGATACGCATACTCTTCTCCTTCTTCAACGGAGCCCACCGAGTACGGCGCGCTCCACTACGGACGCCTAGTGCGTGAGGATCTTGGAGAGGAAGTCTCGGGCCCGCTCACTGCGCGGGTTCGCGAAGAACTCCGCCGGTGGGGCGTCCTCGACCAGTTGCCCGTCGGCCATGAAGATGACCCGGTTCGCCGCGTGCCGGGCGAAGCCCATCTCGTGGGTCACCACGACCATCGTCATGCCGTCGCTCGCCAGCGAGGTCATCACGTCGAGCACCTCGCCGACCATCTCCGGGTCCAAGGCGCTGGTCGGCTCGTCGAAGAGCATCGCCTTGGGCTGCATGGCCAGCGCTCGGGCGATTGCCGCCCGCTGCTGCTGGCCGCCGGAGAGTTGGGCCGGGAACTTGTCGGCCTGGTTGGCGATGCCGACCCGGTCGAGCAGAGCCAGGCCGCGCTCGCGGGCGGCGGCCGGCTTCTCCTTGCGGACCTTGATCGGGCCGAGGGTGACGTTCTCCAGGATGGTCTTGTGTGCGAAGAGGTTGAAGGACTGAAAGACCATGCCGACCTCGCTGCGTAGCTTGGCGAGGGGTTTGCCCTCAGCTGGCAGCGGCTGGCCGTCGAAGGTGATGGTGCCCGAGTTGATCGGTTCCAGTCGGTTGATCGTGCGGCACAGCGTCGACTTGCCAGAGCCGGACGGGCCGATCACCACGACCACCTCGCCCCGCCCCACCGACAGTGAGACGTCGTCCAGCACGTGCAGCGGCCCGAACCACTTGTTGACCGCGTCCAGCACGATGAGCGGTTCGCCCGTCGTCACGTCGTCCACCGTCCCCTGTCGTCTCCCGGATCGGGGTCGGTTGACCCCCGGTGCGGCCACTGTAGGCGGCCTGAAGTGGCGAAGTGCAACTCGGTTGGTCACGGAGCGGTAACACCACGCGTGGTCTGAGCGCAAGCTGTCGTGACGCATTTAGTTCGCAATGGCGATACCTATCGTTCGACGACAATGAGATTTCCCGGCTGGAGGTGCTGGCAATGCGGGAACGGCCGTCCCTTTTGCGGGCTTCGCCCCGAACCGGGCCGTGTTGTCTCGACCGGATCACAGGCGGCTTTAGGTGGTGATAGCGTCTTGCGGTAGATCCGGTAGTCAAGTATTTTATATCGACATCCACCTATCTATTGTTTTTGGAGGTTGTCGGGATGATTCGCATTGCGCCCGATGGGGCGCGGCTTGACATCGATCTTCCTCAAGAATTTGGCAAACCGGACTGGGTCTGTGTGACGCGTATTTCCGGTGTGCGCGTCCAGCGGGATTTCCACGTGACGGCAGTCGGCCAGTACCAGGTGATTCAGAAGAAGATGATGCCAGGCGCATCCAAGCGCGTCTTTGCCCGAAAGGGATACGACGTCCACCTGTACGAGGCGGCCGACCGCTCCGACAGCTGCCTGGTCTGGGTTGGCCCCTACCACGAGGCGACCACCTGGTTCGGAGCCGCCGCTCCGCGGTCCGAACTGCTCGCCTCCCTCATCAACTCGATCCATTTCGAGGACTCGGAGAACGGCGCCCAGGTCAGGCCCAGCGTCCCGCAGATGAGTCAGCAGCATGGGACGCTCGTCGCGGCCTGGAGCGAGTGGGCGTTCCTCTGCATCCGTCCCGCCGAGGAGGCCGCCGCGGTCCTGCCGGAGTGGCGAGGGCTGGTGCGCGACGATCAGGAGATCTGGCGCAGCGACCGTGGCCTTGAGGGTGCCGAGGGCGAGCGCTTGGCCGGCACGGCTTATCAGTGGCGGTATGTCGTCGCCGGCCCGCAGACGGTGACCGAGTTGACCTTCCATCCGCCGGGGAGCCCGCTTCGCCCCCAGGTGCTCTCCGACGATCCCGATCGTCGGGCGTCGGCTGTGCTCGACGGACTCCGTGCCACCTGGGCCGGGTAGTGGCTCTCTCGCTGCCAGCCGCGCTGGCCCTGCTCGCGATACTCGTCGCAGTGTTCGCCCTTGTCGCGGTCGCCGGGGTCTACTCCCGGCTCAGGCAGGTCGAACAAGTGATCGCCGATCTGACGGTCGGCGGAGGCCGGCGGGACACCCTGCCCGCATCGCTGCGGCCGCGGCCCGGGGAGTCCGCCACGGTCCTGTTGACCCTCGACGGGGAGTGCCCCATCTGTCACCGACTCGCCAAGGCGGTGGAGGAGGAGATGGCGACTGCCGCTTGGGCCGGGCTGCGTGTGGTGCGGGTCTTCAGCAGCATCGACGCCAGGGACCGGCATCCGGACGTGGTCGCCATGGAGACCGTGGCGGATCCGGACGTCTGGGCGGCGGTCTACGAGGGATACAACCCCACGCTCTCCGTCGTCAATGCCGCTGGCGAAGTGATCTTCAGGCGGTTTGTCTACGCCGACACGAACCTGACCGAACTTCTTGCCGAGGCGAGCGCCGTGGGCCTCGCGCAGGGCAAGGGTGCACCCTCCCGGGAGGCAGTATGAATCTCAGCGTCATTCCGTCCGCCGATGACATGCCTGCCGACGCCGTCTCGAGCGTCCTGGTCGCGCGTCTTCGACAGATCAAGCCGTCGCGACGGACGGTGTTCAAGGGCCTCATGGTCTCCGCGATGGCAAGCACCCTCGTGCCGTTGGACTGGGCCATCAACAAACGAGCCGCCTTCGCAGGCCCCACGAGCGAGCACACGTCCTGTCCCTGGGACTACACGCCCTCGTCGGCGAACTGGTGGAGCGGTACGGGGCAGTGCACGGGTGGCTGGCGTCGGGGTTCGTGGCCTTGCGCCAGTAAGTACCACTTCGAAGGCTTCCGTTCGTACAGCGACGAGGGCTACACCTCCAACCGCGTCACCACCTACTGCAGCAGCAAAAACGCGTGGCGGTGGAACGGTTACCGGTGCTCGGACGCGATGACCACCACCGTGTGGAACAGCGGAGAGCGTCACTACGACCTGACCATTGCGCAGTGCGCGGTGTAACAACGTGACACGTAACAAGTACGGGGATTCGGCGGAGCGTCCAGCGCTCCGCCGACACCTTCTGGACCCTCGGACCTTGGCAGCCTTGATCCTGCTGGCGGCGGCCGCGCCGCTGGCATTGAGTCAGATGCTGCCCGACCCTTCCCGCCTCCCCGCGCTCGCCGCGCTGGCTGTCGCCGGCGCGGCGGCCGGCTACGCCAACTCCGGCTCCACTTGAAGCCACAATTCAGCATTCTTGCTGACCGCGTCGGTCTGGCGCGGAAAGAGTCCGTTGTTGTATTTCGGAATCGGCCTGTTCGCCGGAGCTGTTGTTGTAGCGGTAATCGCCGCAGTCGTCGGTGGTATTGCGCAGTCTGTCATGCCGGGGATCCTTCGATGGACTCTGCTGGGGGCGATCGCAGCGGTGATACTTGCCCGTGAGTTCGGACTGGTGTCCTTCCGGATCCCGGAGAATCGACGCCTGGTGCCCGAGTCGGTGACCAGTCGGGGGCCCGAGGTGGGTGGATTCCAGTTTGGGTTCGAGATGGGCACGGGAATGCGGACCTACTCACCGTCCGCACTGCCGCACCTTTTGCTCATCGCGATCTTGCTCGTGGTTCCGTTCATTGGTGCGCTGTGCCTGGCGTTCGGATTTGCTGTCGGACGCTGGATCATGGCGGCGGGCAGCGTCGGATACGACGAAGACGGTACGTGGAGCCTGCTGTGGGCCCGGTACGCACGTCAGCTGGTTGCCGCGATGGCCGTCGTTGTCGTGATCATGGGCGTGATTGGATTGATGTGAGATTGGCAGCGTTCCCAGCTGGGTGGCGACGCATGGATCCACGGCGCATCTACCTGGTGTACGACAGCCGGTGCGGGGACTGCCGCGGTGTCGCGGGCCAGGCGGAGCACGTCATGGCACGGCCGGTTGCGTTGCGGTCGTGCCATGATCCGAACCCCGACTGGCGGACGCAGCAGGTGGCCGCCGACAGGCCCGACTGCCGCCGTCCACTGCTCGTGCTGGAGATGGAGGACGGTGACCTCGTCGAGGTTGCCGGCCTTCTCCTCTGGTGGCACGCTGCCCGGCTGGTCCATCCCGCACGGTGGTTCCCGGCGCTTCGGCTCGCGTTCCGGGTGGCCCGCCTGATGGCGACACGACAACGGCCGCCTCGCCGCCCAGGGCGCCCGGGTTGGATCAGCGGCACGTAGATTGATCACCGTTGGTGACGTCAGGTGGCGCCGTTCGGCTGCTCCCATCCGACGGGCCACCTGACGTTTCCTGAGGAGCGTGATGGAACCGGTACGGTTGACCAAGTACGCCCGCGGCGGTGGCTGCGCCTGCAAGATCCCGCCAGGCGAGCTGGAGATCATGGTGGCCGGTCTGGGCCCGGCGACCGGCACCGCCGAGTTGCTGGTCGGGTTGGACCACGGCGACGACGCGGCGGTGGTGCGCCTGGATGAGCGGACCGGCCTCGTCAGCACCGCCGACTTCTTCACCCCGGTGGTCGACGACGCGTACGACTGGGGCCGGATCGCCGCGGCCAACGCGCTCTCCGACGTGTACGCGATGGGCGGCACCCCGCTGGTGGCGCTCAACCTGCTCTGCTGGCCGCGCGACGTGCTGCCGCTGGAGTTGGCCCGTGAGGTGCTGCGCGGCGGCCAGGACGTGGCGCGGGAGGCCGGCTGTCACCTGGCCGGCGGGCACAGCGTGGACGACGACGGCCCGAAGTACGGTCTCGCGGTCACCGGCACGGTTCGCCCCGAGGAGCTGATCACTCTCGACGCCGGTCGGGCCGGGGTGCCGTTGTCACTGACCAAGCCGCTCGGGGTGGGTGTGCTGAACACCCGGCACAAGGCGACGGGGGAGAGCTTCCCGGAGGCGGTGGCCACGATGAGCGCGCTCAATCGGGAGGCCGCCCGCGCGGCGGTCGCCGCCGGCATCCGGTGCGGCACCGACGTGACCGGGTTCGGGCTGCTCGGGCACGCCTCGAAGCTGGCCCGGGCCAGCCAGGTCACGGTGGCCATCGACACCGCCCGGGTGCCCTATCTGGCCGGCGCTCGGGAGGCGCTGCGCGACGGGTTCGTCAGCGGCGGCAGCCGGCGCAACCTGGAGTGGGTGACCCAGTGGACCGACTTCGGCGTGGCGGACGAGGCGGAGCGGCTGCTGCTGGCCGACGCGCAGACCTCCGGTGGCCTGCTGGTCGCCGGCGAGGTGCCCGGCGCTCCGGTGGTGGGCGAGCTGCTGCCCCGCGGGGAACACCTGGTCGTCCTGCGCTGACCGGGGGCGGTCGACCCGCTGCGGGACACGCGGTGGCGGTGGTGCGAATGCCGCACGATACCCGATAAACTGTCACCTTCCCGCTACTCCGAGCAATGCCGCTCAGGGAAATTTTGCCCGGAATGGTCACAGACCGGTAACTTGCCCCCGGCTGGGGTCAAATGCCCCCCACCATCGTGTGTAAGGCCCGATCCGGAGGCCGGTGGGGACGAACGCAGCGAGGAGGCGGAATGACCGAGCTGTGGAACTGGAGAATCGACGGGGCTCAACCCGTGGAGGTCTACCCGGCGCTGGCAGAGGCGCTTGGTCGGGTGGTGATGCCGCTGGCGGTGGCCGACCCGGCGCGGCTGCCGGCGTACGCGGTGGTGTGTGACGTCTGGCAGGCGCCGGGCGAATTCGCGACGGTGGTCGACTGCTACGGAGTGCCCGAGCAGCTCTCCGAGCACGCGAGCATCGCCGCACTGGCCCGATTGCTGGGCCGCAACTGCCTGTTGCGCGACGACACGCTCGACGCGGGCCGGCACCTGCTCGTCGCTCCGGACGGCACGGTCCGTCCGGTGCACTTCGACGTGCGGGACACCGAGGACGGTGAGGTGCTCAGCAGGCTGCGGCTCTGCTCGCTGGGTGACCCGGGTTGTCGGGGCTGGTCGCAGTGTCACCGCTCGCGCTGGGCACCCGACACTGTCGCACCGGCGCTCGCCGCGGCCTGACCCTCCCCAGGGTCAGGCCCGGCCGGGTGCCGTGCCGGTCAGCGGCGATCAGCTGGCGGCGGTGGCCGACCGGTCGGTGGTGCCCCGCACCACCAGTTGGTCGAGCAGGACGCGCGTCGCTTCGGCCACGGCGGCCACCGCGGCGTCGAACGCGGCGGCGTTGTGCGCGGCGGGCGCCCGGAAGCCCGAGATCTTCCGGACGTACTGCAACGCTGCCGCCTCGACGTCCGCGTCGGTCACCTGCGGGGTGAACGGTTCACGCAGCGTCTTGATGCTCCGGCACATGTGAGTTCCTCCTCGGTTGGTGCGCTACTTGACCAACGATGACATCGTTGGGGCTGTTGCCTATTCTGGTGGCGCGTCAGGGCCCTCGGGCCGTCCATCACACCTCCCGTGGCGCGTCCGCGGGACCCGGAGAATCCTTGTGGACAACGCACCCACCCGCCCATCCCGTCCGGGCCTGGACGATTTCACCCATAGCCTGGACACTCCGCTGGACCTGCTCGCCGTCAAGCACGCTGATCTGGTCGAGGCGGTCCGGCGGCATGTCGTAGCGGATGAGCCAGTGCCCTCCGGCACGGTGCCCGTCGCCGCCTTCAACTCGGCCATCTGAATGGCGGCCTGTCGGTGTGGCCCCTCCGCAGCGGATGGATCATGCCGACGGATCAGCCAGTTCGTACTGAAGGTGCACAGTCGGTGCGATCTCAGCTGCGACCACTGCTATGTCTACCAGCACGCCGACCAGACCTGGCGTGGTCGACCGGTGCGGATGCCGCTGGCCACGGTTCGGGCCGTCGCGCAGCGGATCGCCGAGCACGCCCGCGAGCACGAGTTGCCGGTCGTACACGTGGTGCTGCACGGCGGTGAGCCGTTGCTGCTGGGGGCCGCGGGGTTGCGGGAGGTGCTGGCCGAACTGCGCGCGGCGATCACCCCCTGGACGCGACTCGACCTGCGCATGCAGACCAACGGCGTGCTGCTCGACGAGGAGCTGTGCCGGCTGTTCGTCGAGTACGACGTGCGGGTCGGGGTGTCCTTCGACGGCGACCGGGCCGCCAACGACCGCCACCGGGTCTTCGCCCACGGCGGCAGCAGCCACGAGCACGTCCGCCGGGCGCTGGCCCTGCTCCGTCGGCCGGAGCACCGCGTCAGCTACGCCGGCATCCTCTGCACGATCGACGTCCGCAACGATCCCGACCGGGTGTACGAGGCGCTGCTGGCTGAGAGCCCGCCCCGGGTCGACCTGTTGCTGCCCCACGCCACCTGGGACCATCCGCCGCAGCGCCCTGGCCCCGAGCCGACCCCGTACGCGGACTGGCTGGGGCGGATCCACCGCCGGTGGGTGGACGACGGACGGCCGGTGTCGATCCGGATGTTCGAGGCGTTGCGCCCGGGTGGCGGCGGCACCGAGGCGTTCGGCCTCGCACCAGCCGACGTGCTGGTCGTCGAGGCGGACGGGACCTGGGAGCAGGTCGACTCACTGAAGACCGCGTACCACGGCGCGGCCGGCACCGGTTTCGACGTGTTCGACCACTCGGTGGACGAGGTCACGCGGCATCCCGGAGTCGCGGTACGGCAGGACGGCGTCGCCGGGCTCTGCGCGACCTGCCGGGCCTGCCCGGTGGTCGACAGGTGTGGCGGTGGTCTGTACGCGCACCGCTGGCGGACCGGCTCCGGCTTCGACAACCCCTCCGTGTACTGCGCCGACCTGCTGCGCCTGATCGACACTGTGGACGCCTACCCGCCGCCCACCCCGCCCATCCCGGCCGACGGGTCGACCACCTCGCCCGTCGACGAGTTGCTGGACGACCTGGCGACCGGGCACGGGTCGGCGTCGACGCTCGCCCTGCTCGCCGCCACCCAGCTCTCCATCACCCGGGCGCTGCTGGCGGCCTCCCGGGACGGATCCGGCACCACGCCCGCCTGGGAACTGCTCGTCCACCTCGACCAGTCGGCGCCGGCGGCGGTCCGCGCTGTCCTGGCGCACCCCTTCGTCCGGCCGGGGCTGGTGCGTCGCCTTCACTCGTCGGCCCCGCCCGACCTCGGCGCGGCAGTCGACCCACTGCCGGCGCTGGCCATCGCCGCGGCGATGCGGGCCGGCGTCCCAGCCGCGTTGCACGTGCCGGTACGGGCCGACACGATCACGTTTCCCGCGCTCGGCAGCCTGGTGCTGCCCGGCCTGGGGGAGAGCGCCGAGGTAACCGTCCGACCCGGGGAGTTCCGGGTCAGGGGTGGGTCGGTCGAGCAGACGGTGCTCCTCGATCCGCTGGCGCCGCCGTCGACCGGATGGTTCCCGACCCGGGACGTGGCGGTGCCCGGTGGCCGGCTGCTCATCGAGGACGGCGATCCGTACCGCGACTGCTACGGCCAGCCGGTCCAGTCCCGCCTGGACGGTCCGGCGGCGCGGGCGTTGGGCCGTACCCTGGCCGAAGCCTGGCGGGTCGTGCACCGGGACGTGCCGGCGCACGCGGCGGCGCTCGACGGCGGCCTGCGTGCCGTCGTGCCGTTGGCGCCCGACCCGGCGCGACCCCTGCGAAGCGCCACCGCCCGGCACGCGTTCGGCGCGGTCGCCGTCACACCCCACCCCGACCCGGAGACGATGGCGGTGCTGCTCGTGCACGAGTGGCAGCACGCGAAGCTGGGCGCGGTGCTCGACCTGTACGACCTTGTCGAACCTGGCCAGAGCGCCCAGATCCGGGTGCCGTGGCGCCCCGACCCGCGGCCACCGGAGGGCGTCCTCCAGGGCGTCTACGCCCACCTCGCCATCACCCAGGTCTGGCAGTCCCGGGCGGTCACCGACGGCGGCGACGCGTCCGCGCACGCTGCCCACTTCCTGGCGTGGACCCGGGACGGTGCGGACGCACTGCTGGCCAGCCGGTCGCTCACCGCGGCGGGTGAGCGGTTCGTCGGCCGGCTGCGCCACGCCTTGGAGGAAACCCGTGCCGGGGCCGGCTGAGCGTCTGCCGTCCACACTGGGCCGTCTCCGCCTCGCCGACGACCTGCGGGCGCTGGGCGTCAACCCAGGTACCTGCCTGCTGGTGCACTGCGGCCTCCGTCGGGTGGGTCCGCTGGAACACGGCCCGGCGACCCTCGCCAGCGCGCTGCGCGAGGTCCTCGGCCCGGCCGGCACGCTCCTGGTGCCCACCCACACCGACGGCAACTCGACCACCTCCCGGGCCCACCTGGCGGCCGTCGCCGGGATGAACCGCGCGCAACGCGACCGGTACGAGGCGGCGCTACCGGGCTGGGACCGCCGGACCACCCCGTCGCAGCGGATGGGGGTGCTCGCCGAGTACGTCCGGCGTGCCCCCGGTGCCGTGCGCAGCGACCATCCGCAGACCTCATTCGCCGCGCTCGGCCCGCAGGCCCGGCAGCTCACCGACGGCCACGACCTCACCTGCCACCTCGGGGAGCGCTCACCAATGGGCGAGCTCTACGCGGCCGACGGGCAGATCCTGCTGCTCGGCCTCGGCTACGAGGCGTGCACCGCACTGCACCTGGCCGAGTACCGGCTGCCGGTGCCGCCACCCGAGCGCGACTACCACTGCTTCCGGCTTGTCGACGGGCGGCGGGTCCGCCTCGACTTCCGGGCTCTCGACCTGGACGACCGGGACTTCCCGGCGGTTGGTGCCGCGCTCGACGAGACGCCGTTGGTGCGGCATGGTCGGATCGGGCAGGCAAGCGCACGCCTGCTGTCAGTGCGTGCCGCCGTGGACTTCGCGATCGACTGGTTCAACGTGCACCGTCTGGCGGCGCGCCGGTGAACCGGGAGGGCGGCACCGCTGACCGCCGCGGAGCCTGACCTGAGCTCGTACCTGGGCGAGCAGCCGCCAATTGGTCGGATGTACGACACCGGCGGTCTCGTCTGATTTCTCGGGCTCGGCAAAGACCCGTGCGGCGCGCTGCCGATACCCGCCACAGTGGCCTTCGTCGTAGAGTGACGAGGCGGCAACCGGGTCTGTCCTCGGCATTGACGAACGCCTTAGGCTGAAACTCCGGTCGCTTTCCGGACGGCGGAGGAACGACGGTGAGCGAAGCGGTAGCAGTCGCTGATACGCGAACCCCGCTGTTCTTCGTGAGCTATTCACGTCCGCAGATCCGGCGCGCCGGTAACACGCCCCAGGAATACCTCTCGCGGTTCTTCGACGACCTCTCCACCCACGTCAGCGAGCTGGTCGGCCTGCCGACCGGGGTCGACCCCGGATTCATGGACAGCTCACTGGGCGGCGGTGAGCGTTGGACCCCCGAGTTGTTGCGCGCCGCCGGGACCTGCCAGGTGTTCATTCCGCTGGTGTCCAGCTCGTTCATCAGCAGCACGTGGTGCGCCATGGAATGGCACGCCTTCGCGCGGCGTCAGATCGAACCACGCGTCCCGGGCAGCTCAGCGCACGAGACGGCGATCGTGCCCGTCAACTGGTCGCCGACCACCGAGTCGTCGCTGCCGCCGAGCATTCGTGCCATCCAACGGTTCTCGCCGACCGCGTTACCTGATGACAACACCGTCGCGCGCCAGTACGAGCAGGAAGGGGTCTACGGCTTGCTGACCATGCAACGGGAGCAGGCGTACCGCGCGGTGGTGTGGCGTCTCGCCCAGCGGGTGGTGGCGATCCATCGGGCCTATCACGTCCATCCGCTGGTGCCCGCGGGCATCGATGAGCTGCGCACGCTCTTCACCGAGGAGGCAGCCGCATGACGCCGCTCACCGCCGAGGGGCGGGCGCCGACTCGCCAGACCTACTTCTTCCTGAGTTACGCGCATTCCGCGCCGCTGCTGGGTGCCCGCACCGACACCGACGTCTGGGTCGACCGGTTCTTCGCGGATCTGTCGGGTGAGGTGGGTCGGCTGGTGTCCCCGCGACCGGGCGTGGAGATCGGTTTCATCGACCAGTCCATCCCGCCGGGCGCCGACGTGAAGGCGGCCCTGGCGGACGCTCTCGGCGCGGCCCAGGTGTTCGTGCCGCTCTACTCGCCGGGCTACTTCAGCCGATCATGGGCGCTGGGCGAGCAGGAGTCCTTCCTCACCCGGCTGCTCCGCGCGGCCGGCGAGCCGGCGTCCCAGGTCGTGCCGGCCGACCACGTGGCGCCGGTCCTCTGGATCCCGGTGCCCAGCTGGGAGGAGCATCCCCAACTCGACGCGGCACTGGACCTGGGTCGGGACGTGCCCGAGTACGCCGAGAACGGCATGCGTGCGCTCTGCATGCTCGGCGCGTACCAGCAGCCGTACCAGATCCTGCTCGGGCGGCTGGCCCGGCGGATCGTGGAGCCCACCCAACGCATCTGGTTACGTCCGTCCCGGGCGCCCACTCTCGATGTGTCGCGGCGGATCGCGGCCAACCCGGACTTCGTGGTGACGGTGCTGGCACCCACCCGAGACCGGCCGCCCGAGGGGCGGGAGGCGTCCTGGTACGCGGAGAGCAGCCGGCTCTGGCGTCCCTTCGGGGCGCGGCAGGAGCTTCCGGTGGCCGAGTACGCCGCGAGCATCGCCGAGCGGCTCGGACTGTCGGTGCACACGAGTGACTTCGCCGACGCCGGGGACCTGCTCGAGATCCGCCCCGGCGCGCTTCTGATCGACCCGTGGTTCACCGAGCTTCCCGGCGGCGTACCCGCTCTGCGGGCCGCCGCGCGGGCGCTGCCGCCGTGGGTGGTCCCGCTCGTGGTGACCGACGCCGACGACCCGCGCGACGCGCACCGCGGCGCCGACCTGGCGCGGCTGGTCCTGGGCGTGCTGCAGGACGCGGGCGCGACGCGAGCGCGGTGGGTCGGTCGGACGGACGAGTTCGCCGGGCTGATGCCGACAGTGGTGACCGAGGCCCGGCGGCTCTACCTGAAGCACGGCGCGGTGTTCCCGGCACCGGGGCCTGTTACCCGGCCGCCCAGCCTTCGCAACCCGGCCCCGTCATCGTTCGAAGCCCCGGAGATGCCCGATGAGCACTGAGCGCGACGGTCAGATAGTCACCTTCTACTCGTTCAAGGGCGGAACGGGCCGGACGATGGCGCTGGCCAACGTCGCGTGGATCCTCGCTGCCAACGGCAAACGGGTGCTGGTCACCGACTGGGACCTGGAATCGCCCGGACTGCACCGCTTCTTCCACCCCTTCCTGGACGTGTCGACGATCGGCGGCACGGCCGGGGTCGTCGACCTGATCCGGGACTACGAGTCGGAGACCATCCGCGAGGCGGTACGGCCGGAGGGCTGGGTGGAGCAGTTCGCCCGGGTCAACCGGTACGCCTTCTCGCTGGCCTGGGAGTTTCCCGGCGGCGGTGGGTTGAACTTCCTCTCCGCCGGCCGGCAGAACAGCGATTACGCCGTTTCGGTGAACGGACTGGACTGGGACACCTTCTACCACCGGTTGGGCGGTGCGCAGTTCTTCGAGGCCCTCCGGGAGGACATGAAGCGCGAGTACGACTACACCTTGATCGACAGCCGGACGGGGCTCAGCGACGTCGCCGACATCTGCACCCTGCATCTGCCGGATACCCTTGTCGACTGCTTCACCCTCAGCGACCAGGGCATCGAGGGTGCCGCTCAGGTCGCCAGAACCGTCGCCGTGCACCCCTCGCGCCGGGGCATCCGGATCCTGCCCGTGCCGATGCGGGTCGACCAGGCGGAGAAGGAGAAAGCCGACGCCGGGCGTGCGCTCGCGATGCACCGCTTCGCCGGTCTGCCCACCGGGATGACGGAGGAGGATCGGCGCCGCTACTGGGCGGCGGTGGAGGTGCCGTACCGGCCCTTCTACGCGTACGAGGAGACGTTGGCGACCTTCGGCGACACGCCGGGCTCGCCCACGTCGCTGCTGGCGGCGTTCGAGACGCTGACCGCGCAGTTGACCAACGGCGAGGTGCACGCGATGCCGCCGATGGACGAGTCGGTGCGCGAGCGGGAGAAGGCCCGCTTCCGGCGTCGCCACAAGCTTCCCGGCGACGACCTCATGCTCCGCTACGCACCGGAGGACGCGGTCTGGGCGGAGTGGATCGAGCGGGTGCTCAGCTCGGCGCAGATTCGCGTCGTCGACGGAACCCAGCCGATCGAGAGCGGCGCCCGCCTGCCGGCCCGTACCCTGACCATTCTCTCCCCGGCCTACGTGGCCCTGCCCCCCGCCGCGTTGCCTCCGCGGGACCCGACCGTCGACACCACTCCGCTCGCGGTCTACGTGAGCGATTTGCGGCCACTCGCGGAGTTCGCGGTGGCCTCCTCCACCCAACTGGCCAACATCACCGCGGCGACCGCCGCCGAGCGGCTACTTCGGCTGGTGGGGGGCCCGTTGCCGCTCCGCCTCGATGGCCGGGCGGACGGCGGCCTGCGTTTCCCGGCCGCCGAGCCGGCCGTCTTCGAGGCCCCGAACCGCAACGCGCGGTTCACCGGACGGGAGAATGAGCTGGCCCTCCTGCGCCGACACCTGACCGGACCGGTTGCCGTGCCGGTCGCGTTGCAGGGGATGGGTGGGGTCGGCAAGACCGAACTCGCCCTGGAATACGCGCATCGGTTCAAGTCCGCCTACGACGCGGTGCTCTGGATTTCCGCCGGCGCGACGGAGTCGATCGGCGCCGACGTGGAGAAGTCGCTGGCGGCCTTCGCCGACCGACTCGGCGTCGGTGGCAACCCGGACCAGGCGGACAACGCACGCGCGGTGCTGGAGGCGCTGGGGCGGGGTGAGCCCGGGCGGTGGCTGTTGGTGATCGACAATGCCGAGGAGGTCGACCCGTTCAAGCGATTCCTGCCGCGCGGCGGGCACGTGTTGCTCACCTCGCGCAACCAGGGTTGGGGGGAGCGGGCCACGCTGATCCAGGTCGACGTCTTCGCCCGTAAGGAAAGCGTCGCCCACCTGCAACGTCGGGTGCCCACCCTCACCGAGCAGGAGGCGGACCGGATCGCCGACGCGCTCGGGGACCTGGCGGTCGCGGTGGCCACGGCCGGCGCCTACCTGGCCGACACCGGTACCTCGGTCGACGCGTACCTGGAGCAGATCGAGCGGCAAGGTCCCAGCGCCCTCTCCGTGGAAGCCACCTGGGATCTTTCGTTGGCGCGGCTGCGCGCCCAGTTCCCGGCGGCCTACCGGCTGTTGCAGCTCTGCTCGGTGCTGGCCCCCGAGATAGACCTGGGCCTGCTCTACAACGACGAGATGGTGAAGACGTTGGCGCCGTTCGATCCCGCGGTGTCGGAGCCCATGATGATCGGGCGGCTGGTCCAGCGGATCAACCGGTCGGCGCTCCTCACGATGAACATGTCCGAGCAACGGATCCTGGTGCACCGGTTGCTCCAGGCGGTGGTCCGGGGCGGAATGACCCCGGACGAGATCGCCGACACCCGACACCGGGCGCACCTGGTGCTGGGCAAGGCGTGGCCCGGCGGTGACGCCGACGATCCGCGTACCTGGGACAGGTTCCGCAGGCTCTGGCCGCACATCGAGGCCTCCGGCGCGATGGGCAGCAAGGACGAGTCGGTCCGGGAGCTGATGATCGACCGGGTGCGGTATCTCTGGCGTCAGGGAGAACTCGACGCGGCGAACGCGTTCGCCAAGGAGGTCGACGCGGTCTGGTCAAAGCGGCGGGACCGCCTCTACGGCACCGAGGAACTCGCCACGTTGCGTCGGCAGTTGCTGCACCTGCGCTTCAACCGTGCGAACGTGCTGCGGGCGCTTGCCCACTACGTCGAGGCCCACGACCTGGACCAGGAGACTCACGAAGCGCAACGGGCGCTGCTGGGTGACAGGCATTCGCACACCCTGATGACCGCCGGCAGCCTGGGTGCGGATCTGCGGGCACTCGGCCGCTACACCGACGCGATCGAGCGTGATCAGGAGACCTACGACGCGTGGAGTGAGGAGTTCGGCGAATACCATCCGCGCACGCTCTTCGCGGCCAACAACCTCGCACACTCCTATCGCCTGGTGGGCGACTTCCGCTCGGCGCGCAGTCGGGACGAGGCGGTGTTCCAGCTCCGCCGGCAGGTGCTCGGCCCGGAACATCCGTACACAGTGCACTCGGCCGCACAGCTGGCACGCGACCTGCGGGAGGCCGGTGAATACGCCAACTCGGCCAAGATGCTGCGCACTGTGCACGAACAACTCGCCAGCCTGAAGGAGATCGGCAGCGAGGCGGGGGACACGCTGAACGCTCAGGTCAGTCTCGCGGTGTCGCTGCGGAGCGCGGGCCAGTTGACGGAGGCAGCCGGACTGCTCGACGCGGCGTACCCGGTGCTCGAGGAGAAGTTCGGGCGGGACAATCCCGAAACGCTGATCTGCCAGGCGGCGCTGGTCGCGAATCTGCTGGCACTCGGCGAGACCGAACGCGCGGTGGCCGAGGCGACGCAGGTGGCGAGGATCTACGAGCAGCGGCTCGGGGCCACCCACCCGCACACCCTTGGCGCGCTCAGCAACCTCGCCGTGGCGCAGCGGGCCGTGGGCCGGGTTGCCGAGGCCCGCGCGACGGCCGGACGGGCGGCCGGTGCGCTGCGCGAGGCGCTCGGTCCGGACCACCCGCACACCCTCGCCGCTGAGGAGAACCTCGGCATCTGCCTCGCCGAGGAGGGGGACCGGGACGCCGCACTCGACCACCTCCGCGCAACCGCCGAGCGTTGGCTGGCCGCGTCCGGGTCGCGCCATCCGGACGCCCTGCGTTGCCAGGCGAACCTGGCACTCGTCGTGCGCGAGAACGTGGGCGACCGGCCGCCGACGGCCGCCCCGGTCGTCTCGTTGGGCGAGGTCGTCGGGGCCGACCACCCGGGCGTGCGGGCGCTGCGGGACGGGCGCCTGGTCGCACGGATCATCGACCCTCACCCGTTCTGAGTTCCAACGACACCAGACCGGGCCCACCGCGTCCCCACGGAGCATGCCGATGAACAACGATCGCGAAGGCCAGGTCGTCACCTTCTACTCGTTCAAGGGGGGAACGGGTCGGACGATGGCGTTGGCCAACGTGGCCTGGATCCTGGCCGCCAGCGGCCGGCGGGTGCTCGTCGCCGACTGGGACCTCGAGTCACCCGGTCTGCACCGCTTCTTCCACCCGTTCCTCGACGCCGAGGCGATCCAGGGCACCAGCGGTGTGATCGACATGATCCGTGACTACGAGTGGGAGACCACCCGGGTCGACAACCGACCGGACCGCTGGATGGAGCAGTACGCCCGGGTCGGGCGGCACGCGTTCTCACTGCGCTGGAACTTCCCCGGCGACGGTGGTCTCGACTTTCTCTCCGCCGGCCGGCAGAACAGCGACTACGCCGTCTCGGTGAGCGGGCTGGACTGGGAAAACTTCTACAACCGGCTGGGTGGGGCGCAGTTCTTCGAGGCACTGCGGGCGGACATGAAGCGCCACTACGACTTCACCCTGATTGACAGCCGGACGGGGCTCAGCGACGTCGCCGACATCTGCACCCTGCATCTGCCGGACACCCTTGTCGACTGCTTCACCCTCAGCGACCAGGGCATCGACGGCGCGGCCCGGGTGGCGCACTCGGTGCGGGACCGGTACCGGCGGCGCGAAATCCGGGTCCTGCCGGTGCCGATGCGGGTCGACCAGGCCGAGAAGGAGCGGGCCGAGGCGGGTCGCCTGCTGGCCATGCGCCGGTTCGCCGGCTTGCCGGCGGGGATGACCGAAGCGGAGCGGCGGCGTTACTGGGCCGCGGTGGAGGTGCCGTACCGGCCGTTCTACGCGTACGAGGAGAAGCTAGCGACTTTTTGTGATCCGCCCGGCTCGCCGACGTCACTGCTGGCCGCGTACGAGACGTTGACCGGGATCCTCACCGACGGCGCGGTGACCGCGCTGCCGGTGATGGACGAGTCGGTGCGGGAGCGGGGCACGGCCCGTTTCCGCCGCCGCACCGAGGCGATCGACGACCAGATCGTGCTCCGGTACGCACCGGAGGACGCCATCTGGGCCGAGTGGCTGGAGCGGGTGCTCAGCTCCGCCGGGCTGCGGGTGGTGGACCCGACAGCCGCCGTCGGATCCGCCGGCACGCTGGCCCCGCGCACGCTGACAGTGGTCTCAGCGGCCTACGTCGCGACGCCGTCCGGCAGTCTGCCCGACCGGGACCTGAGCACCGGCTCCACGGCCCTGGCCGTGTACGTCGCCGACCTGCGCCCGCTTGCGGAGTTCCAGTCGCAGAGCTCGACCAACCTCGTGAACGTGAGTGCCGCGACCGCTGTGGAACGGGTGTTGCGGCTGGTCGGCCGGCCGATGCCGTCGTCGGCGGACGGCCCGGCGGGCGGGACTGCCCGCTACCCCGGCACCGAGCCGTTGGTCTTCAACGCTCCCAACCGGAACGCCCGGTTCACCGGCCGGGAGGACGACCTTGCGCGGCTACGCACGCAGTTGCAGAGCGGGGGCAGCGCGGTGGTGCTGCCGGTCGCCCTGCAGGGCATGGGTGGCGTCGGCAAGACGCAGGTGGCTTTGGAGTACGTGCACCGGTTCAAGGCCGCGTACGACGTGGTCTGGTGGGTCGTGGCGGACCCGCCGCAGTTCGTCGACACCGCCCTCGCCGACCTCGCCGGCCGTCTCGGCATCCTCGGGCCCACCCTTCCCGACACGGTCCGGTCGGTGCTGCAGGTGCTCGGCCGTGGCGAGCCGTACGGGCGGTGGCTCGTCGTGTTCGACAACGCCGAAGAGCTCGACCAGATCGAGCCCTTCCTGCCGCAGGGCCCCGGGCACGTCCTGCTGACCTCCCGCAACCGCGCCTGGGGTGACCGGGCGAACCCGATCCAGGCGGACGTCTTCCACCGCACCGAGAGCGTGGCGCACCTCGCCCAGCGGGTGCCCACTATCAGCGCCGACGAGGCCGACCGGGTGGCCGAGGCGCTCGGCGACCTGCCGATCGCGGTGGCCGCTGCGGGCGCCTGGCTCGCCGACACCGGCACGTCGGTCGCCGACTACCTGCGGCAGATCGAGCGGCACGGCCCCAGCGCGCTCTCCGTGGAGGCGACCTGGGACCTGTCGCTGAACCGGCTGCTCGACCAGGCGCCGGCCGCGTACCGGCTGTTGCAGCTCTGCTCGGTGTTGGCCCCGGAGATCGCCCTCGAACTCATCTACAGCGACGAGATGGCCGCGGCCCTCGTGCCGTTCGACCCGTCGGTGTCGGAGCGGCTCATGCGCGGTGCCCTGGTCCAGCAGATCAACCGCCTGGCACTGCTGAAACTGGACGTTCAGGGCGGCCGGGTCCAGGTGCACCGGCTGTTGCAGGCGGTGGTCCGCGACCGGATGACCGACGACGAGATCGACGCCGCCCGACACCAGGTGCACCTGGTGCTGGCCGCGTCTCGACCCCGTGGCGACGTGGCCGACCCGACCACCTGGGCCCGGCTACGCATGCTCTGGCCGCACCTGGAGGTCTCCGAGGCGCTGACCTGCCCCGATGAGTCGGTGTGCCAGCTGCTGATCGACCGCGTCCGCTATCTGTGGCAGCGCGGTGGTCTGGACCAGGCCGACGGGTTGAGCCAGGAGCTGGACGACACCTGGAGTGCCAGGCTCGGGGACACGCACGACGAGGTCGAGGCGTCGGCGCTGGGCCGCCAACTGTTGCACCTGCGGTTCAACCGGGCGAACATTCTGCGCAGCCGGGGCCGGTTCAGCGAGGCCAGAGACCTGAACGAGGCGGTGCTGGCCGAGCAACGCCGACTCCTGGGCCCGCTGCACCCGCACAGCCTGATGACCGCTGGCAGCCTCGGCGGTGACCTGCGGGCGCTCGGCCGCTACGCCGAGGCCCTGGAACGGAACCGATCCACCTACGCTTCCTGGCTCCAGGTCTTCGGCGAGGACCACCCCGGGACGTTGAGCGCGGCAAGCGACCTCGCCGTCTCGTACCGGCTGGTCGGCGACTACCGGTCCGCCCGTCGCTGGGACGACGAGGTGCACCAGCGGCGGCGGATGGTGCTCGGCCCCACGCATCCCTACACCCTCGTCTCCGCCGTGCGGCTGGGCAGCGACCTGCGGGAAGCTGGGGAGTACGACAGGTCGGCGGCCCTGCTGCGCACCGTGTACGAGACGTACTGCGAGGTGCTCGGGCCGGATGACGGCCAGAGTCTCGCCGCTCAGGTCAACCTGGCGGTGTCCCTGCGCAGCTCCGGTCGGGGGACCGAGGCCGCTCCCATGTTCGAGACGGCCTACCGCGAGCTCGACGAACGCTTCGGCCCGGACAGTCCAGATACGGTGGCGTGTCGGTCGAGTCGCGCGGCTAACCTGTTGGCCGTCGGTGACGCGGCTCGGGCGCTGACCGAGATGACCGCGGTGCGGCAGGCGTACGAGGAACTGCTCCGGCTCGGCCCGGTGCACCCGCACACCCTGGCGACGCTGAGCAACATCTCGGCCGCGGAGCGCGCGCTCGGCCGGAGGTCGGACGCGCTCGCGTCGGCGGTCCGGGCGGTCGGCGAGTTGCGCAAGGTGCTCGGTCCGGACCACCCGCACACCCTCGCGGCGGAGGTCAACCAGGCGGTGTGCCTCGCCGAGGAGGGTGACTGGGAGTTGGCGCGGGACCGGCTGCGGGAGACCGCCGGCCGGATGGCCACGGTGATCGGCGCGGAGCACCCCGACACGCTGCGCTGCCTCGGCGATCTCGCCCTGGTGGCCAAGCGGCCCGGCGACGCCAGCGCCGAGGACGTCGGCGTCGTGGCGGACCGACTGGCCGAGGTGATCGGTCCGGAACATCCCACCGTGCAGACCCTGCGCGAACGGAGGTTCGTGGTTCGGGTGATCGACCCACACACCATCTGAGCGGGGCGTTCGGCGGGCGGCCGGCCGTCCGGGGTGACCCGCCGGTCCCGGTCGGATGCTCAGAGCCGTGGGCTGCTCGCGAGGTCCGGCGCGGCCAGCCAGTTCAGGGTCTGCGGGAGGATCTCCACCGCCCCGAAGTGCGCCGTGCCGGGCTGCACCTGCACCTCGGCGCGCGCGATCCGCGAGGCGAGCCAGTGCGAGTGCTCCACCGGGGAGAAGCGGTCCTGTTCGCCGTGCCAGAGCCGCACCTCCGCGCGGATGGCGCCGAGGTCGAACCCCCAGCTATGCCGGATCGCCAGCACGTCGTCGATCCAACCCTCGGGGCCGTGGCGCAGCGCCTCGGAGTACATGTCGGTGAGCAGCCGGCGGATCGCGAGGTCGTCGACCACCCGGATGTCCTCGTCGGGCAACTGGGGGCGGAGGAAGTCCAGCAGCGTCATCGGATCCCGCCGGGCCTCGTCCGCGCGAACCTTCAGGTTGAGGGTGAGCGCGGCCAGGTCGTCGTCGGCCTGCCCGTAGTCCTTTACGTTCGTCTCGGCCATCCCGGCGTACCAGTCCAGGTCAGGCGCGCCGGCCGGGGCGAGCCCCACCAGTACGGCGGCCCGGGTGACCCGGTCCGGAAGGAGCGCGGCGCAGGCCAGGGCGTGTGGCCCACCACCGGCGCGGCCCACCACCGAGAACCGCTCGATGCCGAGGTCGTCGGCGATCGCCGCCACGTCGGCCGCGGCGTCGGCCACCAGCCGCCCCTCGTGCCGGTCGGAGTCGCCGTACCCGGGTCGGTCGTAGCAGACGAGATGCACGCCGAGGCGGTAGACGACGATGCCGCGGGGACGGGGGCCACTGCGGCTGCCCGGGGTGCCGTGCAGCAGGAAGACCGGGAGACCGTCCGCTGTACCGGAGGTCTCCACGGCGAGGTGCCGCCCGTCCGGCGTCGTGACGAGGCGTTGTGTCGCATCTGGTCGCGTCACGTGTGGCCTCCCGCGGGTCGTTCTGCGCTGCCCGGCTGAGCGGAGCCACGCAGTGGACCTGAGTGCGAAGACCCCGAATCGCCCGGAGTCACGTTCTGTGCCGCAGCGTACTGTCCGCCGTAAACCCTCACCATGGGCCGCCGGGTCAACGCCGCAGGACCGGACAAAGCCGGTCGGAGGTCCCCCCGGAGCGGGCCGCTACCCTGGTAGCCCGAGGGGAAGGGGCACCAACAGGGTGGCTAGGACCTACAACGTCGTCACGTACGGCTGCCAGATGAACGTGCACGACTCCGAACGCATCTCCGGCCTGCTCGAGCAGGCGGGATACGAGCGTGCACCCGCTGGCGACGACACCCCGGACATCGTGGTCTTCAATACCTGCGCGGTGCGGGAGAACGCGGACAACCGGCTCTACGGCAACCTCGGTCGCCTGCGCCCGGTGAAGGACAAGCACCCCGGGATGCAGATCGCTGTCGGTGGCTGCCTCGCCCAGAAGGACCGGGGCGACATCGTCCGCAAGGCCCCCTGGGTGGACGTCGTCTTCGGCACCCACAACATCGGCGCGCTGCCGGTGCTGTTGGAGCGGGCCCGGCACAACGCCGCCGCCGAGGTGGAGATCCTGGAGTCCCTCGACGTCTTCCCATCGACGCTGCCCACCCGCCGCGAGTCCACGTACGCCGGCTGGGTGTCGATCTCGGTGGGGTGCAACAACACCTGCACGTTCTGCATCGTGCCGGCGCTGCGCGGCAAGGAGAAGGACCGGCGCCCCGGCGACATCCTCTCCGAGGTGCGCGCCCTTGTCGACGAGGGCGTGCTGGAGGTGACCCTGCTCGGGCAGAACGTCAACTCGTACGGCGTGGAGTTCGGCGACCGGTACGCGTTCGGCAAGCTGCTGCGGGCCTGCGGCGACATCGACGGGTTGGAGCGGGTGCGGTTCACCAGCCCGCACCCGAAGGATTTCACCGACGACGTGATCGCCGCGATGGCCGAGACGCCGAACGTCTGCCACTCACTGCACATGCCGTTGCAGTCCGGCTCCGACGACGTGCTCCGGGCGATGCGCCGGTCCTACCGCTCCGAGCGCTATCTGGGGATCATCGAGAAGGTCCGCGCGGCGATGCCGGACGCGGCGATCACCACCGACATCATCGTCGGCTTCCCCGGTGAGACCGAGGCCGACTTCCAGCGCACCCTGGACGTGGTCCGGGAGGCCCGGTTCTCCTCGGCCTTCACCTTCCAGTACTCGAAGCGGCCCGGCACGCCCGCCGCGACAATGGACGACCAGCTACCCAAGCAGGTGGTGCAGGAGCGTTACGAGCGGTTGATCGCATGCGTCGAGGAGATCACCTGGGCGGAGAACAAGCGCCTCGTCGGTGAGACCGTCGAGGTGCTGGTCGCGGTCGGCGAGGGCCGCAAGGACGAGCGGACCGGCCGCATGTCCGGTCGGGCCCGCGACGGTCGGCTTGTGCACTTCGCGACCGAGACCGCCGACGGGGAGTCCCTGGCCGGTCAGATCCGGCCGGGCGACATCGTGCACACCACTGTCACGTACGCCGCGCCGCACCACCTGAACGCCGACGGCGCGCCGGTGGCGCACCGTCGCACCCGGGCCGGTGACGCGGCCGAGGCGGGGCGCTCCCCGCGTACCCCTGGGGTGTTGCTCGGTCTGCCGACGATCGGCGCACCGCCGGTCGTGGTTGCCCCCGCCGCTGGCTGCGCCACCCACTGACCGCACGGAAGGGGCCCCTGGACGAGGGGCCCCTTCGTGGTCAGACGGTGATCTTGCCGGCGCCGGCACCCGCCGTCACGATGGACTTGACGTTGCTCGCGGTGTCCAGCTGGTACGAGTACGGGATGCCAGCCACGCTGCCGCCGGTCTGGCCGGTGGGCGAGTTGACGAAGTGGTTGTTGCGGGCGACCAGGCTGCCGGGCCCCGAGTCCCCCTCGCCGAGGTGGTACGGGTCGTCGACGTTCTCGAAGTAGTTGCCCTCGACGAGCACGCCGGCGTTCTCGGTGGACGCCACGCCGTAGCCGCCGTTGGCCCGGTAGTAGTTGTTGTAGACGTGCACCGGGTTGCCGAAGCGCACCCGGGGGTTGCGCTGGTTGCTGCCGTCGAACCAGTTGTGGTGGTAGCTCACCCGCAGGTGACCGACGTCCTGGCTGGCGTTGTCGTCGCTGTGACCGAGCAGCATGGTCTTGTCGTGGCTGAAGACCCGGTTCCACGAGACGGTGACGAAGTCCGAGCCGCGCTTGATGTCGACGGCGCCGTCGTACCCGTTGCTGAAGCTGTTGTGGTCGATCCAGATGTTGGTGGCCGACTCCTGCACGTTTATCGCGTCGTCGTTCCAGTTGCGGAAGGTCAGGTTGCGAATGATCACGTTGCGGTCACCGTTGATGTTGAGCCCGCAACCGACGATCGTCGCCCCGTAGTTGCCGATGATGGTCTTGTTGGACCGGACCCGCAGCATCCCCGAGCAGGTGATCGTCCCGGTTACCCGGATGACAGCGGCGCCTGTGGCGTTCAGCGCGCTGGTCAGGCCCGAGGCGTTGCTGACGGTGGTCGTGGCGGCGTTGCCGCCACCCGTGGTGCCGCCGTTCTGGGTGGCCCAGCCGACCAGCGCCGACGGCTGCTGGCCGGGCGGGGGAGTGCTCGACGGTGGCGGGGTGGTCGGTGGCGGTGTGGTCGGCGGCGGTGTGGTCGGTGTGGTGCTGCCGGTGCAGGCGACGTTGTTCAGGCTGAAGCTGCTCGGAGCCGGGTTGCTGGAGTTGTTCCAACTCGCGTTGAAGCCGAACGAGGCGCTGGCGTTCGTCGCCAGGTTGCCGTTGTAGTCGACGTTCGTCGCGGAGACCTGGCTGCCGCTCTGCGTGACTGTGGCGCCCCACGCCTGGCTGGTCTGCTGACCGGCCCCGTACGACCAGCGCAGCGTCCACCCGGAGACCGGGTCGCCGAGGTTGGTGACTGTGACGTTGCCGGTGAATCCGCCCGGCCACTGGCTGGCGACCGAGTAGGCCACCTGGCAGCCGGCGGCCGCCTGGGCCGACACGGAGGTCAAGAGCCCGGCGGTGACCAGGGTGGCGGTGGCTGCGGCAGTGGTGGCGATCAGCGTCATTCGACGCCGTCCTGTGCGCATGCTGCTTCCTTTCGGTGAGGCGGACGGAGGTGTCGCGACGCCCATGCCCGTGGGCGGCGAATCTCGGCCGGGACCAGTGGTCCTCGGGCCCGCCGGTGCAGGTTCGTGAAGGAGAGCGGCTCCCGCGCTCGCACCCACCAACGAAGAGGCAAGCGCTTTCCCGATAAGAACATAGAAGAATCTGAATGTAAATGGCCGGGACGGCCGATGCGCTGCGCACCGGCCGTCCCGGCAGCAATGCACCGGCCGCCCCGGCAGCAATGCACCGGCCGTCCCGGCAGTGGCGCACCGGCCGTCCTGGTGGATCAGCAGGCGGTGCCGTTGAGTTTCACAGTGCCCGGCGCGCTCGCCGTGCCGTTGGCGGTGAAGCCCACCGTGACCGACCCGCCCGCCGGCAGGGACGGAGCGTGGCTCGGAGCCGCCGCGGTCACCGTCGTACCGGACTGCGTGACGGTGGCGTTCCAACCACTGCCCAACGTCACCCCGGACGGCCAACTCCAGGTGACCGACCACGGGTTCACCGCGCCCGAGCCGGTGTTCTTCACCGTCAACTCGCCCTGGAAGCCGCCCTGCCAGGCGTTGACCTGCCGGTAGGTGGCCGTGCAGGCGCCGGTCGGCGGGTCCGTCGGCCCGCCGGTCGGCGGCCCGCTGGTGCCGCCACCGGACGGCGCGATCAGGTACGGCTGGAGGATCGCCTGCTTGGCGGTGTTGACATTGGTCCAGTCGTCCAACGCGATACCGCCGGTGTCACCCGAGTTGGGGTTCCACGACCAGTAGGTGAAGGACATCCCGGTCACCCCGGTCCCGGTGTACGCCATCAACTTCTCCAGCCACACCTTGTCCTTCGGGTCGACCAGGGTGCTGCCGAACTCGCCCATCATGATCGGCGCGATGTTCTGCTTGTAGAGGTAACCGAAGTACTTGTCCCAGATGGCCGGCATGTTCGCCGGGTAGTCCGGGGCGTCGAACCAGGTCTGCCGGTACACCGAGGTGGCGTACTCGTGCGGCGAGTAGACCAACCGGTTCGCCACACTCAGCCGGACCGGGAACTGACCCGCCTTCGACAGGTTGCCACCCCACCAACCGCAGTCCTCGTCGTTGCTGGTGTCGCCGTCCCAGACGTTGGAGAGGCCACCACTCGGGCAGCTCACACCCTCCACGAAGATCAACCAGTTGGGCTGGACACCGAGGACGGCGTTCCCGGCCCGCTCGGCGGCGAGCCGCCAGTCCCGGGTCGTGTCGCCACAGCCCCAGCACGCGCCGGTGGCCGCCGGGTTGGTGCCCTCCGCGTGCGGCTCGTTGTGCAGGTCGGCGCCGATCACCGTCGGGTTGCCCGCGTACCGCTGAGCGAGCATCTTCCAGTCGTTGATCCAGGTCGCCTCGGAAACAGTCGACGTGTACCAGAGCGGCGACTGCCCGGCCGCCGTCGGCCGGTGCCGGTCCAGGATGATGCGCATGCCCTTGCTGCCGGCGTAGTCGATCACCTTGTCCAGGATCTGCAACGGCGACAGCCCGATCAGGTCCGGGTTGACGAAGTCGTTGATCCCACTGGCGGTCGCACCCGGCTTCAGCGCGTCGTTCGAGTACGGCACCCGCAACGTGTTGTAACCCAACCGGGCCATCGTGTCGAGCTGCCCCCGCCACGGGTTGTTCGACCACAGCCCGTGGAAGGTCTTGTTGTCGGTCTCCATGCCGAACCAGTTGATGCCGGTCAACCGGACCGTCGCACCTGTGCTGTCCACGATCTGGTTGCCACTGGTATGCAGATAACCCGTACCGGTGCCGGCGGCGACGGCCGGGCTGGTGCTGACAGCGGTGGCGAGGAACACGCCAGCCGCGACGGTGACGAGCGCGGTGAGCGCGCCGCCGAGAGCCTTCGGACGGAACAATTCAAGCTCCACTTCGGAGATCCGGCGCCGTCCAGAAACGACGCCGGCGGGCGGCCGTCCGCACGTCACGGTCCCTCAGGGGTACGCGGACAGCACGCGACGGACCATGTCACGCGGACGTGGTCACTCGCGGAAGCTCACCGGCGACCCTCGACGGCGGATGCTCCGCCTTCGTCGCCCTCGTGCCGGTGGCCCTACCTGGCTCCGTCGCTCATTCTGATCAGCCCGCGTCAATGCGTCAACCTGCCATCGGCACCGCCCTGCCCTGCCCCGTCCCGCCCCGCCCGTCCCGTCCCGCCGCGCCGCGCCGCGCCGCGCCGCCCCGCCCGCGCCCCGGAGGCGTGGCGTGGCACTGCCCGCGTCGAGCGTCCGTCACGACGCACTCCCCAGCGCATGATCGTGCTCCAACATGGATGTGGTGGTCTCCCGGCGCTGGGTGGCCACTACATCCTGGATCGAGCATGACCTTGACGGGCGCGGATGCCCCAAACCCCGCTCCAGGTCTCCCAGGACCCTGTTGGTCGTCAAGATCCGCGCAACATCAGGGATGCTGCTGTCTCCGGCCTGTCCGAGGCAGCAACATCCGGGAAACTGCGCGGATCTTGAGCGGTAGCGGCGACGCGGGCCCGGGTGAGCGGGTGTTCGGAGCGCGGGGCGCGGGGGATGCGGGCCCGTGTGGGCGCGGATGCCGGAGGCCGGACACGCGGGAGCCCCCGGTCCCGTTAAGGGCCGGGGGCTCCGGACGTCGTCAGCTCAGCCGGCCTGCTCGGCGAGTTGGAGGAACTGCCGCTTGGAGGCGAGGGCCTGCTCGGCCTCCTTGATCCGGCGTGCGTCCCCGGCGCTCTGCGCCCGGGCCAGCCGATCCTCGGCCTCCGCAACCTGCGCCCGCATCTGGGCGAGCAGCGGGTTGTCTTCCTTGGTGGTGCGGCGCCACGCCGAGTCCATCACGTCACGGACCTTGTCGTCGATGACGCGCAGTCGACGCTCCAGCCCGGCGGCCGCCTCGCGGGGCACCCGGCCGGCCTCGTGCCACTGGGCCTGGATCTCCCGCAGCTTGGCCTGGGCACCCTTCGGGTCGGCGTCGATGTCCAACGCCTCGGCCTCGGCGAGCAGGGCCTGCTTGCGCTCCAGGTTGCCGCGCTGCTCGTTGTCCCGGGCGGAGAAGACCTCGCTACGCCGGCTGAAGAAGGCGTCCTGCGCACCCCGGAACCGTTCCCAGAGCTTCTGCTCGGCCTCCTTGGAGGCGCGCGGGGCGGCCTTCCACTGGGTCATCAGATCCTTGAGCTGGTTGGCGGTGGCGGCCCAGTCGGTGGAGTCCGCGAGCTTCTCCGCTTCGGCGACCAACTCTTCCTTGGCGGTCTGGGCCTGCTTGCGCTGCGAGTCGAGGGAGGCGAAGTGGGCGCCCCGGCGGCGGGTGAAGCCGTCCCGAGCGGCGGCGAACCGCTTCCACAGCTCACCGTCGGCCTTCTTGTCGACCCCGCGGATGGTCTTCCACTCGTCGAGGATCTCCTTGAGCCGGTCGCCGGCGGTCTTCCACCCGGTGGATTCGGCGGCCAGCTTTTCGGCTTCCTCGACCAGCGCGGTCTTGCGGGCCAGGGCTTCACCTCGAGCGGCGTCCCGGGCGGCGCGCGCTTCGCCGGCCTTCTCCTCGGCGAGGGTCGCCAGCTTGTCCAGGCGGGTGGCCAGCGCGTCGATGTCGCCGACCACGTTTGCCTCGGGCAGCGTGGTCCGGATCCGCCGGATCGTGCTCAACGAGTGCCCGGCGTCCGCCGCACCCGACTTGAGTCGCGCCTCGGTCAGGTCCACCTCGGTCACCAGGTCGGCGAAGCGTCGTGCGAAGTGTGCCAGGCCCTCCTCCGGTGCTCCCGCCTGCCAGGATCCGACCACCCGCTCTCCCTCGGTGGTCTTGACGTACACGGTGCCGTCCGCGTCCACCCGTCCGAAGGCAGTCCAGTCGCTCATGTGCCCATCCTCGTTCTCCCGGCGTCGAGGGATCGATCCCCCGTCGCCGCCACGGCGCAGCCAAGTTGCTTCCGGCATTGTCACAGGTCCGACCCGGTCCGCGTCGAGCGCCTATCGCCGACCGTGACCATACGGTGTCCTAGGGGCCGAATGACCGGATCGGCGCGGAGACGCACCGGGGATTCCCGCTACGGTGGACGGGTGCCACTGGTCGCCGCCGCCGTCTGCCCGCATCCGCCCCTGCTCGTGCCCGAGGTGGCCGGCTCCGCAGCCAGGGAGTTGGACGATCTGCGGGCGGCCTGTGACACCGCCGTACGCCGGCTGTTGACCACCGATCCGGACATTGTGGTCCTGGTAGGCACCGGTCCGGTGACCGGCCCGATCCGCACCCCGGCGACCGGTTCCCTTCAGCCGTGGGGTGTCGACCTGGACGTGCCGTTGGTGCCGGGCCAACCGGACCGGGGCGCGGTGCTGCCGTTGAGCCTGACCATCGGCGCGTGGTTGCTGGCCCGGCACGAAACCCGACCGCCGGTGACGGCCGTGCAGGTGGCCGCCGACGCCGGCCCGGCCGAGCTGGCCGTGCTCGCCGACGAGGTCGGTGCCGCCGGTGACCGGGTGGCGTCGCTGGTGCTCGGGGACGGGTCGGCCTGCCGCGGGGAGAAAGCACCCGGGTACGACGACGCGCGTGCCCTCCCGTACGACCAGAGGGTTGCCGAAGCGCTGGCCGACGCGGACCTGGACGCCCTGCTCGACCTCGACCCGGTGGTGTCGACGGAGCTGAAGGCCGCCGGTCGCGCCCCCTGGCAGGTGCTCGCGGGCGCGGCCCGCGCTGCCGGTGATGGGTGGCGCGGCGAGTTGCTGCACGACTCCGCTCCCTACGGGGTGGCGTACTTCGTGGCGTCCTGGGAGCGGGCGTGACAGGCCTGGTGGTCGCTGTGGTCGGCCCGACCGCGGCCGGCAAGTCCGCGCTGAGCATCGCGTTGGCGCATGCCCTGGACGGGGAGGTGGTCAACGCCGACTCGATGCAGCTCTACCGGGGCATGGACATCGGCACGGCGAAGCTGACCCTCGCCGAGCGGGACGGGGTGCCGCATCACCTGCTGGATGTCTGGGAGGTCACCGAGCCGGCGAGCGTCGCGGAGTACCAGCGGCTGGCCCGCGCGGCGGTGGACGACATCCTGTCGCGGGGGCGGGTGCCGCTGCTGGTCGGTGGCTCGGGGCTGTACGTGCGGGCGGTGCTGGAGCGCTTCGAGTTCCCCGGCACGGACGCGGCGCTGCGGGAGCGGCTGGAACGGGAGTTGGCCGAGGTCGGCCCGGCCCCTCTGTACGCGCGGCTGCGCGCCGCCGACCCGGTCGCCGCCGAGAGCATCCTGCCGGCCAACGGCCGGCGGATCGTCCGGGCCCTGGAGGTGATCGAGCTGACCGGCGCGCCGTTCGCCGCCTCGTTGCCACAGCCCACGCCGTACTACCCGTCGGTGCAGCTCGGCGTCGACCTGGACACCGGTCTGCTGGACGAGCGGATCGCGCTGCGGGTGGACCGGATGTGGGCCGACGGCCTGGTGCCGGAGACCCGTGAGCTGGTCGGGCGCGGGCTGCCCGAGGGGCGGACGGCGAGTCGGGCGCTCGGCTACCAGCAGGTGCTGCGCCTGCTCGCCGGTGAGCTGACCGAGGCGCAGGCGCACGACGAGACGGTCCGGGCGACCCGGCGGTTCGTCCGTCGGCAGCGGTCCTGGTTCCGCCGCGACCCGCGGATCAACTGGCTGGACTCGGCGACCCCGGACCTGATCGGGGCCGCCCTGCGTCTGGTGCCGGCGGCTGCGCGATGATGGGGGCGTGGAGTTCACCAAGGGCCACGGCACCGGCAACGACTTCGTCCTCCTTCCCGACCCGGACGGTCAGCTCGACCTGACCCCGGAGCTGGTCGCGGCGCTCTGCGACAGGCGTCGGGGCATCGGCGCGGACGGCGTCCTGCGGGTGGTCCGCGCGGCCAAGCATCCGGACGGCGCGGGTCTGGCCGGCGAGGCCGAGTGGTTCATGGACTACTGGAACGCCGACGGCTCGTTCGCCGAGATGTGCGGCAACGGCGCTCGGGTCTTCGTGCGCTACCTGCTCGACAGCGGGTTGGCCACGCCCGCCGGCGCGGCGTTGCCGGTGGCAACCCGGGCCGGCGTCGTGCGCGCGCTGGTCGAGGGCGACGCCGTGTCCGTCGAGATGCGCCGACCCCAGGTGTACGACAGTTCTGCCGCCACCCTCGGCGGGCTGACCCTGACCGGTGCGGTGGTGGACGTCGGCAACCCGCACCTGGTCTGCGTCCTGCCGGCCGGCGTGGAGCTGTCGGCGCTGGACCTGACCGTCGCGCCCGGGTTCGACCCGGCGGTCTTCCCGAGCGGGGTGAACGTCGAGTTCATCGTGGCGGGCGACCCGGTCGACGGCACCGACGAGCACAGCCTGATGCGGGTGTACGAGCGCGGCAGCGCCGAGACCTTGTCCTGCGGGACCGGCGCCTGCGCGGTGGGCGCGGTGGCACTGCGCGACGCCGGCCTGGACACCGGCGTGGTCGCCGTCGACGTGCCCGGCGGTCGCCTGACGGTGACCGTCACCGAGACCTCCTGCTGGCTCTCCGGCCCGGCCGTCCTGGTGGCCAACGGCGAGGTAACCCTCCCCGCCTAACCACCCCCGCCCGCCCCACCCAGCGCCGGCCCCCCAGGTCGCCCCGCCCCCGGGTCGCCCCGTCGATCATGAAGTTATTGCCACCCTGCTCGGCGTGTCGGGGCAATAACTTCATGATCAACGGACGGTTCGGGGCCGGGCGCGGGCAGGGCCGGGCGGGGTTGGGGTTACGGGGTGGCGCTGGCGGTGGCGGCGATCTCGGGGAGGTCGGCGGGGCCGGGGTCGGCGGCCGGGAGCGGGCTGGGGTTGTGCGCGGCGGCGCGGACGGCGGCGGCGACCGCCGGGGCGACCCGGGAGTCGAACACGCTCGGCACGATCACCGTCGGGTTGATCTTGTCTTCGCCGACCACGTCCGCGATGGCCCGGGCAGCCGCGATGGCCATCTCCTCGGTGAACTCCTCGGCGTGCGCGTCCAGCATGCCGCGGAACACCCCGGGGAATGCGAGCACGTTGTTGATCTGGTTCGGCTGGTCCGAACGGCCGGTGGCGACCACCGCGGCGTGCTTGCGCGCCTCCCGCGGGTCGACCTCCGGGTCGGGGTTGGCCAGCGCGAAAACGATCGAGTTCTTCGCCATCTGCGCGATGTCGTCGCCGGTGAGCAGGTTCGGCGCGCTGACCCCGATGAACACGTCGGCGCCCCGGATCGCTCCGGGCAGGTCGCCGGAGTAGTTCTCCTTGTTGGTGTTCTCCGCCAGCCACTGCCACGCCGAGTTGAGCCCGGTCAGCCCGCGGTGCAGGGCGCCCTCCCGGTCGTACGCGATGATGTCGCCGACGCCCTGGCGCAGCAGCAGCTTCATGATCGCGGTGCCGGCCGCGCCGGCTCCGGAGACGACCACCCGGACGTCCGCGAGCTGCTTGCCCACCACCCGCAGCGCGTTGGTGAGCGCGGCCAGCACGCAGATCGCGGTGCCGTGCTGATCGTCGTGGAAGACCGGAATGTCCAGTGCCTCGCGCAGCCGGGCCTCGATCTCGAAGCAGCGCGGCGCGGCGATGTCCTCCAGGTTGATGCCGCCGTAGGCCGGAGCGATCGCCTTGACGATCTGCACGATCTCGTCAGTGTCCTGGGTGTCCAGCACCACCGGCCAGGCGTCCACCCCGCCGAAGCGCTTGAACAGCGCGGCCTTGCCCTCCATCACCGGCAGCGACGCGGCCGGGCCGAGGTTGCCCAGCCCGAGCACCGCCGAGCCGTCGCTGACCACAGCGACGGTGTTGCGCTTGATGGTCAGTCGCCGGGCGTCGGCCGGGTTCTCGGCGATCGCCATGCAGACCCGGGCAACCCCGGGGGTGTACGCGCGGGACAGCTCGTCGCGGTTGCGCAGCGCGACCTTCGAGGTCACCTCGATCTTGCCGCCCAGGTGCAGCAGGAACGTCCGGTCCGACACCTTGCGCACGTCCACGCCGTCCAGCGCGGTCAGCGCGTCGACCACCTGGTCGGCGTGACCGGCGTCGGCGGTGTCGCAGGTCAGGTCGACGATCACGTTGGTCGGGTCCGAGTCCACCACGTCCAGCGCCGTGACGATCGCCCCCGCCTCGCCGACGGAGGTGGTGAGCCGGCCGATCGAGGAGGCGTCCGCGGTCACGGCGATCCGGATGGTGATCGAAAATCCGGCGCTGGGCAGTCGGGTGATGGCCACGGGATCCCTCCGTAACGGCTGTGCGGCCGTTCGGCCGCCGCCCGCATTTCTACCGGGTTGTCGCGGCCGACCAGCATTCGCCCCCACTTTTGGCGACCTTCACCATGGGCATATAGCAGGTGCGTTCGGCGTTGTGTCATGTCAGGATTACGTTCTACTTATCAAAACGGACAGGAGAACCGCTTGCGAGACCAGGAGAGCTTTGTCCCCGTCGAGGACGAGCTCGACGACGTCACCACCGGCGAGATGGATCTGTCGGAGCGGCAGTCCCTCCGACGCGTCCCGGGCCTGTCAACCGAGCTCACCGACGTCACCGAGGTGGAATACCGCCAGCTGCGGCTGGAGCGGGTCGTCCTGGTGGGCGTCTGGACCGAAGGCACTGTCACCGACGCGGAAAACTCGCTGACCGAGCTCGCCGCGCTGGCCGAAACCGCCGGTTCGCAGGTGCTCGAAGGGCTCATCCAACGTCGTACCCGACCTGACCCGGCCACGTACATCGGCCGTGGCAAGGTCGACGATCTTGGCGCGGTGGTGCTCTCCACCGGCGCCGACACGGTCATCTGTGACGGTGAGCTGTCCCCGTCGCAGCTGCGCAACCTGGAGCAGCGCACCAAGGTCAAGGTCGTCGACCGCACCGCGCTGATCCTCGACATCTTCGCCCAGCACGCCAAGAGCAAGGAAGGTAAGGCGCAGGTCGAGCTGGCCCAGCTCGAATACCTGCTGCCCCGACTGCGCGGTTGGGGCGAGACGCTCTCCCGGCAGACCGGTGGTTCCGGCCGGGGTGGCGGCGCCGGCGGCGGTGTGGGTGTCCGTGGTCCCGGTGAGACCAAGCTGGAGACCGACCGGCGGCGCATCCGCCACCGCATCTCCCGGCTGCGTCGCGAGATCAAGAGCATGAAGACGGTACGCGTGACGAAGCGTTCCCGCCGTTCCCGCAACTCCGTCCCCGCGGTGGCCATCGCCGGCTACACCAACGCCGGCAAGTCCAGCCTGCTCAACCGCCTGACCGGCGCGGGCGTGCTGGTGGAGAACGCGCTGTTCGCCACGCTGGACCCGACGACCCGCAAGGCCACCACCTCGGACGGGCGGCTCTACACCCTCTCCGACACCGTCGGCTTCGTCCGACACCTTCCGCACCAAATCGTCGAGGCGTTCCGCTCGACGCTGGAGGAGGTCGCGCAGGCGGATCTGGTGGTGCACGTCGTGGACGGCACCCACCCGGATCCGGAGGAGCAGGTCCGGGCGGTCCACACGGTGCTTGCCGAGGTCAGCGCGGACCGGCTCCCCGAGCTGTTGGTGGTCAACAAGACCGACGCCGCTGACGAGGACACTCTGCTGCGGCTCAAGCGGCTCTGGCCGGACGCGATCTTCGTGTCCGCGCACTCCGGGCGGGGCATGGACGAGCTGCGCGCGGCGATCGAGGAGCGGCTGCCGAGTCCGGCCGTCGAGGTCCGGGCCGTGCTGCCGTACGACCGGGGCGACCTGGTGGCTCGGGCGCACCGTACGGGTGAGGTGCTCAGCACGTCGCACCTGCCGGAGGGCACTCTGCTGCACGTCCGGGTCGGCGCGGAGCTGGCGGCGGAGCTGACGGCCTTCGACGTGGAACGGCAGGGGCAGGCGGCCGGCAGCCGATCCTGAGCGGCCACGGCGTCATCCCCCGGAAACGCGCGGCATGCGACACTGGCCGAATGCGCCGCGTTGTTTCCTCGGTCACGGTTGCCCTCGGCCTGCTCGGGGCAACCGTGGCGCTCGCCGGATCCGCCGCGGCGGCTCCCGCCCCTGGGGCGTCCGGGCCGCCCGCCGCGAACCCTGGCCAGAAGCGATGCACGATCACCGACGAGCGCCTACGGGAGCTGTCCGGGCTGGTCGCCACCAAGAGTGGCTACATCGTCATCAACGACGGCACCGACGTCGCCGAGCGCAAGCGGGTCTTCTTCCTCGACAGCAAGTGCAAGATCTCGAAGGAGCCGGTCCGCTACTCGGGGCAGGGTCCGTTCGACACCGAGGATCTCGCCCTGTCCAAGGACGGCCGCACCCTCTGGATCGCCGACACCGGTGACAACCCCGACTCGAAGGAGCGCCGCAGCCGCGTCGCGCTCTGGTCGATGCCGGTCACCGGCGCCAAGCAGCCGACGCTGCACCGGCTCTCCTACCCGGAGGCCAAACCGCACGACGCTGAGGCGCTGCTCATCGGCGACGACGGAAAACCGCTGATCATCACCAAGGTGACCAGCGGCAAGGCCGAGATCTACACGCCGTCGGCGGCCCTCAAGAGCGGCGACACCGAGCCGGTGCCGATGCGTAAGGCCGGCGAGCTCACGCTGCCGAAGACCCAGACGGAGAACACCCTCAACACGTTCGGCCGGATCGCCATCACCGGCGCGTCCCGGGCACCGGACGGCTCCCGGGTGGTTCTGCGCACGTACGCGGACGCCTTCGAGTTCGACGTGACCGGTGGCGACATCGTGGGTGCGCTCACCACCGGCAAGCCGCGGGTCACGCCGCTGGCCGACCCGTTCGGCGAGGCCATCAGCTACACCCCGGACGGAAAGTCGTTCCTCACCGTCTCCGACGCGGGCCGGTTCAGCGAGGACGAGCCGATCGACATCCTCGGCTACACCCCGTCCACGTCGACGGCCGCGCCATTGGCCGCCGAGGACGGTGCCAAACCGGCCGCCTCGAAGTCCTGGACCGACGGGCTGAGCCTCGACGACATCACGTACCTGGTGGGGGCCGTCGGGCTGATCGGCCTGCTGTTGGTCGCCGCCGGAATCTTCGGCATCGTTCGCGCCCGCCGTCGGCCGCCGACAGCTGACGCGTCCGACCCGTCGGAGCCGGACGATGAGCCGTTCGGCCCGCGTGCCGGCCGTGCCGTTGACGGGTTCCCTGCCGACGATGACCGCAGGGGTGGTGTGTACGGGGGCGGCGCACCGGCCGGCGGCGCTGTCTACGGCGGTGGTGCGGGTCGCGGTGGCCCGGCCCCGGCGGGTGGCGCGGGTCGCGGTGGCCCGGCCCCGGCGGGTGGCGCGGGTCGCGGTGGCCCGGCCCCGGCGGGCGGTGGGGTGTACGGCGGTGGCGGCCGGCCGGCCTCGGCTGACGGCGGCTACGGTGCGCCGCGACCGGACGGCGGCGGTGCCGGCGTTTACGGCGGCGGTGGTCGTCCCCCCGCTGGTGGCGGTGGTCGTCCCCCCGCTGGTGGCGGTGGTCGTCCCCCGGCCGGCGGTGGTGGTCGTCCCCCGGCCGGTGGCGGTGGTCGTCCCCAGGGTGGCGGCGGTGGCCGTCCGCAGGGCGGCGGTGGTCGTCCTGGCGGTGGCGTGTACGGCGGCGGTGACGGCGGTCAGCCCGGTCGCGCGGAGCCGCCCCGGCGCGGTGGGCAGGAGCCCGACCACCGGGGCCAGCGGCCCGGCCGGCGACGTGACGAGGACGCGCCCGTCGACCCGTACGGGCAGTATCCCGGGGGCGGTCGCGGCCCACGGGGCGACCGTTACTGATCGGACGCTGTAGCGCTCAACCGGTCTGACGAGCGGTGCGGGTGAGCGCTGGTGGCACTCACCCGCCGATCGGTCAGATCCGGCGTAGCACCGCCACGACCCGGCCCATGATGGTGGCGTCGTCGCCGGGGATCGGGTCGAAGGCCGGGTTCTGCGGCATCAGCCAGACGTGCCCGTCGCGCCGCCGGTAGGTCTTCACCGTCGCCTCGCCGTCGAGCATGGCGGCCACGATCTCGCCGGAGTCGGCGGTCGGCTGCTGCCGGACGACCACCCAGTCGCCGTCGCAGATCGCCGCGTCGAGCATCGAGTCGCCCTTGACCTGGAGCATGAAGACCTCGCCCTCACCCACCAGCTCGCGGGGGAGCGGGAAGATGTCCTCCACGGCCTGCTCGGCGAGGATCGGCCCACCGGCGGCGATCCGACCGAGCATCGGCACGTACGCCGGGGTGGGCCGCTGTGCCCTCGACAACTCGTCGTCGATCGCCTCGCTGGGGGCGCGTACGTCCACCGCGCGCGGCCGGTTCGGGTCGCGGCGCAGGAAGCCCTTCTTCTCCAGCTCCTTGAGCTGGTAGGCGACGCTGGACGGCGACACCAGGCCGACCGCCTCGCCGATCTCGCGGACGCTCGGCGGGTAGCCGTGGCGTTCCACCCAGGTGCGGATGAACTCCAGGATGCGCCGTTGGCGGGCGGTCAGGTCGACCGTCGCCGGGTCGGGGAAGGCGCTGACCACCGGGGTGACCGGACGCACGGCGGGCTGACCCGTCCGGCTGCGCGCGGCGCTGCGGCGTCGGGTGGCCGGCGGGCCCGCCTCGGTGATCTGCTGCGGGCTCTTCGGCCGGCTGGCCCGGTCCTCGGTCACGTCCGTCCTCCCTGGTCGGCGCTGGGTGCCTCGTCGGCTCGTGGTGCGTGCGGTGGTGCCACGTTGTTCATGACCGTATAGGTGAGATCAGTCATTTTCAAACATCTGTACGACCTCTCACCGGCGTGTCGGGGTGAAAAAGCGCTCCGCTCGTACGGATGTTCTGATAAATGGTACGTCAGGTAGCACTGGTGTTCGATCCTGCATCATTTTCCGGCTGGGTCCGGCCCGCTGGCCGGTAACCCGGGCGGCATCGTGACGTTGGGTCTTCGGGCGTTGTGCGGTGCGTTGATGACCGGATGGTCCGTGACGCGCCGGACACGCCGACCAACTTGACCCGGCTTCCGCAGCGACATACCGTCGACCCCTAGATGTAGTAGTGACACGGGCGTAAGTTGCCTACAGGTTGGGTCTGACTACCGACCGCACTCCCGTAAGGTTCACCACGGCGGGCGCTGTGAGCGCATCACATCGCCGTGGTGAGTCGTGCCCGGGTGTGCCCGGTACGGCGCGGTTGATCACGATTAGGAGGTAGGCGATGCGGTGTCCGTACTGCCGGCACGCTGACTCCCGGGTGGTCGACTCGCGGGAGGCCGACGACGGCCAGCTCATCCGACGGCGGCGATCCTGCCCGGAGTGCGGCAAGCGGTTCACCACCGTCGAGGAGGCGGTCCTCGCTGTCGTCAAGCGCAGCGGGGTGACCGAGCCGTTCAGTCGCACGAAGATCATCGGCGGGGTGCGTAAGGCGTGCCAGGGCCGGCCCGTGGACGACGACTCCCTCGCGCTGCTCGCGCAGCGGGTGGAGGAGTCGGTCCGGGCCAAGGGGGCCGCCGAGATCCCCAGCCACGACGTGGGCCTGGCGATCCTGGGTCCGCTACGCGACCTGGACGAGATCGCCTACCTGCGGTTCGCCAGCGTCTACCGCTCGTTCGACTCGCTCGCCGACTTCGAGCGCGAGATCGAGACGTTGCGGGCCGCGGCGCGAGCCCGGGAGCAGGGCCGGGCCGATGCGGTGGAAACCGCCGGCCGTACCAGCTGAGTCTTCACGGTTTTTCAAAGAGATTGGGACGCGCGGTGGGGCACCGCGCAGACGAGGGGGGCGACGGCGTGACAACTAGCCGTTCACGAAACAAGGCAGGCGCGGGGCTGAAGATCGAGCGGGTGTGGACGACGGAGGGGGTCCACCCGTACGACGAGCTCTCCTGGGAGCGCCGTGACGTCGTGATGACGAACTGGCGGGACGGCTCGATCAACTTCGAGCAGCGTGGGGTGGAGTTCCCGGAGTCGTGGAGCGTCAACGCCGCGAACATCGTCACCACCAAGTACTTCCGGGGAGCGGTGGGGACCCCGGAGCGCGAGTGGTCGCTCCGGCAGCTGATCGACCGGGTGGTCACCACCTACCGCACCGCTGGTGAGGAGTACGGCTACTTCGCGAGCCCGGCCGACGCCGAGGTCTTCGCGCACGAGCTGACCTGGATGCTGCTGAACCAGGTGTTCAGCTTCAACTCGCCGGTCTGGTTCAACGTCGGCACGCCGTCGCCGCAGCAGGTCAGCGCCTGCTTCATCCTGGCCGTCGACGACTCGATGGACTCGATCCTCGACTGGTACAAGGAGGAGGGGCTGATCTTCAAGGGCGGCTCCGGCTCCGGGGTCAACCTGTCGCGCATCCGTTCGTCCCGTGAGCTGCTCTCCTCCGGCGGCAACGCCTCCGGCCCGGTCAGCTTCATGCGCGGCGCGGACGCCTCCGCCGGCACCATCAAGTCCGGCGGCGCGACCCGCCGGGCGGCCAAGATGGTCATCATCGACGTGGACCACCCGGACATCCAGGAGTTCGTGGTCACGAAGGCGCGCGAGGAGGACAAGATCCGCGCCCTGCGTGACGCCGGGTTCGACATGGACCTCGGTGGCTCCGACATCGTCAGCGTGCAGTACCAGAACGCCAACAACTCGGTCCGGGTCTCCGACGAGTTCATGTCGGCGGTCGAGAACGGCAAGGGCTTCGACCTGCGCGGCCGGCTGGACGGCTCGGTGATCGAGACCGTCGACGCCAAGAACCTGTTCCGCTCCATCTCCCAGGCAGCCTGGGAGTGCGCCGACCCCGGTCTGCAGTACGACGACACGATCAACGACTGGCACACCTGCCCGGAGACCGGGCGGATCACCGCGTCGAACCCGTGCTCGGAGTACCTGCACCTGGACAACTCCTCGTGCAACCTGGCGTCGCTCAACCTGATGAAGTTCCTCCGCGCCGACGGTGGCTTCGAGGTGGAGAAGTTCGTCAAGTCCGTCGAGTTCGTCATCACCGCGATGGACATCTCGATCTGCTTCGCGGACTTCCCGACCGAGAAGATCGGCGAGACGTCCCGCGCCTACCGGCAGCTCGGCATCGGCTACGCCAACCTGGGTGCCCTGCTGATGGCCACCGGCCTGCCGTACGACTCGGAGCAGGGTCGCTCGGTCGCCGCGTCGATCACGTCGCTGATGACCGGCACCGCCTACCGCCGTTCCGCCGAGCTGGCCGGCGTCGTCGGCCCGTACGACGGCTACGCGCGCAACGCGGAGCCGCACAAGCGGGTCATGCGCAAGCACGCCGCGGCCAACGACGAGATCAAGCCGACCAGCCCGGTGGCCACCGCGATCGTCCGAGAGGCGACCAAGCAGTGGACCCAGGGCAACAAGATCGGCGATAAGAACGGTTGGCGTAACGCGCAGGCCAGCGTGCTCGCCCCGACCGGCACCATCGGCTTCATGATGGACTGCGACACGACCGGCGTGGAGCCGGACCTGGCGCTCGTCAAGTTCAAGAAGCTGGTCGGCGGCGGCTCGATGCAGATCGTCAACCAGACGGTGCCGCGCGCCCTGCGCAGCCTCGGCTACCCCGAGGAGCAGGTCGAGGCGATCGTCGAGCACATCGCCGACCACGGCCACGTGGTGGACGCCCCCGGCCTCAAGCCGGAGCACTACCCGGTCTTCGACTGCGCCATGGGGGAGCGGACGATCGCCCCGATGGGTCACGTGCGGATGATGGCGGCCATCCAGCCGTTCGTCTCCGGCGCGATCTCCAAGACGGTCAACATGCCGGAGGCGGCCACCGTCGAGGACGTCGAGAAGATCTACTTCGAGGGCTGGAAGCTCGGCCTCAAGGCGCTGGCGATCTACCGGGACAACTGCAAGGTCGGCCAGCCGCTGTCGGTGGCCAAGTCCAACAAGACCACCGAGCCGGCCGCCGTCGAGACCGCAACGGCCGCGCCGGCCGCGGTCGAGAAGGTCATCGAGTACCGGCCGGTGCGTAAGCGCCTGCCGAAGAAGCGCCCGTCCGAGACGGTCAGCTTCTCCGTCGGTGGCGCCGAGGGCTACCTGACCGCGTCGTCCTACCCGGACGACGGCCTCGGTGAGGTCTTCCTGAAGATGTCCAAGCAGGGCTCGACCCTGGCCGGGGTGATGGACGCCTTCTCGGTGGCCATCAGCATCGGCCTCCAGTACGGCGTGCCGCTGGAGACGTTCGTCAGCAAGTTCACCAACATGCGCTTCGAGCCGGCCGGCATGACCGACGACCCGGACGTGCGGATGGCAGCCTCGGTGATGGACTACATCTTCCGTCGCCTGGCACTGGACTTCCTGCCCTACGAGCGTCGCGCCGAGCTGGGCATCTTCACGGCGTCGGAGCGGGCCGCGCAGCTGCGGGCCGAGGCCGACGCGGAGGCCGCCGCCGTCACCGGTGCCGACCTCACCGCGATGGCGTCGTCCGCGCCGGTGGAGACCCCGGCCAAGCCGGAGGCTGTCGCCCAGCCGGCCCAGGAGATGGCCGACGTGGCCGCCGCCAAGCCGGCTCCGAGCGTGGGTTCCAGCACCGAACTGCTGGAGGCCGTGATCGGCAAGGCCGCCGACGCGCCGCTCTGCTTCACCTGCGGTACGAAGATGCGCCCCGCCGGTAGCTGCTACGTCTGCGAGGGCTGCGGCTCCACCAGCGGCTGCAGCTGACGCCGCATTTGCATTTGATGCGACGTCGAATTGCTCGATGGTGACGTGGGCTTGGGCTGGCGTTCTGCGATGTTTGGTCGTGGGACGCCGGCCGGGCCTGAAAGACAGCGACCGCCCGAGCCGGTAGGGGATCGGGCGGTCGCTGCGGCAGGGACGTGGTGTCCGCTGCGCCTAGGAACCAGCATGACACCACATCTCGGGCTGCAGAACAACTGCGGAGGAGGTGGAGGATATGGCTCGAAACACCCGGCAGACGGGTGCCAAGGCGGCTTCGGCTGCTGCCAAGGTGCTCGCAAACCCGAAGTCGTCGAAGGCGGATAAGACGGCTGCGGCCAGCGCCCTGTCGCAGACGCCCTCGAAGTCCAGCAAGCGCAAGTAGCTTGAGGTCTGCCCAGGCCCTACCGCCTGGGCAGTACAGCCCAGCCGTAACAAGCATCACCTGGAGAGGGAGCATGAAGTTCCAGCACTTCGACCTCGGTCAGCTCAAGCGCGGCGCCACCGTCGTCGTCCAGCTCCGCGGGAACGCTGCGAACGTGCGCTTGATGGACTCGAGCAACTTCTCCAGCTACAAGAACGGTCGTGCGCATCGCTACGCCGGAGGCCTCGTGACCAAGTCGCCCGTCCGGCTTTCTATCCCACGCAACGGCCGCTGGCACGTGACGATCGACATGGCGGGCCTGAGCGGATCAGTGCGGGCCACCGTGTCCGTCGAGCCGCCGCCGCTTCCGAGACTGCGCGGCAACAGCACGACCGCCCCCCTGAGTCAGATCCGCCACGAAGCACCACCCTCCCTCGAGACCGACGACGCCCGGGTCTGGGATGTCTTCATCTCGCACGCCAGCGAGGACAAACCAGCCGTCGTCACCCCACTCGCCGAGCACCTGCGAGAGCTGGGCGTGACCGTCTGGCTCGACGCGTTCGAACTGCGCATCGGCGACAGCCTCCGCCGCAAGATCGATGCCGGCTTGGCCCGCAGCCGATTCGGCGTCGTGGTGCTGTCTCGGTCCTTCTTCCGAAAAGGCTGGCCCCAGTACGAACTGGACGGTCTCATCACTATGCAGGTCTCCGGCAAACAGAGCCTGCTTCCCATCTGGCACGAGATCACCAAGGACGAAGTGATGAGCCAGAGCCCATCCCTCGCAGACAAGATCGCCCGCAGCACTGCTCAGTACACCATTGAGGAGATCGCCACCGAGATCGCCGACGTCGTCCGGCCTGACCTCGACGCGGGTGCGGCCTGAGATTACCGCACGTCACGAATAGGTGTTCTCCGCCAGTACGTACGTGTACCACCGCAGCACCCGCGAGCGCGGCAGGGGCGACCTGCCGCGCTCGCGGCGTTCCCGCTCGTGGCAGGGCCGATGGACCTACCCGCCCACCGCATGATCGACTCGACTTCCGTAAAACCAGCGCATGAATCTCCCAGGGGTACCCCAGCTTCATGCAACCCCAAGTCGATCGTGCAGAGAAAATCCGGGATGATCTCCGCTGGTACCGACGGGTCTCTGATGCGTCGCCTTCGATGTCCAGGTACTGACAGAACCAGTCCGGCGCGGCGTTCCGGACGGTGTTGCCGGATCGGCACCACCCCAAGTGCACGGCATGCCGCTGCCCCTGGGCATTGCGACCGGGGAGCTACCGGATGCTACGTACGAACCCTGTCCATGCGCCTCTCGTGAAGCGAAGGGTCGACCCGCTGGGGTCCTTGCTGTCGCGCACCGCGATGCTCGTATCCAGTTCGGCGACCTCGACGCAGGCACCGCCGTTGTTGTCGCTGTAGCTCGACTTGCGCCAGACCAGGCGATCCGAAGTCTCCATGATCACTCTCTCAGGTCTGTTGCCGCTCCACGTCGTCCGCCATCCTCAGGATGAGCTTGCGCGACTCTACCGGCCCGAGAGCGGCTGCCCGGAGTCGGTCCCACAGCCGAGTGTAGGCCCGTACGGCGTCCGGCCGGTCAAGGTAATCCGCGTCGGTGAAGGTCTCGACGTAGATCACGTCCGATGCAGCGTCGTCCCCGAAGCGCAGGATGATGAAGCTGAACGATGCTGTCTCATAGGTCTGCGCGTTGAACGGGAACACTTGAAGGGTGACGTTGGGCCGCTCGCTGACCTCTGCCAGGTGCAGGAGCTGATTGCGCATCGTCGTCGCGTCACCGATCCTTCGGCGCAGCGCCGACTCGCTGAGGATGAAGCTCAGGTCGGGCCCGTCGTTCTGCCGCAGAATCGACTGCCGTTCCAAGCGCACGGCAACCTGCCGGTCGACCTCATCGGTGGGCGGGCGTGGGTGGGCGATCGCGTTCATGGCGCGGATGTAGGGCTCGACCTGAAGGACTCCGGGGATGACCTCTGGCTGGTACCAGCGGATCTCCGACGCGTCACCTTCGAGGTCTAGGTACTGGCGGAACCATTCCGAAGCGGCGTTTCGATGTGTGCTGCCGAGTCAGCGGTCGTCGTCGCCCTCGGTCGGACGTGGTGGGCGGTTGTGTTTAGCCCACTCGTCTACCTCGTCCGCGTCCCAGATGGTTGTCCCGATGAGGCGAGCCATCGGCTCAGGAAAGCCGGGGCGGCGGGTGATCTGCAGTACCCGCTGCCGCGACACGTTGAACAGGGCGGCCAACTCGCCAGGCCCGTACAAGCGCGGTCGCTTCACGACCTGAAAGTAGGCGCGACTTTAGCTTGACTATCGTCACTTGCAGATTGACAAGACAGCACCGTGTGGTGTGTGGTGGAGTGGTCACGCCAGGCGACGGCGGGATAACTCGCCGGGAGGTTGGGTGCCAAAGCACGTGCCGTACGACGACTACCTGCTGGCGGTGGCGCTGACCTTGGCTCGGCGGCATCGGCCGGTCTGGTCGTGGCGGCGGTGGCGGCGGATCTGCCGGTGTGGAGCTGATCTGCCGTGTCGGGCCAGGCACCGCATCCCGATCCGTCGGGGCCACTGGCCAGGGGAGGAGCAGGAGTGACCGAGGATGAGGTCGGACGAGTCTTGTTCATGCACCTTCCCGGCGTTGAGGGGCTCTGCGCCGGCTGTCGCTGGTGGTGGGCATGGCTGTCCCCGTACCCCTGCTATCAAGCGGAGTGGGCCACTCGCTGGCACGCCCGGCTCGCGACCCGGCGCTTCCTGGATGGCCTGCGGTGACCACCCACGGCCCGGTCCTTCCGGTGTGGACCTGCGGCGGCTGCGCCGCGCCCTGGCCCTGCCGGACTCGGCGAACGGAGCTGCATGCCGAGTTCGAGGGTGCACCCGTGTCATTGGCCCTCTACATGGGCTCTTACCTGGTCTGGGCGGCCGAGGACCTGACCTGGGTGCCCGCCGGGCTGCTGCACCGGCGTTTCCTGGGCTGGGTCCGGTGAGTCTGATCCGGCGGGGCGATGAGCGGTTCCACTACAGCGACAACTCGCACAAGTGGATCCCGCCGAACCCGGACTACGACCAGGAGGTCTGGGACGAGATGGTCCGCCAGCACCAGCTCCAGCACCTGGAGGAGATCTCCAACCGCAGGAGGCCGCCTCGATCAAGTGATGAAAAGTAGGTCTGAAGATGGCCCTGGGACCTACTTTTCATCACTTGATCTTGGAGTCGGGCGGACCGGGCTACTGGTTTGCTCGTTCGGCGGCGCGGACGGCGTTGCGGAACAGCATCGCGACGGTGGTCGGGCCGACCCCGCCGACCCGGGGGGTGATCGCGCCGGCTACCTCGGCGCACGCTTCGTCCACGTCCGGTAGGAGGCGCCGCCCGTCGTAGCGGACGCCGGCGCCGATGACGACCGCGCCGGGCTTGACGTGCTCAGGCTTCACGATCCCGGGTACGCCGGCGGCGGCCACGAGGATGTCGGCGCGGCGGGTGTAGCGGTCCCAGTCGGGCACGCCGGTGTGGACGACGGTGACGGCGGCGTTGGCGGTCGGGCGCTTCTGGGCGAGCAGCATGGCCAGGGGGCGGCCCAGGGTGGCGCCGCGGCCGAGGATGACGACCTCACGGCCGGCGACGGGGATCTCGTAGTACGCCAGGAGGGCCTCGATGCCCGCGGGGGTGCACGGCAGCGGGCCGGGCAGGCCGACGGCGAGACGCCCCATGTTCAGTGGGTGCATGCCGTCGACGTCCTTGTCCGGGTCGATGGTCTGCAACGCCGCGTCGTAGTCCAGATGCCCCGGCACGGGGTACTGCACGAGCAGCCCGTGTACGTCCGGGTCGGTGTTGAACCGGGCAATGGCCTGGTGCAGCTCGGCCTGGGTGGCGGTGGCCGGCAGATGCACGTGCGGGGAGGCGAACCCGAGCGCGGCGGCCTGACGCTGCTTGATGGCGATGTAACCGGCGCTGGCGTCGTCGTCGCCGACGAGGATGGTGGCGAGGCTCGGTGTGATCCCGCGGCTGCGCAGCCGGGCGGCCGCGGCGGCGGTCTCGGCCAGGACGGCTTCGGCGACTGGTGCACCCGGCAGGAGCCGGGCCGCGCCCGATGAGGTGTGGTGCTCGGCGGATGGGCTGGTCGTAGTCATGGTGGTTCCTCGACGCAGGCGCCCAGGCGGTCGACGCCCGCGAGAGGCTCCCCGATGGTTTTGACCATCCCCGTGCCGCCAGTCGCCGGTGCCTCGATCATGCCCCATCGCCAGGGCAACTGCCCAGTTGGACCAGCAGCGCCGCCGATGGAGCCGCGCGGGCTGTTCGGTAACACTCGTGCTCCGCCTGACGAAGAAGGGGTGTGAAGGCTACGAGGGAGGACGGCCTGTGAATGAGCCGAGCCGAGCCGATGATGACATTTTCGGCATCGGAGCCGATCCGGTGGCTTTCGAGGTCTTCTACCGCCGGCACCTGGAGGCGGTGGGCCGGTTCGTGGCGCGGCGGGTCGACGACCCGCATCTCGCCGCCGACCTCACCGCCGACGTGTTCCTGGCGGTGATCGAGTCGGCGGCCGGCTACCGGCCGGAGCGGGGCAGCCAGATCGGCTGGCTGTACGGGGTGGCCCGCAACGTCATAGGCGACGAGCGGCGTCGGGCTGCCCAACGGCTGCGGGTGACCGGCCGACTGGCCGGACGACGGGACCTCGGCCCCGATGACATCGCCCGCATCGAGGAGCGGATCGACGCCGAGTCGGCGGCCCGCCGCACCCACAGGGCGCTGAGCGAGCTGCCCGAGGGCACCCGGACGCTTGTCGAACTCGTCGCCGTGGACGGCCTCAGCGTCGCGGAGGCGGCGACAGTGCTGGGGATGTCACCGGTGGCCGCTCGGGTCCGCCTGCATCGTGCCCGCCGCATCGTCCGCGCCGTGCTCGCCCGCCCGGTCACCACCCTCGCCTGAGAGACGGAGATGACGATGAACGAGACCGAACGGTCGCCGCAGGGGTTCGAGGAGCAGCTTCTCAGGGATCTGACCGCACACGTCGCCCAACGGGCCGAGGAGGCGTCGGCGGTCCGTCCCGCCGGACGCCGTACCCAGTTCCTGCGCGGTTGGCGTCTCGTCGGAGCGCTCGGACTGGTGGTGACGTTGACCGCCGGTGCGCTGGCGGTCCAGACCGTGAGGCTGGGCGATCAGCCGCCGCCGACTGCCAGCGCGTCGGAGATCTTCCACCTGGCGGCCGACGCGGCTCGACAACAGCCGGAACTCACCGCCCGACCCGACCAGTACGTCTTCACCGAATCCCTGGCGACGATCCGGGACCTGCCGGACAGCGGGCCCTACCAGACCATCCGGAACCAGCTGTGGCAGTCGGCTGGCGGAGTGGCGTACACGAAGGGGCGCTACCGACCGGAGGCTGATCCGAACGGATGGGGCGAGCTGAGGGAGCTCCGCATCGACGATGCCGCCGATCCCACGAAGGAGCTTGACGCGTTCCAGCCGCCGGCGTACCACGGCGACCTGCCCACCGACCCGGACGAGCTGCTCCGCTACCTTCGGGAACACCCGGTCGACCTGCATCTCCCCGAAGGGGCCGACGAGGAGGCCCTCTACGCGGACGAGAGCATGGCGTACACCACCGCGCGGTCGATGCTCGACGGCTACGTGCCGCCCCGCGCGCTCGCGGCGCTGTATGAAGTGCTGGCCCGGGAGCCCGGCGCGACAGTCATCTCCGCCGACGTGGTGGACGCCGCAGGCCGGCACGGGGTGGCGATCCGGATGCCCGGTGTGATCGGTGGCAACGTGGACCTGCTCTTCGACCGCGACACCCACGTCTTCCTCGGGCGCCGCCACTCGGTGATACGCAACGGCAAGGAGTCACTGGAGTCGGCTGCCGCGCTCCTGCGGGTCGCCATCGTCGACCGGCCGGGCCAGGTGCCGTGAGCGAGCCGGTCACGGCCGGTCGTCACGGCCGGTCGGTCAGGGCTGGGCGAACAGGGGGCCGTAGTTCGAGCGGAACATCTGCTCGCCGAGGCGGCGCATCACCAGGTCGCGCAGCGCGGGCGGGAGCCCGGTGGCCTTGTCGCGGCGATGGGTCTGGCTGAGCACCCAGTCGGTACGCGGGCGGCGCCGCGCCTCGTACCCGCGCAGGGCCTCGGCAACGGACCCGGCGGTGGCCAACGAGGACGCGAGCACGAAAGCGTCCTCCAGGGCCATCGCCGCGCCCTGGGCCATGTTCGGTGAGGTGGCGTGGGCGGCGTCGCCGATCAGCAGCACCGGCCCCCGGGACCAGGAGTCGAGCACGACCTCCTGGTTCGGCCCGGAGTGCAGGGTGCTGTCGTCGTAGTCGAGGGCCTTGAGCATGGTGGCCACCGGCTCGGTGAACGTCTCGGCCAGCTCGTCGCGCCAGCCGGGCCGGTCGGCCACCGGACCGTCGTTGTAGTAGCAGTACGTCTGCTCGGCGCTGATCGGGATGGTCAGGAACTGCCTGCCGCGCCCCAACTGCACCGACCAGACCGGCTCGTCGTCGACGCGGGGAGCGACCCACCGGTACGCGTACTGGCTGAGGTCGCGGGCCGCCTGCCCGTCGAAGGCGAGCCGGCGGACCGTCGAGTTCACCCCGTCCGCGCCGAGCACCAGGTCGTACCGTTCGGTGGCGCCGTCGTCGAACTCGACGGCGACCTGGTCGCCCTCCGCGAGGAGCGCGACCGGTTGGCGACCCCAGCGGACCGGGGTGTCGCCGACGCCGGCGAGCAGCGCCCGGTGCAGTTGTGCCCGGGGCAGCGACACGCACGGCCCGACGCCCCGCCACAGCGCGGCCACGTCGATGTCGAAGAGGCGATGCCCGCGCTGGTTGGCGCTGCGCTGCCGGGTGATCTCCACGGAGACGTCGGCGACCGGCTCCCGCAGACTGAGTACGTCGAGCATCCTGGTGGCGTTGCCGGTCAGGTAGATCCCGGTGCCGGAGTCGGTCGGCCCGGATGCCCGCTCGACCACGTCGACAGTGGCACCCCACTCGCGCAGCGCGGCAACCGCCGCAAGCCCGGCGACACCTCCGCCGACGATCAGTACCCGGACGCCGTCACCCCGCACGACACATTCCTCCCCGTTGCCCCTGCGCGACCCCGCTGAGCTGCTGCTCAATGGTCCAGCCGCGGCAGCACTCTACGAGGCGGGTGAGCCGGCGCACGGGAACGGGGGCTGAAATACCGAGGAATGGGCTGCGACGATGAGGCCATGACGACCGCTGAGACGTACGCCGAGTTCGGCAGCCGCGAGGCGCGCGGTGTGTCGCCCACGTACGAGCGCCTGTCGCAGGCGGTCGCCCGCGACGATGACCTGCTCACCCTGCTCGACGGGCTGCCGCCGGCCAAGCGGCAGCCGAATCTGCTGTTCGGCGTCGTCCGTTGGCTCGGTGGCCCGGTCGACGACCCGGCCGCGTTCCACGACTACGTGGTGACGCACTGGCCGGCCATCGAGACGCAGATGCTCACCCGGGCGACCCAGACGAACGAGGCGGGCCGATGCGCGGTCCTGCTGCCAGTGCTCGCCGCGCTACCGCAGCCCCTCGCCCTGCTGGAGGTCGGTGCGTCGGCCGGGCTCTGCCTCTACCCCGACCGGTACGCGTACCGCTACGGCGACCATCAGGTCGGCTCCGGTGAGCCGCTTCTCGACTGCGCGGCCAGCGGGTTGGTGCCGCCGGCAGGCGTACCCCGGGTGGTGTGGCGGGCCGGGCTCGACCTCAACCCGCTCGACGTGACCGACAGCGACGACGTGTCCTGGTTGGACGCGCTGATCTGGCCGGAACAGGCCCATCGGCGGGCCCGGCTGCGCGCCGCGGCGGCGGTGGCCGCGGCCGACCCGCCGTTGTTGGTCCGCGGTGACCTGGTGGACGACCTGCCGGCGCTGGCCGCGCGGGCGCCGACCGATGCGACGCTGGTGGTCTTCCACACCTCCGTGCTCTATCAGGTGCCGTCCCCGCGCCGGGACGCGTTCGTCCGGTTGGTCGGCGAGCTGCCGGGGCACTGGGTGGCGAACGAGGCGCCGACGGTGCTCCGGTACGACGGGCTGCCCGCCCCGCCGAGCGACGCGCTGCACAACGTCCTCGCGCTCGACGGAAAGCCGCTGGCCTGGACCAGAGGCCACGGTCAGTCGCTCACCTGGTTCGGCTGACGTCACCGGGCCGACCGGCGGCCAGGCCGTTGGTTCGACCCGGTCAGCTCAGCGGGCCGGCTCGGGCATCCGGTGGCGCAGGGCCCGGATGAACCAGTCCACCGCAGGCGTCGTCGCATCGCCTGTCGACCAGCCGTTGAGCACCGCCAACAGGTCGAGGTAGCGGTCCCGGCGGGGGTCGTTGGCAGGCACCAGCCGGTCGAGCAACCGCTGACGCAGGTCGGCCTCGTCGGAGTGACCGTGCAGGTTCGCGTACCGGTTGGTGACGGCCGCGACCACCGGACCGGCGTCCGGGCTGGTCGGGTCGAGACCGGCCGCGAGGGCCGGTGCCACCGCGTCCCGGACCAGCGCGACGGCGTCCGGGCGGGGCAGCCCCGGCATGTCGTGGTCGGCGGCGTGCTGCCGCGCGAGCCGTCGCATCCGGGCCCGGAACTCCCGGTCCCGGCACAACTCGGCCAGCTCCAGCCACGCCTCGACCTGCTCAGTGCTCGGGTCGTCGGGAAGCTCCGGTGTCATGGAGACGATCACACCCTGGTACGCGGTCTGGTCGCCGAGGCCGGCGAATACGCCGTCCAGGAACTCCGCCACCAACTGCCCGCGTTCGCGGGTGCTGAGCTGGGCCAGCCGGTGCAGCTCATCCACCTCGGTCGGGCCCGACCCGCGTTTCGCCGCGACGGTGAGCACCGCCTGGCGCAGCCGCAGCACCCGGATCTGCACGGCCAACGCCTCGGCGTGCGCGGCGGCCACCTCGTGCAGGGGCACCTCGTCGTTGACCACCCGCCGGATGGTGGCCAGGTCCAGGCCCAGGTCACGCAACGTCCGGACCAGCTCCAACCGGGCCACGGCCGCCGGGCCGTACCGCCGGTAGCCGGCCGGGCTCCGATCGGTCGGCGGCACGATCCCGCTGTCGGCGTAGTACCGGATGGTCTTGACACTCAGGCCGGTCCGTCGGGCCAGCTCGCCGATCGTGTGACGCGTCTCCCCGCTCATGCCCCCACCCTCGCGCCTCCCCCCGGTGGAGACTCAAGCAGCTGCGCTCATCGGTCAGCGGACCCGCTGGTGGCGGAGCAGGACCACGCCGTTGCCGAAGACGCGGCTCTCCACCAGCCGTAGACCGGTCGGGGTCTCGGCGTCGGGGAAGAGTCGGCGGCCCCGACCGACAAGCACCGGGTGAACGTAGATCCGGTACTCGTCGATCAGGTCGTGTCGGGCGAATGTCGCGGCCAGGTCGGCCCCACCGAGCGCCAGGTCGCCGCCCGGTTCGGCGGTGAGTTTGCGGACCTGCTCGACGTCGACCTCGCGCACGACTGTGGAGTTCCAGTCGGCGTGGTCGAGGGTGCGCGAATAGACGATCTTTGGCATGTCCCGCCAGATCCGGGCGAACTCGCGCTCCGGGCCGCTGGCGGTCGGGTCCTGATCGGCGGTCGGCCAGTAGGCGGCCATCAGCTCGTAGCTGACCCGGCCGTTGAGGAACCCGCCCATCGGGGCGATCACGTCGTTGAAGTGCTGGTGCAACTCCTCGTCGACCTGGTGCCAACTGATGTCGCCACCCGGGCCTTCGAAGAACCCGTCCAACGACAGGCTCATCTGCACAACGATCTTCCGCATCGCGTCTCCTCCGTAGGATTCGATGGTTGTCGACCTCGATCGTCGTCGGACCGTACGACGAAACGCGACCACGCCGGGGCATGTCGCCGGATTCCAGGCAGCGGGAGGCCGACACCGCACCGTCCCTAGACTGCTGCGGTGAGCGAAGAGCGGAAACCCCTGGCCGGCCGGCCGCTCACCGAGCCGCACCCCTCCCGGCTGTCCCCGGAGCACCCCGACCGGGCCCGGATCCTCGCCGCGCACACCGCCGCGTTGGCCGCCGGTGAGGCTGGTTACCTTGACCCGGCGAGCGGGCTGTTCGTGCTCAGCGCCGGCTTCCTGGCCCGTCGTGGCACGTGCTGCGGGCGCGGCTGCCGGCACTGTCCGTACGTGGACGATCCACCGTCGGAATAGGCGTCAGCGGGGGCTTTCGCCCGACACCGACACCCCGTACGGTGTCCGACGGACACCTGGCGGGCGCCTTCCGCCGTCGGTCGGCGAGAGGGTGGAACGTGCGCGGGCGGATCATGGTCGCCGGGCTGGCCGGGCTGCTGGTGAGCGGGTGCGCCGACGAGGCGGAACCGGTGGCGGTGCCGCCGCCGGTGCCGATCGCGGTGGACGTGGCGGCGGCCTCCTCGGGCGGCGCCTGCCGTCTGCTGGACTTCGCGGTGATCGAGCAGGTGGTGAAGGTCCGCTTCGACGTGGCGGCGGCCAGCGAGCAGGGCGACACCCACACCTGTGTGGTGCGGGCCGCGGGTGCCACTCTGCCGGAGTTGGCGCTCAGCGTGACCGAGACCACGATCGACAAGACCACCTTCGGCGCGGACGTGGTGCCGGACAAGGCGGCGAAGGTCACCGGGCTGGGTCAACAGGCGTACAAGCGGACCACCGCGGCGGCGAGCGGGCACGGGCCGGTCGCCGAAGTCGGCTGGCTGGCCGGCGACGGAAGGCTGGCCACGGTGAGTTGGACCACTGCCCGTGGCAGTGAGCGCTCGGCGGCGGAGAAGCTGACCGGTGGCCTGACCGCGTTGGCGAAAAAGGTGGACACCCGGGCGTTGTGACGCCCGGATGCCCGGTTGATCAGTTGGCGGCGACGAAGACCCGGGAGGCGACCTCGCGGGGCAGCCGCACCCGGTCACCGGAGCGGTCGATCGACACCCCGTCGCGCTCCTGGGCCACTGTCACGGTGGCGCCCGGGTCGACACCGGCGGCGTGCAGCTGACGCAGCACGTCGCCGTCGGTCTGCACGCTCTCGCAGATCCGGCGGACGACCACCGGCCCGGAGAGGCCGGGGAAGGCCAGGTTGCGCTCACCCTCGGCGGCCTCGGTTGCTTCCGCCTCGGGGGAGCCCAGCTCCTCCAGACCCGGGATCGGGTTGCCGTACGGGGAGCGGGTCGGCCGGTTGAGCAGGTCGTAGACCCGCTTCTCCACCGCGTCGCTCATCACGTGCTCCCAGCGGCAGGCCTCCTCGTGGGCCTCCTCGTAGGGCATCCCGATGACGTTGACCAGCAGCAGCTCGGCGAGGCGGTGCTTGCGCATCACGGAAACGGCCGAGCCGCGACCCAGCGCGGTGAGCGTGAGGTGTCGGTCACCCTCGACGGTGAGCAGGCCGTCGCGCTCCATCCGGGCGACGGTCTGGCTCACTGTGGGGCCGCTCTGTCGTAGCCGCTCGGCGATCCTGGCACGCAGCGGTGGCACCCCCTCCTCTTCGAGTTCGAGGATGGTGCGCAGGTACATTTCGGTCGTGTCGACCAGGTCGTGAGACTTCATAACGTCAGCGGCCCTCCGGTGCACGATGGTACCTCGGGTGAACGGCCGACGACCGTCGCCGAACCGCATGCCGTCCCGCCGAATGGTGTTGGATGTCGCCATGTCCGGTACCCAGGAGCCGTTGGTCGAGGTCGACCGGCTCGCCGCCGAGCTCGACCAGGTCGACCCGCCCACCCTGCTCGACGTCCGCTGGCGGCTCATCGGCCCGCCCGGGCACGACGACTACCTCGCCGGCCACCTGCCGGGGGCCGTCTTCGTGGACCTGGACACCGCGCTCTGTGGGGTGCCGGGCGTCGGCGGCCGGCACCCGTTGCCCGACCCGGCAGCGTTGCAGGCGGCTCTGCGGGCCGCCGGCGTCCGCGCCGGTCACCCCGTGGTGGTGTACGACGGCGGCGACGGCATGGCCGCCTCGCGGGCCTGGTGGACGCTGCGCTGGGCCGGCCACCGGCCGGTGCGCCTGCTGCACGGTGGCTATCCGGCCTGGGTCGCCGCCGGCCGCCCCGTCTCCACCGACGCGCCCGCCCCACCGCCCGGTGACATCGTGGTGCGCCCCGGGGATCTCCCGGTGCTCGACGCCGGGCAGGCCGCCGCGTTGGCCGCCGCGGACGATGCCGTGCTGCTCGACGTACGGGCGGCGCCCCGCTACCGGGGCGAGGTCGAGCCGATCGACCCGGTGGCCGGGCACGTGCCGGGAGCGGCGAACCTGCCCGCCGGGGAGTACGTCGGGCCGGACGGCCGTTTCCTGGCCGCCGACGTGCTGAGTGAGCGGTTCGCCGCCGCCGGGGTGACCGAGGGGCGGGCCGTCGGGGCGTACTGCGGCTCGGGGGTGACCGCCGCCCAGGCGGTGCTGGCGCTGCACCTGGCCGGCCGGACGGACGCCGCGCTCTACGTTGGATCGTGGAGCAACTGGGTGGCGGACCCGGCCCGACCGGTCGCCTCGGGGTCGACACCCGGCCGCTGACCAGCGCGTGCGGTGGGCCCGCGCCGATCCTCGTGCGACGATGGGCTCATGTCCGACGACACTGTGGTGGTGTGGGACGAGTCGCTGCTCGCCTACGACATGGGTGACCATCCACTCGACCCGGTCCGGGTGGAGCTGACCATCGCGCTCGCCCGCGAGCTGGGCATCCTGAATCGGCCAGGGGTGCGGATGGTCAAGCCGGAGCCCGCCGACGACGCCCTGCTCACCCGGGTGCACGCGCCGGCCTACCTCGCCGCGGTGCGCAACGCGCCGCGCGACCCGCTCTTCGCCGGGTACGGGCTGGGCACCTCCGACAACCCGGTCTTCGAGGGTATGCACGAGTCCAGCGCGCTCATCGTCGGCGCGACGGTTGCCGCCGCCGAGGCGGTCTGGCGCGGCGACGCCCGGCGGGCGGTGAACGTGGCCGGTGGGCTGCACCACGCGATGGCCGCCCGAGCCTCCGGCTTCTGTGTCTACAACGACCCCGCGGTGGCCATCGCCCGCCTGCTCGACCTGGGCGCCGAGCGGGTCGCGTACGTGGATGTCGACGTGCACCACGGCGACGGCGTGCAGGACATCTTCTGGAACGACCCGCGGGTGCTGACGGTCAGCCTGCACGAGACCCCGCTGGCGCTCTTCCCGGGCACGGGTTTCCCGGACGAGACGGGTGGGCCGGGTGCGCAGGGCACCGCCGTCAACATGCCGTTGCCGCCGGGTGTCGACGACAGCGGCTGGCAGCGCGCGTTCCACGCGACAGTGCCGTCGGTGCTGCGCGCGTTCAAGCCGCAGGTGCTGGTCAGCCAGTGTGGCGCCGACGGCCACCGGCTGGATCCGCTCGCCGATCTCAACCTGACGGTGGACGGGCAGCGGGCCACCTACCTGGCGCTGCGGGCGCTCGCCGACGAGCTGTGCGACGGCCGGTGGGTGGCCACCGGCGGCGGCGGGTACGCGCTCGTCGAGGTGGTGCCCCGGGCCTGGAGTCACCTGCTGGCAGTGGCCACCGGTGACCCGATCGACCCGGCCACGCTCATCCCACCCGCGTGGCGGGACCTGGTCACCTCCCGAGGTCTGGGCCGGGAGGTGCCGCTGCGGATGACCGACGACGCCGACCCGTCGTACGAGCCGTGGCAGCCGACCGGCGAGCCGAACGCGGTGGACCGGGCGATCGCAGCCACCCGCAAGACGGTCTTCCCGCTGCTCGGGCTCGACCCGCACGATCCGCGGGACTGAGCCGGGCCGTTCGGTGACGAGTCTGGACCAGCCGGTCGACGTGCTGCTCAGCGATGGCAGCACTGTCCAGTTGCGACCGATCGACCCGGCCGACGCGCCGGGCATCGTGGCGATGCACAGCCGGTTCTCCGAGCGCACCCGCTACCTGCGGTACTTCTCGCCGTACCCACGCATCCCGGAACGGGATCTGATCCGTTTCGTCACAGTGGACCACCACGACCGGGAGGCGTTCGTGGTGCTGGCCGCCGACCAGATCGTCGCGGTCGGTCGGTACGAGCGGCTCGGCCCGCAGGCCCCCGAGGCGGAGGTGGCCTTCGTGGTGGAGGACGCCTACCAGGGGCGGGGGATCGGCTCGGTGCTGATGGAGCACCTGGCCGACGCGGCCCGCCGCAACGACATCATGAGCTTCGTCGCGGAGGTGCTGCCGGCCAACGGGACGATGCTGCGGGTCTTCGCCGACTTCGGCTACCAGGTCCAGCGCGAGTACGCCGACGGCGTGGTCCACCTGAGCTTCCCCATCGCGCCCACCGAGGCCAGCCTGGAGGTGCAGCGCGGCCGGGAGCACCGCACCGAGGCACGATCGATCGCCCGGCTGCTCGCCCCGCGCGGCATCGTCGTCTACGGTGCCAGCGCCACCGGCCAGGGCGTCGGCGCGGCGGTGCTCGGGCACCTGCGCGACGGCGGGTTCACCGGTGCGGTGGTGCCGGTGCATCCGAGCGCGTCGACAGTGGCGGGCCTCCCCGCGTACCCGTCGGCTGTTGCTGCCGGCGCGCCGGTGGACCTGGCGGTGGTGGCGGTCCCACCGGAGGCGGCGACCGCTGTGGTCGCCGACGCCGCCGCCGCGGGGGTGCACGGCCTGGTGGTCATCTCGGCCGGCTTCGCCGAGGCCGGCGGCGAGGGCGCGGCCACCCAGCGGGCGCTGGTCCGCGCGGCGCACGCGGCCGGCATGCGGGTCGTCGGCCCGAACTGCCTGGGCGTGGCCAACACCGACCCGACGGTACGCCTCAACGCCACTCTCGCCCCGGCGTTGCCGCCGGCCGGGCGGGTCGGCATCTTCAGTCAGTCCGGTGCGTTCGGGGTGGCGTTGCTTGCCGAGGCGGACCGGCGGGGCCTCGGGCTGTCCAGCTTCGTGTCGGCCGGCAACCGGGCCGACGTCTCCGGCAACGACCTCCTGCAGTACTGGCAGGACGACAGTGGCACCGACGTGATCATGCTCTACCTGGAGACGTTCGGGAACCCGCGCAAGTTCGCCCGGCTGGCCCGGCGGATCGGCCGCGCCAAACCGGTGGTCGCGCTCGCCTCGCCGGCCCGGCCGCCCGGGGTCGGTGACGCCGTCGGGCCGGACGAGGTGGCGGTGGCGGCGCTCTTCGCCCAGTCCGGGGTGATTCGGGTGGACACCGTGCCGGAGCTGCTCGACGTGGGTGTGCTGCTGGCCAACCAGCCGTTGCCGGCCGGCGGCCGGGTCGGTGTGGTCGGCAACTCCTCGGCCCTCACCGGGCTCGCCGCGACCGCCTGCGTCGGGCACGGGCTGAGCGTGGCCGACGGATACCCCCGCGACGTCGGGCCGAGCGCCGGTGCCGCCGAGTTCGCCGCCGCGCTCGCCGAGACGGCCGCCGACGAACGGGTGGACGCCCTGGTGGTGGTCTTCGCCCCGCCGCTTCCCGGCCAGCTGACCGAGGTGGACGCCGACGTGACCGCCGCGCTGCCGGCCGCCCTCGCGTTGGGCAAGCCGACAGTGGCGACGTTCCTGGTCGGGCGGCTGCCACCGGGGGTGCCGGCGTACGGCGGCGTGGAGGAGGCGGTCCACGCGCTCGCCCGCGCCCACCGGTACGCCGAATGGCTCCGCCGCCCACCCGGGGTGGCACCGGAGCTGCCCGACGTTGATCGGGCCGCCGCGCAGGCCGCGCTGCGAGCCGACGGCACCGACCCGGGTGCGCTGCTGGCCGCGTACGGCATCGACGTGGTGGCCTCGGTGTCTGTCGACTCGGTCGACGCTGCTGTCGACGCGGCGGCGCGGCTGGGCTTCCCGGTTGCGCTCAAGGCTGCCGCTCCCGGGTTGCGGCACCGACTCGACCTCGGCGCGGTCCGGCTGGACCTGCCCGACGAGCCGACCCTCCGCCGGGCGTACACCGACCTGGCGGCGACCTTCGGCGCGGACGCGCTGGTGCAGCCGATGGTCCCGCCCGGCGTGGCCTGCGTGGTGGAGGTGGTGGAAGACCCCGCGTTCGGGCCGGTGGTCGGCTTCGGCCTGGGCGGGGTCGCCACCGAGCTGCTCGGCGATCGGGCGTGGCGGGCGGTGCCGCTGACCGACACCGACGCGGCCGAACTGGTCGACGAGCCTCGGGCGGCGCCGCTGCTGCGCGGGCACCGGGGAGCCGCACCGGTCGACCGGGCGGCCCTGGCCGATCTGCTGCTACGGGTGGGTCAGCTCGCCGACGAACAACCCCGGGTGCGCTCGCTGACCCTCAACCCGGTGCTCGCCCGCCCGGACGGCATCTCGGTCCTGCACGCGCAGGTGGGGGTGGGTGGCGTGGTCGCCCGCCCGGACACCGGCCCCCGCCGCCTGTGAGCGCGCCCGGTCAGGCGCGGCTGGAGATCTGCTGGACGCCCCAGGTGTTGCCGTCCGGGTCGGCGAAGAAGACGAAGCCCACGTTGTCCAGTGGATCCGGCACCGGCCGGGGGTTCTGACCGACCACCTGGATCTCGCTGACCTCCACACCCCGTTCGACCAGCTCCTCGTAGGCCCGCTTCAGGTCGGGCACCACCAGTTGCAGGCCCTTGAGTGAGCCGGGAGGCATCTCCGGGACGACGCCCTTGCCGATCACGACCGAGCAGCCCGAGCCGGGCGGCGTCAGCTGGACGATGCGCGCGTCGTCACTGATCACGGTGTCGTGGTCCACAGTGAAGCCGAGCTGCTCGGCGTAGAACTTCTTCGCCCGGTCCACGTCCGAGACCGGCACGATCACCACTTCGAGTGTCCAGTTCATGGGTGCTCTCTCCCTGACGTCGTTGTTGAGTGCAGCAGGTCGGCCAGTCGGGTGAAGCTCTGCCCGACGCCTCGCGCCATCGGGTAGCGCAGCACGGTGTCCCGCCCCTTCGCGGTGGCGTAGAGCAGCGTGGTGGTGACCGTCGTCTGACTGGCCAGTTCGGTGATCTCGTGGCTGACCAGCGTCTCGCCCGGGTAGGACTGGTCGTCGAACAGCTCGGTGTAGACCAGACGGTGCGGTGGCTCGATCTGCCGGTAGACCCCAGCCTGGACCATCTGCGCGCCCTCCGGACCCTGCGACACGAACCGCCACCGCCCGCCCACCCGCAGGTCGACATCGCACTCCGTCAGCCGCCAGCCGCGCGCGCCGTACCACCGAACCAGCAGTTCGGGTTGGGTGAAGGCCGCGAACACCAGGTGCGCCGGTGCCTCGAACAGCCGACTCAACACGATCTCCCGGTCGCCCGAGGTATGGACGACGAGCGGGTCATCGACGCCGCTCACCCGTGCGACTCGTTTGGTCGGGAGCGTCGACGGGCGGAGTCGGGTTGGTCTGCTGCCTGGAGTTCGCCGAGTAGCGCGTCGAGGCGCTGATAGCTCTCCGCCCAGTAGCCGCGGTAGTCGGCGAGCCAGGCTGTCGCCTCCCGCAGCGGTCGGGCCTCCAGGCGGCAGGGTCGGCGCTGGGCGTCCCGTCCCCGGCTGACGAGCCCCGCGCGTTCCAGCACCTTGAGGTGCTTGGAGATGGCCGGCTGGCTCATCGCGAAGGGTGCTGCCAGCTCCGTCACGGTCGCCTCCCCAGCCGCGAGTCGGGCGAGGATTGCCCGCCGAGTCGGGTCGGCCAGCGCCGCGAAGGTCGCGTCCAGCAATTCGGTGCCCACCACGTATAACCTCCTGGTTCTATAACCAAACGGTTTCTACCGTGGATGGTGACGCCGGTCAAGCACCGTGACAGCACGGAAGGCCCCGGCGAACCGCCGGGGCCTTCCGTGGGAACCGGGTGCGTCAGCAGGCGTACGCCTCCAGGCGCTGAGCCCGCTCCGGGGCGCGCAGCTTCAGCAGCGTCACCTTCTCGATCTGCCGGATCCGCTCCCGGGACAGGCCGAACTCCCGACCGACCTCGTCCAGGGTGCGCTGACGGCCGTCGTCCAGGCCGAACCGGAGGCGGATGACCGCCTGTTCCCGCTGGGACAGGGTGGAGAGCACGATGCTGACCTCGTTGCGCAGCTCGCCCTGGGCGGCGGCGTCGCCCGGCTCGGTGCGCGGGTCCACCGAGGCCACGAAGTCACCGAGCGCGCTCTCACCGTCGTCGCCGACGGCCTGGTCCAGGCTGACCGGCTCCCGGTCGTAGGAGATCAGCTCGATGACCTGGAGCTCGGGGACCTCCAGCGCGCGGGCCACCTCGGCGACAGTCGGTTCGCGGCCCAGCGTCACCGCCAGTTCGCGGCGGGCCCGGACCATCCGGTTGACCTGCTCGACCATGTGCACGGGGATGCGGATGGTGCGGGCCTGGTCGGCCATCGCGCGGGTGATGGCCTGCCGGATCCACCAGGTGGCGTACGTGGAGAACTTGTAGCCCTTGGCGTAGTCGAACTTCTCCACGGCCCGGATCAGACCGAGGTTGCCCTCCTGGATCAGGTCGAGAAACGCCATGCCACGGCCCGTGTAGCGCTTGGCGATGCTGACCACCAGCCGCAGGTTCGCCTCCAACAGGTGGTCCTTGGCCGCCCGACCCTCGGCGACGATCAGCTCCAGATCGGCTCGCAGCTCCGCGGAGACCGGGGTGCAGGTGGCCAGCTTCTCGTCGGCGAACAGGCCGGCCTCGATGCGCCGGGCCAGGTCGACCTCCTGCGCGGCGGTCAGCAGCTTCGTCCGGCCGATGCCGTTGAGGTAGGCCCGGACCAGGTCGGTGGAGATGCCGCGCTCGTCGGTGGCGTCCAGGTCGACGAGGGCCTCGGGGGCCCCGTCAGTTTCGGTCGTGGTGGCCGGGCGCGTCCGGTATTCCGTCATCTGCAGGACCATCTCTGTCTCTCCCCGTTTCCACGTCGGTGCCGTGTTCCCGGCCCAGTGGTGCCGGTGTGACAACAGCTTGGCGGGCGGGGCGTAAAACGGGAGTGAGGCGATCGGGCACCCGACAGGAATCGCGTCAGATCGCTGGTGCGGTGTGTCGTCGAAGTGTGTGGTTGCCCGCCCCGGTTACGTTGCGGACGGCCGGCCACCTCTGGCCAGCCGGAAACGACAGTTGGAGGACGGTGTGGTCTTCAAGCGGCTCATGAAGGCGATGGGCGTCGGTGGTCCGTCGGTGGAGACGGTGCTGGCCAACCCGAACTGCCGCCCGGGCGGCCAGTTGGAGGGCCGGATCCAGGTGCTGGGCGGCGACCACCAGGTCGACATCGACCACGTCACCCTCGGCCTGGTCACCCGGGTCGAGGTGGAGAGCGGTGACAACGACTACGACACCACTCAGGAGTTCCACCGCCAGCAGGTCACCGGCGCGTTCCGGCTGGAGCCGGGGCAGCGCTACGACCTCCCGTTCCGCTTCGACGTGCCGTGGGAGACACCGGTCACCGAGCTGTGCGGGCAGCACCTGCACGGGATGACGATGGGCCTGCGTACCGAGCTGGAGGTCGCCCGCGCGGTCGACAAGGGGGACCTGGACGCCGTGTCGGTGCACCCACTGCCGGCGCAGGAGCGACTGCTGGACGCGCTGCTGCGGCTGGGATTCCGGTTCGCACGCGCCGATGTGGAGCGCGGTCACATCTACGGCGTACGCCAGACGTTGCCGTTCTACCAGGAGATCGAGTTCAGCCCGGCGCCGCAGTACGCCCGCTCGATCAACCAGTTGGAGGTCACCTTCATCGCCGACGCCCAGCAGATGCAGGTGGTGCTGGAGGTCGACAAGCGCGGCGGCGTCTTCACGGAGGGCCGGGACGCCTTCGGTCGGTTCACTGTCGACCACGCCACCGCCGACCGCACCGACTGGACCGTCGAACTCGACAACTGGCTCCGCCAGTCCCTGACCCGCCGAGGCCTCTTCTCCTAACCTCACCCCCTTTTTTTGCGCGTTGATCATGAAGTTATTGCCCCGACACGCCGAGGCGAAGGGCAACAACTTCATGATCAACGGAGGCGGGGCGGGGCGGGGCAGGGCGGGGCGGGGTGGGGTGGGCCGGGGTGGGGTTAGAGGTCTAGGAGGAGGGTTTGGGGGCCTATGTTGGTGCTTTCCACCACCATGTGGGCGCGGAAGCGACCGGTCTCCACCTTCGCTCCTCGTTCGCGGAGGGCGTCGACCACCGCTGTCACCAGTGGCTCGGCGACCTCGGCGGGGGCGGCGGCGGACCAGCTCGGTCGGCGGCCCTTGCGGGCGTCGCCGTAGAGGGTGAACTGGCTGACCACCAGGATCGGCGCGCCGATGTCGGCGGCGGACCGCTCCCCGTCCAGGATGCGTACCTCGTGCACCTTGCGGGCCATCGTCTGAGCCGTCTCCGCGGTGTCGGTGTGGGTCACGCCGAGCAGCACCAGCAGGCCGTTCTCGATCGCACCGACCACCTCACCGTCCACCGTCACGCTGGCCCGCCCGACGGTCTGCACCACCGCCCGCATCAGGCGTTCACCGGCTCGATGAAGCCGCGCTCCACCAGGTGCGCCACGATCGGGCCGGCAGCCTCGGCCATCTCGTCGGGCTCGACGTCGTGCGCGGCGGCGAGCAGGGCGAGCTGGTCACGCAGTGGCAGCCGACCGTCCGCGCCACCGACCAGGGCCAGTACCAGCGGGTCGATCTCCTCGGTCCAACGCAGGCCGTGCGGCATCGCGAGGACCTGACGGTCCACCCCCCAGCCCTCGTCGCCCATGGTGGCCTCCTGTCGCAGTTGGAGGCCCTCGGCGGCCCGGTAGCGCTCGGCGAGCAACGCTTCGGTGTCCCGTACCCGGAGGAAGTCCTGGCGGTCGAACCAGGCGGCGACCTGATCGCCCAGCGGCGGCTGCACCTGCTGGCGCAGATCCTCCACCCGGACCACCGGGTCGGCATGCCCGCCACGACGCAGCGACACGATGCCGAAGCCGATGCCCTCCACCTTGTGCGCGTCGAACCAGTCCAGCCAGGCGGCCATCCGCTGCGGGTCGGCGGTCTCGGCGGCGTCGGTGAGCCACAGGTCGACGTACGCCATCGGGTCGGCCACCTCGCGTTGGATCACCCAGGCGTCCAGGCCGGTCCCGGCGAACCAGCCGGCCACCCGCTCGTCCCACTCCTCGCCGGCGACGTGCACCCAGTTGGCCAGGTACTGCATGGTGCCGCCGTCGGTGAGCAGGCCCGGGGCGGCGGCGGCCAGTTCCGCGCCGATCGCGTCACCGACCCGGCCGGAGTCGCGGTACACGTGCGTGGTGGTGCCCGGGCCGACCACGAACGGTGGGTTGCTCACCACCAGGTCGAACCGCCGACCGGCCACCGGGGCGACCAGGTCGCCGCGGAGCAGCTCCCAGTTCTGACCGTTGAGGGCGGCGGTGGTCGCGGCGAAGCGCAGCGCCCGCTCGGAGAGGTCGGTGGCGGTCACCGAGTCGGCGTGCGTGCCCAGGTGCAGGGCCTGGACGCCGGAGCCGGTGCCCAGGTCCAGCGCGGTGCCGACCGGTCGGCGCACGGTCGCGCCGATCAGCGTGTGGGTGGCTCCCCCGATCCCGAGGACGTGCTCGGCGTGCAACGGGCGACCCGGGCGGGCGCTGGCCGGCACGTCGGCGAGCACCCACCAGTCCTCGCCGTACGGCTCCAGGTCGACGCCGGCGCGCAGGCCGTCGCCGTACCGCTCGACCAGCCCGCCAGCGAGGGCCTCCGCCAGGCTCAGCGGTGTCAGCGCGGCGGCCACCGCTTCCTCCGGCTCGGTCTGGTCGCAGATGAACACCCGGATCAGGGTGCCGAGCGGGTCGCCGTCCTCGGTGGCGCGCAGCGCGGCCCGGTAGTCGTTGCGGGCGACCGCCGCGGTCGCCTGCGCGCCCAGCCGTTCGGCGATGCCGTGGCTGGTGAAACCGGTCCGGGTCAGCGCGGTGCGCAGCGCGTCGACACCGGCGGGGGAGAGCAGCATGTCGTGTTCGTCCACCCCGACATCCTGCCTTCCGTCGCGTCGCGGGTCAGCGTCACCCGCCGGAAGGTGTCGGAGCGTCGGTGTCCGCCCGGGTCGGTGCGCCGGGCAGGATGGTCGGCATGACGCTCGTGCTGCCCATCGACCCCGAAGCGAACCGGCTGCTGGAGCGCAGCCCACTGGCCCTGCTCCTCGGCATGGTCCTGGACCAACAGGTGCCGATGGAGAAGGCGTTCTCCTCGCCGTACGTGCTGGCGCAGCGGCTCGGCCACGAGCTGGACGCGGCGGAGATGGCCGGGTACGACCCGGAGGCCCTGGTCGCGCTCTTCGCCCAGCCGCCCGCGCTGCACCGGTTTCCCAAGGCCATGGCGGCCCGGGTGCAGGAGGTCTGCCAGGTGCTGGTGGAGCGGTACGACGGTGACGCTGCGCTGCTCTGGGCCGAGGTCGCCGACGGGCCGGAGTTGCTGCGCCGGGTCTCCGCGCTGCCCGGCTTCGGCAAGCAGAAGGCGCAGATCTTCGTGGCCCTGCTCGGCAAGCGGTTCGGGGTGACCCCGCAGGACTGGCGGAAGGCGGCCGGGGACTACGGCGATCCGGGCGCCTACCGGTCGGTGGCCGACGTCACCGACGCCGATTCGCTGCGTCGGGTGCGGGAGTTCAAGCAGCAGATGAAGGCGGCGGCCAAGGCGAAGACCGCCGGCGGCTGACCAACCGGCCTGGTGAGGGGTGGTCTGCTCAGGCGGCGGTGGGGTGCGCCAGCGAGGCCAGCGCGCGCCGGACGTCGGCCAGCGACACGGTCGCCGAATCGTCCAGGTCGGCCAGGCCGGCCTCGATCCACTGGCGCATCAGCGTGGTGACCCCGATGCCCCGGGCGTCGGCGGCAGCGCGGACCCGCTCGTAGGTGTCCAGTGGCAGCCGCACCGAGCGGCTCACCATCGGCACGTCGCTGTCGGGGGTGGGCAGCTCCGCCGCCGGGCTCTCGTCGATCAGCTCGGCGATTCGTTCGCCGCCGCCGTGGAACTGCTTGGTCGCGTCGTTACGGTGCATCGTCACGGCCTCCTCATCTACCGAGATCTCCGCACGGCCTCGTCGTAGCGCTTGGACTCGACGTCGCTCAACTCGCGGGCGGAGAGAATGTCCCAGTCGTTGTCGGTGCCATCGGCCTCGGCGAGCAGCACCGCCAGCCTGCGGCCCCGACGGGCGGCGGCGTAGACCACCATCACGTCGTCACCCAGATGACGGATGACCCGTCGGGCGCTGTGCAGCGCCTCCCAGACTTCCCCGGGTGTGACGTCGTAGACCCTCAGGTTGGCCAACGCCTCGTCGGTGAAGCTGAACCTGCTGCCCACATCGCGGAGCGTACCACGCGCGTAACACCTGGCGGGATGAGACGAAGTTCGCTGATCACGGACCTGCGGTGACAGGATGAGGCGTAACCCCCTCGAGGAGGTCCATGGTGAAGCGTCAGGCGTACCAGCCGATTCTGATCACCGACGCCTCGCGCAGCCAGGGTGATCAGCTCAACAGCCGTCAGCGCCGCTATGTCCTGATGATGGGCATCCGGGTGGCCTGCATCATCGTCGGCGCGATCCTGGTCGGTGCGAACGCCCCACTGCTCTGGCTCTGGCTGCCGTTGTGCGCCCTGGGCATGGTGCTCATCCCCTGGCTGGCCGTGCTGCTGGCCAACGACCGGCCGCCGAAGGAAGAGCACCGGCTGGCCAACCGGTTCCACCGCCGTCAGCAGGACGACACCCCGCCGATGAGCCTCACCGCCGAGGAGCGCCCACACAAGGTCATCGACGCCGAACCCTGACCCGCGAACGGGCCAGGGTTCGAGCAGCCGGGCGGTGGCCGCGCGCCGGCCGCGCTACGCCTGTGGCCGAGCCCCGGCGGTGGAGACGGCCAGCGCGCCCAGGTCGGTGGCGCGACCCAGTGCCGCGGTCGGAGTGGCACCGGCGAGCCACGCGGTGAGCAGACCGGCCGCGAAGGCGTCGCCCGCGCCCGTGACGTCCACCACCGCCACCCGGTTGGCCGGAGCCACGCAGACCGGCGTGGTGCGATCCACCCAGACCGCGCCGGCCGCACCGCGCTTCACCACCACCCGTCGAGCCGTCGCCGACAGCACCCGCCCCTGCGCCGCCGGGTCCAGGCCGCCGGCCAGCACCGTGGCCTCGTCCGCGTTGACCAGGAGCAGGTCGATGTCGCGTACCCAACTCAGGAACACCGCCGCGCCGACCCGCCGCAACGGCGCCGCGGAGGCTGCGTCGACGCTGATGGTGAGCCCGCGCTCGCGGGCGGAGGCCAACGCCCGCAGCCCCGCGCCGCGCGACTCAGCGTCCAACAGGGTGTACGCGGACAGGTGCAGATGCCCGGCGTCGGGCACCGCCGCGAGGGCCTGCTCGACGTGCGCGGCGCTCAACCGCAGGTTCGCGCCCCGCTGGCTGACCATGGTGCGCTCGTCGTCGGCGGCCAACACGATGACGGTGCCGGTCGGGGCGCCGTCGATCCGCTCGATGGCGCAGTCGACGCCGGCCCGTTCCAGCTCGGCCACCCGGTCCCGCCCGGCGTCGTCGTCACCGACGGCCCCCACGAGCGTGACGTCCACCCGCTGCGCGGCGATCCAGGCGGCGGTGTTGGCCGCCTGACCGCCGCCACCGAGGCTGATGGCGGCCCCGGTGTCCGAGCCGGCAGCCAGCGGTCCGGACAACACGGCGACCACGTCGGTGATCACGTCCCCGACGACGACCACCCGGGCCGGTCGGGTCATGCCGGGACGGCGGTGCCGCGGGCCACCGAGGCGACCGCGATCCGCGCGGCCAGGTCGGCGTTGCGCAGGATGATCCGTACGTTCACCGCCAGGCTCGCGCCCTCGGTTGCCGAGTGGAAGTGCGCGAGCAGGTACGGGGTGACGGCCTTTCCGGTGATCCCGTCCCGCTCCAGCAGGGCCAGGCCCTCGGTGAGAGTCCGGTCGTGCAACTCCGGGTCGAGCTGTTCGTCGACCGGCAGCGGGTTGGCGATGAGCAGCCCGCCGGTGTGCACGGCGTGTTCGTCCCGGGCGGCGAGCACGGCGGCGACCTGCTCCGGCGAGTCCACCGACCAGTCCAGGTCGAAGCCGGCGTCGGTCAGGTAGAAGCCGGGGAACCGGCGGGTGCGGTAACCGACGACAGCGACCCCGAGGGTCTCCAGTCGCTCCAGCGTCGCGCCCACGTCGAGGATCGACTTGACCCCGGCGCAGACCACAGCGATCGGGGTCTGCGCCAGGGTGACCAGGTCCGCCGACTCGTCGAAGGTGTGCTCGGCCTCCCGGTGCACCCCACCCAGTCCGCCGGTGGCGAACACGCCGATGCCGGCGGCGGCGGCCACCGCACTGGTGGCGGCCACGGTGGTCGCGCCGTCCGCGCCGGTCGCGGCGGCGACCGCGAGGTCGCGGACGGAGAGCTTGGTCACGCCGTCGACCGTGGCCAGCCGGGTCAGCTGTGCGTCGTCCAGGCCGACCACCAGCTCACCGGCGATCATGCCGATCGTCGCCGGAACGGCCCCGGCCTCCCGAACCGTCCGCTCGATCTCCCTGGCCACGCGCAGGTTCTCCGGTCGGGGAAGCCCGTGCGAGACGATGGTGCTCTCCAGGGCGACGACGGGTCGGCCGTCGCGCTGGGCTTCGGCCACCTCGGTGCCGTAGCTGATGCGAAAGTCAGTCACACGGGCACCGTACGGGGTGGGGCCCCCGCCGGGCTCAAGTGGACCCGGCCGTGATGACCTGCCAAACTTGTCCGTCGGAGGTGTAGACGTGAGCACAGAGGTTCTCGAGCGTCCGGAGCTGAAGGACGCCGACACCGGTCCCGAGATGTTCCATTACGTCCGCAAGGAGAAGATCGCCGAAAGCGCCGTCATGGGCACTTTCGTCGTCGCTCTCTGCGGCGAGACCTTCCCGGTCACCAAGGCGGCCAAGCCGGGTTCGCCGGTCTGCCCCAAGTGCAAGGAGATCTACGACTCGTACCGTGAGTGAACCCCGGCCGGTGCTCTGGCCGGCGACGTAGCCTGCGGCGGTGACCACCTCCACCGCCCTGCTCTTCGCCGACCTGACCGGGGTGGCGGTGTTCGCCGCGTCCGGGGCCTCGGCGGCGGTGGCCAAGCGACTGGACCTGTTCGGTGTCGCGTTCGTCGGCTTCGTCGCCGCCCTCGGCGGTGGGATCCTGCGGGACCTGGTCATCGACGAGGTGCCGCCGCTGGCTTTCGCCGACTGGCGGTACGCGGCCACTGCCGCGATCACCGCGCTCGCCGTCTTCTGGCTGCACCCGCAGCTGGCCCGACTGCGCACCACAGTGCTGGTGCTGGACGCGGCCGGCCTGGCGCTGTTCACCGTCACCGGCACGCTCAAGGCGCTCGACGCCCGGGTGCCGGCGGTCGGGGCCTGCCTGATCGGCATGCTCACCGCCATCGGCGGCGGGCTTGGCCGCGACCTGCTCACCGCCGAGATCCCGGTCGTGCTGCGCCGGGAGATCTACGCGCTGGCCGCGCTGGCCGGTTCGATCCTGGTGGTGCTGCTGTACGTCACCGGGCAGACCGGGCCCGTCCCGCTCACCGCCGCCGCCGTCCTGGTCTTCGGGCTGCGCCTGATCGCGCTGCGTCGACGCTGGTCCGCGCCGGTGGCGACGCTGCGCCCGCCGCGCGCCGACGGGGCGGATCCACGCACCGACCGGGAATGGTGAGACGGTCGGGCCGCTGTTCGCTCGGGTGCGGGATTGTGACCAGCGTGGCGTCGCCTGGGCCCGACGGCCCGTGCTGGTTATGCTGAGTCGGCCTTCGCGGCAGCTTCTGCGCGGAGGCGTTTTCATGGGCGGCGGATCCTCGTGGCCCTCGCCCGGGGTCCGCCATCGTGCGGTCGGAGAGGAGCTTCGCGTGGCAGCCCGGACGCCGGTGCTCGAGACGTTCCCCGCGCTACGCGCCTGGCAGCGCAAGGCGATGGTGGAATACCTGCGTCGCCGTACCGAGGACTTCACCGCGGTCGCCACTCCCGGCGCCGGCAAGACCACCTTCGCCCTGCGGATCGCGGCCGAGTTGCTCGGTGACGGCACCGTGGAGGCGGTCACTGTGGTCGCCCCGACCGAGCACCTGAAGAGCCAGTGGGCAGACGCGGCGGCCCGGGTGGGCATCCAACTCGACGCCGCCTTCCGCAACGCCGACCTGCACTCCTCGGCCGACTTCCACGGCGCGGTGATCACCTACGCGCAGGTGGGGATGGCCCCGCAGGTGCACCGACGGCGCACCATGACCCGACGCACCCTGGTCATCCTCGACGAGATCCACCACGCCGGCGACTCCCGCTCCTGGGGCGACGGGGTGAAGAACGCCTTCGAACCCGCCGTACGCCGGCTGATGCTCACCGGGACACCGTTCCGCTCCGACGACAACCCGATCCCGTTCGTCAGCTACGAGCGGGGCGGGGACGGGCTGCTGCGCTCCCGCGCCGACTCGGTGTACGGCTACTCCGACGCGCTGCGCGACGGGGTGGTCCGGCCGGTGCTCTTCCTGGCGTACTCCGGGGAGACCCGCTGGCGTACCAACGCGGGGGAGGAGCTGGCTGCCCGGCTGGGCGAGCCGATGACCCAGGACCTGGTGGCCCAGGCGTGGCGTACCGCCCTGGACCCGGCCGGCGACTGGATGCCGCAGGTGCTGCGGGCCGCCGACGCCCGACTCACGGTGCTGCGCAACGCGGGCATGGCCGACGCCGGTGGTCTGATCATCGCCACCGATCAGCAGACCGCCCGCTCCTACGCCAAGCTCATCGAGCAGGTGACCGGTGAGAAGGCCGCCGTGGTGCTCTCCGACGACCAGGGCGCGTCCGCGCGGATCGCGACGTTCGCGGCGTCCGACCAGCGATGGATGGTCGCGGTGCGGATGGTGTCCGAGGGGGTCGACATCCCACGACTGGCAGTCGGGGTCTACGCCACCAGCGCCAGCACGCCGCTGTACTTCGCCCAGGCGATCGGCCGGTTCGTGCGGGCCCGCCGGCCCGGGGAGACCGCGTCGGTGTTCCTGCCCAGCGTGCCGCACCTGCTCGGGCTGGCCAGCGAGATGGAGACCGAGCGCGACCACGTACTCGGTAAACCCAAGGAAGCCGACGGTCTCGACGACGACCTGCTGGAACGCGCGCAGCGCGACGACCAGGCCAGCGGGGAACTGGAGAAGCGGTTCGCGGCGCTCTCGGCCACCGCCGAGCTGGACCAGGTGATCTTCGACGGCGCGTCGTTCGGCACCGCGGCCCAGGCCGGCACCCCCGAGGAGGAGGAATACCTCGGCCTGCCCGGTCTGCTCACCGCCGACCAGGTTTCGCTGCTGCTCACCAAGCGGCAAGCCGCACAGCTCGCCGCCCAGCGCCGTCGTACGGTCGACGGGGCCGCTCAGCCGGCCGCTGCGGCCACGGCAGCGCCGCCCGCACCCATGAGCGCCGCCCAGCGTCGCGTGGCGCTCCGGCGCCAACTGAACGCTCTGGTGGCCGCCCGACACCACCGCACCGGCCAGCCGCACGGCAAGATCCATGCCGAGCTGCGCCGGCTCTGCGGCGGGCCGCCGAGCGCCCAGGCCACCATCGAGCAGCTTGAGGAACGCATCGCCACCGTGCAGACCCTCTAGACCTGCCGGCCGGCCGTGGCGGGCCGGTGGCCGGTCGACTGCGCCCGTACCCCCGCAGGTCCCGGCCCGGCGCGGGCCCGGCCCGGCGCAGATCCCGGCCCGGTGCGGGCCCGGTGGCCGGTCGGCTGCGCCCGTACCCCCGCAGGTCCCGGCCCGGCGCAGATCCAGGCCCGGCGCGGCTCGGCCCGGCGGCCCGACGGCTGCTGGGCGTGCTGCTCGACGGCAAGGGCGTGAAGAAGCGTGGGGCCGTTGTCCGTGCTTGCGCCGTGATCCACTCGGCTTCCTTGAAGACGCGGGGTTCGACCGAGGTGGAAAGCGCGACTTCAAGGAACCCGAGTGGATCAACGGAGGCCTGGCTGGTGCTGCCGTAGGCCTGGCTGGTGCTGCGGCTTGCCTGCCCGGAACGGCTATGGATGCCCCTGTGCGGGCGTCTCGATCTCAAGATCGCGCAACATCCTGGTTCTAGTGGCTTCCCGGCGTTCCGTGGCCACTACATCCTGGTTCGAGTGCGATCTTGGTGGCCGGGGGTGCCAAAACCGGGGTTTCGGTCTCCCCAGGGGCGGCGTTCGTCGTCGAGATCTGCGCAGGATCAGGGATGTTGCTGTCTCCGGCGTGTCGGAGGCAGCAGCATCGGGGTAGTTGCTCGGATCTTGGGCGCGGGGCGCGGGGCGCGGGGCGCGGGGCGCGGGGCGCGGGGCGCGGGGCGCGGGGCGCGGGGCGCGGGGCGCGGGGGTGTCCAGACAGAAAGAGCTGACCGGAGACACCCTCGGGGTGCCTCCGGTCAGCTATGTCGGTTTGCGGATTTAGTTCGCCATCAGATCGGCGCCACGCCAGCTGAAATCGGGCTCCGTTGCGAACCGCTCGGTGATCTTCACGAGATCCTCCGCGTACTTGTTCGCGTGGTGCCCGCAGAACACCAACTCGCTCCCACCCGCCAGAGTGATCCGGAGCTTCCCGGCAGCATTGCAGCGGTCGCACCGTTCATCGGCGGCTGGGGGAGCCGCCGTGACGGGCGGCGGCGTGAGGGTCGGGGTCATCGCCTTCCTCCTCTGGTCGTCACCGATGAACAATCTCTTCGGTCGTTGCTCACCTATCGTGCAACACCCTTACTAGGCACTGCCTTCCCTGTGTGCCCGCGGGGGACCGAGGTCACACCTGGAAGGGACAGTGTGCCGTGCACCCAGGGTGCCACGTCAACGATCACATTCGTGCATCCGGACGATCACCATCTGGTGTTGCACACCAGGTGGTCAAAACGACACGTTCGGTTGACGAAACCCGCTCAGTCCAGGTAATCCCGGAGGACCTGCGACCGGGACGGGTGACGCAGCTTGGACATCGTCTTGGACTCGATCTGCCGGATCCGCTCCCGGGTCACCCCGTAGACCTGGCCGATCTCGTCGAGCGTCCGCGGCTGGCCGTCGGTCAGGCCGAAGCGCAGACGTACCACACCCGCCTCACGCTCGGAAAGCGTCTGCAGCACCTGCTGGAGCTGGTCCTGCAGGAGCGAGAACGAGACGGCGTCGACGGCGACGACGGCCTCGGAATCCTCGATGAAGTCGCCGAGCTGGCTGTCGCCCTCGTCACCGATGGTCTGGTCCAGTGAGATGGGCTCCCGAGCGTACTGCTGGATCTCCAGCACCTTCTCGGGTGTGATGTCCATCTCCTTGGCCAGCTCCTCCGGAGTGGGCTCGCGGCCCAGGTCCTGGAGCAGCTCACGCTGTATGCGGCCGAGCTTGTTGATGACCTCGACCATGTGCACGGGGATGCGGATGGTGCGGGCCTGGTCGGCCATCGCGCGGGTGATGGCCTGCCGGATCCACCAGGTGGCGTACGTGGAGAACTTGTAGCCCTTGGTGTAGTCGAACTTCTCCACGGCCCGGATCAGACCGAGGTTGCCCTCCTGGATCAGGTCGAGGAAGGCCATGCCACGGCCCGTGTAGCGCTTGGCCAGCGACACCACCAGTCGGAGGTTCGCCTCCAGGAGGTGGTTCTTGGCCCGCTCGCCGTCGCGGGAGATCCAGCCCAGGTCACGGACCATCTCCCGGACGAGCTTCTCTTCGCCCTCGTCGGCGGCCCGCAGTCGCTCGGCGGCGTAGAGCCCGGCCTCGATCCGCTTGGCCAGCTCCACCTCCTGCTCGGCGTTGAGCAGCGGAACCTTGCCGATCTGCTTCAGGTACGCCCGGACGGAGTCGGCGGAGGCGGTCAGCTCGGCGTCGCGTCGCGCCTGCTTGAGGGCCTCGGACTCCTCGTCGTCCCACTCAAAGTCGTTGTCGGTCGCCGAGGCGGCGGCGTCGGTCTCGGCTGCCTGGGCCAGCTCGGCCGGCTCCTCGACCACCACGTCCTCGATCGCGGCGGCCAGCTCCTCCGGGTCGATCTCGCCCTCGGCGCCCTCGCCCTTGGCCTTGCCGCCAGCCTTGGTCGGCTTGGCCCCGGCAGCCGCTGCCACCGTCGCCTTGGTGGCTCGGGTCGACTTGGTCGCCTTCGTCGGCGTCGCCATTGCGGCCTCGGCGCCGGTCGCCTTGCGAGCGGCCACCTTGCGCGGGGCCGACGTCGCCGGGGCGTCGTCGCCGGCGGGTGCCTGCTTCGGAGCCGGCGCGGCGGCCTTCTTGGTGGTCTTGGCGGTGGTGGCCCGGGACGCGGGCGTGGTCGAGCGGGCCGCGGCGACGCGGCGGCGGGTGCTCGCCGAGCCGTCCACCACGACGGTCACTCCCGCCTCGGAGAGCGCCCGCAGGATCTTCTTGGCCTGGGCCGGAGTCACCTCGGCGGACTCGACGGTGCGCGCGAGCTGAGCCGACGTGAGCTGACCACCGGCGCTCTGGGCGTGGGCGATCAGGGTGTCGGTGAGCGAGCGAACGTCGGCGCCGGGCTGGCGGGGTTCTGTCACGAATGACCTTCCGGAGGCGAAGAGCGGGCACGGCGGGTTCGTCCAGCGCAGCGAGGGTTACCGTGCCGGGCGATGTGGTTGAGGGACCCTCGTGTCACGGTCCGGCCGGTGGTCGGCGGTCCGTGCCGCGTGGGCAGGGGTGAATTGTAACGCCGTCTGCGGCGATCATCCTGCTCCGCACCGCGTACCGCCGGTGGGGACCGTCGGTGGGGTGGAGATATGGGCTTCGCGGTAATGATAGCCGCGCGGCCGGCGAAGGGCTTCCGTCGTCGCGCCGGGTGGCGCGCAGAACGTGTCCGAACTGCCGTTTGAGCAGGCAGTACGTGGTCGACGTGGCGGTTGCGAGGGCGCGCGTGTGGATCACCGGGGTCGTTGTCGGCCTGGCCGGTGGCGTCCTCACCAGGTCGCGGTTGGGCATCGGTTGTGAGCCGAGCGTGGACGGGGTGGTAAGCACTTAAGCGACATTACCAACCGAAAGGGGCATATTGCCGGAGGTCGGCCGGTCAAGCTGCGAGGACGGTGCGGTGCGCCCACTTCGCAGCGGATTCCGGCGCCGAAGATCCTGCTCTGGTGCCGTCGTACGGCGTCGGGAACGATGATCTTCCGAGGCTGGGTCGGTAGTTCACCCACCCACATGCACTCGGAGTGCGGAAAGAGGCGAATCATGACCAACTCGGCTACGACACCGTCGGAGCTGCTGACCGTCGCGGTGAAGGTGGCTCGGGACGCGGCGGACACCGCGTACCGGATGCGTGCCGAGGGGGTCGTCGTCGCCGCCACCAAGAGCACCGTCACCGACGTGGTCACCGCCGCCGACCGCGCGGTGGAGCGGCAGATCCTCGCCGCGTTGGCCGCGCTACGCCCCGACGACTCGGTGCTGGGCGAGGAGTACGGGGAGGAAGCTGCCGGCGCGGCGCATAGCGGAGTGCGCTGGATCGTCGACCCGATCGACGGCACTGTGAACTACCTCTACGGGCTGCCGTACTCCGCTGTCTCGTTGGCCGCCGAGGTGAACGGGGTGGTGGTTGCCGGCGTCGTGCGTAACGTCAGCACCGGCGAGGAATGGACCGCCACGGCCGGCGGCGGGGCCTGGCGCGACGGTGCGCGCCTGCGCTGCTCCGGCGAGGCGGACCTGGGGCAGGCGCTGGTCGGCACCGGCTTCGGGTACGACGCCGGCCGTCGGGCGCACCAGGCGCAGGTGGTGGCCGGGCTGATCGCACACGTACGGGACATTCGGCGACTCGGCGCCGCGGCGCTGGACCTCTGCCTGGTCGCCGAGGGGCGGCTCGACGCGTACTTCGAGAAGGGTCTTGCGGCTTGGGACCTGGCGGCTGGCGGGCTGGTGGCCGCCGAGGCGGGGGTCCGGGTCGCTGGCCTGGCCGGTCGGCCGCCGGGGCCGGACCTGGTGGTCGCGGCCCCGCCCGCGCTCTTCGCGCCGCTGCACGACCGCTTGGCCGCGCTGGACGCCTCCGGCGGTCCCTGACCGGCGGACCAGGTCGGCCGGCTCCGAGCGGCCGGCTCCGGCCCTCCGACACCCGGTTGCGGCCGGTGGGCCTGGCTTTGACCGGCGGGCCCGGCTTTGACCGGTGGGCCGGGTCGCTACGGGTCGCCGGCCGGGCGCTGCGGGGGAGCGGTTACGCCGTCACTTGGCGGGTGGGGACGGGCAGGCGCCCTTGGGTGCCTCCGGGGGGCCTGAGTCGCCGAGTGACTGGTTGACCTCGGTCGTGGTGGCGAGCTGCTGGAAGCGGTTGCCCAGCACCACGTCCACGGTGTCGTCGGCGCGCTTCGGGTCGTAGCCCGGCACCGCGTTGTTGAGGAAGTACGCCTGGAGCAGGTGCGCGGAACCGACGCCCTTCGGGCCGTACCGCAGCACCGCGACGCTGTCGACCTTCTTCTCGTTCCCGGTCTTCTTGACCTGGAACTGTCGATTGCTGAACTCGTCGGCGACGGTGTGGGCGAGGCCGGGCTGATCCGTGGCGTTGAAAACGTTGATCTTGACGTCCTTGCGCTCGCGCAGGGTCAGATCCGCCAGCGGCCAGCCCTCGGGGCAACCCGCCGCGGTGCCGACGTTGCCCTGGCTGTCGCGGACCACGGCCACGACGACGAAGACCAGGGCGATGATCGCCAGCAGGCCGACGACGACGAGTGCTCGCACGCGCGCAAAACTCATCAGGGCTCTCCCCGGAACCTCAGTGGGTGGTGGCGGCCGGGAACGATCGCTCAGGCCGCCGGCCGTCGAATACGCCGCTGAGGTTAACGGTTGTCCGGCCGTCGCGTGGAAACAGCCCGACATGCCGGCGCGCCGACCGCGAACCGGGTACTACTACCCCTATCTTCGTGTCGCCTGAATCACATTGGGAACAATCTCGCGTGCGGGGGCGTACATCTCAGCCGCAAGGGCGGTATACATGCCTCGCCCAAGGGGGGGTAAGGTTCCGCGCTCGCAGGGCAGTCGCCCCAGCGAGCTCGACCCGTTCGGTCCTCGGGTCGGGTGCCCGACACAAGTGATGGCCGGCCAGCGGAACCGAAACAGCGTCGTCCGGCGTTACAACCGGAAGCGACAACATCGATATGGGAGAGTGAAACCGATGGCCACCGACTACGACGCCCCGCGTCGCGACGAGGTCGACCTCGGCGAGGACAGCCTGGAAGAGCTCAAGGCACGGCGCGTCGACTCACAGTCGGGCGCGGTGGACGTCGACGAGGCCGAGGTCGCCGAGAGCTTTGAGCTGCCCGGTGCCGATCTGGCCGACGAGGAGCTCACGGTCAAGGTGCTTCCGATGCAGCAGGACGAGTTCCGGTGCGCCCGCTGCTTCCTGGTCCACCACCGTAGCCAGCTGGCGGTCGAGCGTAACGGCGAGCTGATCTGCCGCGAGTGCGTCTGAGAACCACGACAACACCGGCGGCGGCCTCCTGAACGGGGTCGCCGCTGCCGGTGTAGGCATGCGGCTGCGGTGGGTACCTGCTTGACTCGTAGCGGGTAGCCACAGCACCGGGAGGTCCGATGAGCGATCGAGGCGGCACCACCGAAGGCGGCACGGACGGCCTGGGTGCCACCCGTGGCACGGACGGCCTTGGTGCCACCCGTGGCACGGACGACCTCGGTGGCGACGGTGGCTCGGACGACCTCGGCGCCACCGTCGCGGCGTTGACCGCGGACGACATCGCGCCGGCCCGACGCCGCCAACTACTGACCCGGATGGTCGGGCAGGCCCGTGCACGGGGCATCTCCGACCTTTTCAAGCCCCGCGCCGCCGTGCGGTGGATGGTCGACGCCGTCGCCGAGATCGCCCCGCACGTGCCGGTACGGGACCTGGACACGTTGCGCCAGCACTTCCCCGGCCTGGACGACACCGCCCTGGCCGACCGGCTCATCCGTAACGCGTCGAGGACCACCGCCGCCATCGGCGCGGCTGGTGGGGGCGTCGCGGCCGTCGAGTGGACGGTGGCCCCGACCTTGCTCTCGGCGCCGGTGCTGCTCGCCGCCGAGACCGTGGCCGTGGTGGCGGTGGAGCTGAAACTGGTCGGCGAGCTGCACGAGATCCACGGCGTGGCGCTACCGGCCGCCGGGAGTCAACGGGCGGTCGCGCTGGTGCACTCCTGGGCCACTCAACGCGGCGTCAACCCGATGGTGCCCGGCGTGGGAGTGGGAGCGGTGCTCGGCACCGCCGCCCGTAAAGAGTTGCGGGACATGCTGCTGCGGCGCTTCGGTCGCAACCTCACCACGCTCGGGCCGTTCCTGACCGGGGCGGCGGTGGCCAGCTTCCTCAACCGTCGGGCCACCCAGCAGATGGCCGAGCAACTCCAGGTGGACCTGCGCCGGCGGGGTATCGCCCGGCCCGCGCCACCGGCGGCCCTCCCAGGCCCGCCGACCGGCACCTGAGCGGGCCCTTCGGCGTCAGACGGGCAATTGAGCGCCCTTCGGCGTCGGACCGCCAATTGAGCGCCCTTCGGCGTCGGGTCAGCCCGGCTCGCCCGCCGTCGGGTGGGAGGCCGACAGGGCGTCCCGTGCGGTCAGCACCGCCTCGGCCAGTTCGACCGGGTGGCGGGTGCTCACCACCCAGAACGGGGTCGGGTCCGCGGGATCGTCGAGGATCACCTGCACGGCGCCGCCGATCCACGGTCGCTGCACCACGAAGGCGAGCGGGTCCGCGCCGACGCCGAGCACCTCACGTCGGCCGGCCACGTCCAGCGGCACCACGTCGGCCACGAAACGGACCGGCAGGCGGGCGTCGTCCACCCGCAGCTCGGCGTCGGCAACCGCGACCCGGATCCGGCCCAGCCACCACAGCCCCACCGCGGTGAGCGGCACCAGCACGGCGAACGGCAGCCAGGCGCGGACGCCGGAGGCGCCCATCCAGATCTCGACGGCCAGCAACGCGGCGGCCACCAGCCCGGCCAGCCACAGCCACCAGGGCAGATCCAACCGCTCGGTGTACGCCGAGCGGGCGGCGACCGGCGGCTGATCGGCGGACGGGGAGGGCGACATGCTCACTCCTGCGAGGGTACGGCGCACGGCGGCTCGACGAACCGGCAGGATGGCAGGGTCACCCCGCGAACCGGACGGAAGAGGGGACCCGTGACCGACGTCGTACCCGTGCCTGTGCAGTTGCTCGACCCGGAGCTGCCGTTGCCCACGTACGCGCATCCCGGCGATGCCGGGGCCGACCTGGTGGCGGCCGCGGACGTGGAGCTGCCACCTGGCGGCCGTGCCCTGGTGCCCACCGGCGTGGCCATCGCGCTGCCGGAGGGGTACGTGGGCCTGGTCCATCCCCGCTCCGGTTTGGCGGCCAGGCTCGGCGTGACGGTGCTCAACGCGCCCGGTACGGTCGACGCCGGCTACCGGGGTGAGATCCTGGTCAACCTGATCAATCATGATCGGGATGTGCCGGCGAAGATCTCCCGCGGCGACCGGATCGCTCAGCTCGTGGTCCAGCAGGTCGCGCGGGCGCGGTTCGAGCCGGTGGTCGAGCTGCCCGCGTCCCGGCGCGGGGCTGGTGGGCACGGGTCCACCGGTGGGCACGCCGGGCTGGTGCCGTCGCCGACGGGCCAGGACCGGGTCGAGCGGCGGCCGAGTGAGCCGGGCCGCGGGCAGACGGAAGAGGTGGCAGGGTGAGTGTGAACAGCGGAGGGCAGGCGCAGTGATCTTCTCCCGAAAGCGGGCCGACGCGGAGCGGCAGACCCGTGACGAGCGGGCCACCCAGGTCCCGGACCAGGGCGATGCGACGCCGACGTTGGAGCGCGGCCCGTACGACATCTCCGAGAGCTACGACGACGTGCAGCGACTCGACCTGGGCAGCCTGCACATCCCGGCGATCGCCGACGTCGAGGTGCGGGTGCAGGCCGACCCACAGGGTGTGGTCCAGCAGGTGGTGCTGGTGCACGGTGACAACGCGCTCCAGTTGGGCGTCTTCGCCGCCCCCCGGTCCGAGGGCATCTGGGACGAGGTGCGCGAGGAGATCCGGCAGTCGCTGCTCCGCGACGGCGCGAGCGCGCAGGAGGTCGCCGGCGAGTACGGCCCCGAGCTGCACGCACAGGTGAACACGCCGGACGGCGCGACGAACCTGCGGTTCGTCGGGATCGACGGGCCGCGTTGGATGGTCCGGGGCGTCTTCCAGGGCCCGGTGGCCACCGACCCGGCCATGGCCGGTCCGCTCGTCGAGTGCCTGGACGGCCTTGTGGTCGACCGTGGGCAGGAGGCGAAGCCGGTCCGCGAGCCCCTGCCGCTGCGGCTGCCTCGGGAGATCGCCGACCAGGCCGAGGCCGAGGCGGGCGACGCCGCCGCCGCGCCGCGTCAGGTCTGACCGGCGCGCACCGGCCCGCCGGAACCAGCCCCGTCGGCGTACGCTGGCGGCACGGTTCCGGCGCCGCCGGGGCCGGCCGGGGACGGCGAGCGTGGAGAGGGTGACGCGGAGGTCATGACGACCGACGAGGGCCGGGTGTCGCTGCGGCGCATCCTGCAGAGGTTCACCGCCAGCGAGGCCGAGATCGACGCGCAGGAGCTGCGTCGGGAGAGCGCCCAGTGCGGCGGGATCCCCGCCCAGCAGTGTTCCCGGGGTCAGCTGGTCTCGGTCGCCGGTCGGCTGCGCACCGTGGTCTACACGCCGCGCACCAATCTGCCGACCCTTGAGGCCGACCTGTACGACGGCAGTGACGTGGTCACCCTGGTCTGGCTGGGGCGACGGCACATCGCCGGGATCGAGCCGGGCCGGCATCTGACCGCCCGTGGCCGGGTGGCCGTGCGGGACGACCGCAAGGTCATCTACAACCCCTACTACGAGCTGGACACGCCCAAGTGACGGCACTGCGGACGGAAGGCCGGCGATGACGACGGGACAGGACCGGGCGGCACAGCCGGATACCGACCCTCAGGACGAGGAGCCGCTGCCGACGATCGCCGAGCAGATGGCCGACCAGCTCGGCGGCTGGCGCGGGCTGGTCGAGTCCAGCATCCCGGTCGTGGTGTTCGTCGTCGCCAACATCATCGGCGAGCTGCGCCCGGCGGTGATCGCGTCGATCGCTGTCGCCGTGCTGATCGCGGGGCTGCGGCTGGCCCAGCGTCGACCGATCCGACACGCCGTCAACGGGCTCTTCGGCGTCGGTGTCGGCGCGGCCATCGCGTGGCGCACCGGCGACGAGCGTGACTTCTACCTTCCCGGCATCCTCTACGGCATCGGCTACGGCATCGCCCTGCTGGTCTCGGCCGCGATCCGGCAGCCGTTGGTGGGCTGGATCTGGTCGGTGTTGGTGGCCAAGGGCCGTTCGGAGTGGCGGTCCGACCCGAAGCTGGTGCGCACGTTCACCCAGCTGACGGTGCTCTGGGGCGTGGTCTGGCTGGCCAAGGTGGGCGTGCAGGCCGGGCTTTACCTGGCCCACCAGGACACCGCGCTGGGCGTGGCCCGACTGGCGTTGGGCTACCCGCCGTACGCGCTGCTGTTGCTGATCACGGTCTGGACGGTGCGCCGGGTCACCCGGGAGACACCGCCGGCCCCGCTGCCCAGCGCCTGAGCGACGTCGGGCGGCCGGACCGCTCGGCCCCGTGGGGTCAGCGTGAGCCGCGGGTCCGCTCGACGCTGTCCGGTCCGAGGATCACCGCGCGGACGGCGTCCTCCACCTCGGCGGTGCAGACGAAGATCAGCTCGTCCCCGGCCTCGATCGGGTCGTCCGGGCTGGGCACCAGGACCCGCTTGCCGCGCAGGATCGCCACCAGGGCGGCGTCTCGGGGCAGTGGCACGGCGTGGATCGGCTCACCGACGTACGGGGCGGTCGGCGGCAGGGTGATCTCGACGAGGTTCGCCTCGCCCTGTCGGAAGGTCATCAGCCGGACCAGGTCGCCGACGGTGACCGCCTCCTCGACGAGCGCGGCCATCACCCGCGGCTTGCTCACCGCGACGTCCACGCCCCACTGCTCGGTGAACAGCCACTCGTTCTCGGCCCGGTTGACCCGGGCGACCACCCGGGGCACCGCGAACTCGGTCTTGGCCAACAGCGACAGCACCAGGTTGGTCTTGTCGTCGCCGGTCGCCGCGACCACCACGTCGCAGCCGGCGACGTCGGCCTCCTCCAGGCTGCTCACCTCGCACGCGTCGGCCAGCACCCACTCGGCGGCCGGCACCCGGTCCGGGCGAAGCATCTTGGGTTGACGCTCGATCAGCATCACCTGGTGGCCGTTGTCGATCAACTCCTGGGCGATCGAGCGGCCCACGTTGCCCGCGCCCGCGATGGCGACCCGCATGGCTCAGTGCCCTCCTTCCGGCGGCGTCGCCGCCACCGACGTGACAGTCGCCACGATGTCATCGCTGACCAGCATGAACGCCTGGTCGCCCTCCTGAATGACTGTGGAGCCGGTGGGCAGCGTGCCGATGCCGAAGCGGATCAGGTAGGCCACCCGCGCCCCGGTCGCGTCCTCCAGCGTCCGCACCGGTCGGCCGATCCAGTCCTTGTGTACGGGCACCTCGACGATCGACACCGTGCTCGTGGGGTCGCGGAAGATCTCCACGTTGCCCTCCGGGACCAGGTGTCGCAGCATCCGGTCCGCCGTCCACCGCACGGTCGCCACGGTGGGGATGCCCAGCCGCTCGTAGACCTGCGCCCGGCGCTGGTCGTAGATGCGGGCGGCGACCCGGGACACGCCGAACGTCTCGCGGGCCAGCCGGGCCGAGATGATGTTGGAGTTGTCGCCGCTCGACACCGCCGCGAAGGCGTCCGCGCGTTCGATGCCGGCCTGCCGGAGCACCTCGCCGTCGAAACCGGCCCCCGTCACGGTGATCCCGGCGAAGTCGGGGCCGAGCCGGCGGAAGGCGTCGGCGTCCTGGTCGATCACCGCCACCGAGTGCCCTCGGGACTCCAGGCTGTGGGCGAGCGTCGACCCGACCCGACCACATCCCATGATCACGACGTGCACGCTGTCCCTCCCAAGGTGCGTACCACTCCCGCTGCCGGTGGCCTTCGAGTGCGAGCCTGCCACGTCCCGGTCACGAGCGGGGACCGACCGTACCCCGCCGTCGCGAGCAGCGGTGATCGCCCACCCCCGCGCGCCCGCCGTGGTGGTCGTACTCTTGGCGTTCGTGGCCAGTCCCACCTCGCTGCTGAAGCGGCTTCTTCTCGGTCGACCGTTCCGGTCCGACCGGCTCCAGCACACCCTCCTGCCGAAGCGCATCGCGCTGCCCGTGTTCGCGTCCGACGCGCTGTCCAGCGTCGCGTACGCGCCCGACGAGATCCTGCTGACCCTCTCCATCGCCGGTGCCTCCGCGTACGTCTTCTCGCCGTGGATCGCGCTGGCCGTGGTCGTGGTCATGCTCACCGTGGTGGCGAGCTACCGGCAGAACGTGCACGCCTACCCGTCCGGTGGCGGCGACTACGAGGTGGCCACTGTCAACCTGGGGCCGAAGTTCGGCGTCGGGGTGGCCAGCGCGCTGCTGGTCGACTACGTGCTCACGGTGGCGGTGTCGGTCTCCTCCGGGGTGGCCAACCTGGGCTCGGTGGTGCCGTTCGTGGCCACCCACAAGGTCCTGATCGCGGTGAGCGCTGTCGTCCTGCTGAGCGCGGTCAACCTGCGTGGTCTGCGCGAGTCGGGCACGGCGTTCGCCATCCCCACCTACGGCTTCGTGATCGTGATGGGCGGGATGCTGCTCACCGGTCTGTTCCGGGTCTTCGTGCTGGGTGACGAGCTGCGCGCGCCGAGCGCCGACCTGGTGATCCAGGCCGAGCACAGTGTGACCGGTTTCGCGCTCATCTTCCTGCTGCTGCGGACGTTCAGCTCGGGCGCCGCCGCGCTCACCGGTGTCGAGGCGATCTCCAACGGGGTGCCCGCGTTCAAGGCGCCGAAGAGCCGCAACGCCGCCACCACCCTGCTGCTGCTCGGCAGCATCTCGGTGAGCATGCTGGTCGGGATCATCTGGTTGTCCCGGCTGACCCACCTCCAGTTCGTGGAGGACCCGGGCCTCCAGATCGTCTCCGGCCCCGAGGGGTACGTGCAGAAGACGGTCACCACCCAGCTCGGCGAGACGGTCTTCGGCTCCGGGTCGATCCTGCTCTACGTGGTGGCCGGGATGACCGCCCTGATCCTCTTCCTGGCCGCGAACACCGCGTTCAACGGCTTCCCGGTGCTCGGCTCGATCCTCGCCCAGGACCGCTACCTGCCCCGCCAGTTCCACACCCGGGGCGACCGGCTGGCCTTCTCCAACGGCATCGTCTTCCTGGCTCTCTTCGCGATCGTGCTGATCGTCGGTTTCCAGGCCGAGGTGACCCGACTCATCCAGCTCTACATCGTCGGGGTCTTCGTCTCGTTCACCGTCTCCCAGGCCGGCATGATCCGGCACTGGAACCGGCACCTGCGCACCGAGCGGGACCCGGAGGCGCGCCGCCGGATGTACCGCTCGCGTGCCATCAACACCTTCGGCGCGGGCCTGACCGGCGCGGTGCTGGTGATCGTCCTGATCACGAAGTTCCTGCTCGGCGCATGGATCGCCATCGCCGCGATGGCGGTGATCTACGTGCTGATGCTGGCGATCCGCCGGCACTACGACCGGATCGCCGTCGAGCTGACCCCGCCGGACGAGGGCCGGGCCGTGCTGCCCGCCCGCAACCACGCCATCGTGCTGGTCAGCAAGCTGCACCAGCCGACGCTGCGGGCCATCGCCTACGCCCGCGCCACCCGGCCGGACACGCTCACCGCGGTGACGGTCAACGTGGACGAGAAGGACACCCGGGACCTGCAGGCCGACTGGGAGCGACGGGAGATGGCGATCCCGCTCACCGTGATCGACTCGCCGTACCGGGAGATCACCCGCCCGATCCTCGACTTCGTCGCCTCCACCCGTCGCAAGTCGCCCCGGGACGTGGTCACCGTGTTCATCCCCGAGTACGTGGTCGGCCGTTGGTGGGAGAACCTGCTGCACAACCAGAGCGCCCTGCGCCTCAAGGGCCGGCTGCTCTTCGAACCGGGGGTCATGGTGGTCAGCGTGCCGTGGCAGCTCGCGTCGACAGCGAGCAAGAACCTGGACCGGCTGGACGCCACACTGTCCCGGACACCGGCGCGTGGGCCACGGAGCGCCGTGCCACCGCCGGTCGCCGCACCGCCGGTGGCCGCCGCGCCGCCCGGCGAGGGCGGTCCTGAGAACAGCGCAACGATGGGGAACACTCGTGACTGAGCCAGGCGGTCAGCGGACCGCGACACCCGGGACGCCGTCGGCGTCGGCCTCACCGGCGTTCGAGCGGGGCCTCGCCGAGACGGACCGGGTCGAGCTGACCGTCGACGCGGTCGCGCCCGGCGGGCACTGTGTCGCCCGGGTGGACGGGCAGGTGGTCTTCGTCCGGCACGCGCTGCCGGGTGAGCGGGTCGTCGCCGAGGTCACCGAGGTGCACCGGGGGTTCGTCCGGGCCGACGCGGTGACAGTGCTCGAGCCCTCACCGGACCGGGTCGAGCCGCCCTGCCCGTACGCGAAGCCGGGTGCCTGCGGGGGCTGCGACCTCCAGCACGTCGCACCGGCCGCCCAGCTGGCCTGGAAGACCGCAGTGGTCCGCGAGCAGTTGGTCCGCCTCGGTGGGCTGACCGACGTCGAGCTGGACCGGCTCGGCGTGCGCGTCGAGGCGTTGCCCGGTGGGCTGCTCGGCTGGCGCTCCCGGGTCCGTTACGCGGTCGACGCCGCCGACCGTGCCGGCCTGCTCAAGCACCGCTCGCACGAGGTGGTGCCGATCGACCGCTGCCGGATCGCCCACCCGGCCATCCAGCAGCTTCCGGTGCTCACCCCCACCGGTGCGCGCTGGCCGGCCGCCGAGGCGGTGGAGACCGTCGCCAGCACCGGCGGAGACGTCACCGTCACGGAGATCCGCGACGGGGTGCCCGCCCCGGTCATTGGCCCGACCGAGGTCCGCGAGGTCGCCGCCGGACGGGACTGGACGCTGCCCGCTTCCGCGTTCTGGCAGGTGCACCCGGCCGCCGCGGACGCCCTCTCCGCAGCCGTGCTGGAGTTGCTGGACCCGCAGCCGGGCGAGGTCGCCTGGGACCTCTACGGCGGCGCTGGGCTGTTCGCCGCCGGGCTGGCCGCACGGGTCGGCGCCACCGGCCGGGTGACAGTTGTCGAAGCGGCGGCGCAGGGTGTCGCCGCCGCCCGAAAGAACCTCGCCGACCAGCCCAGCGTCGAGGTGGTGTCGGCACGGGTGGAGACCGCGCTGGCCCGCCGACGGATCACCGGCCCGGTCGACGTGGTGGTGCTCGATCCGCCGCGCTCCGGGGCCGGCGCCCCGGTGGTCCGCGCGCTGGTCGCCGCGGGCCCGCGGGCGGTCGCGTACGTGGCCTGTGACCCGGCCGCCTTCGCCCGGGACGTGCGTACCTTCGCCGACCTCGGTTGGCGGCTGGCGGCGCTCCGGGGCTTCGACCTCTTCCCGATGACGCAGCACGTCGAGCAGGTCGGGCTGCTGCTTCCCCCGGACGTGCGGTAGAACACCCGCGTCGGCGCCTGACCGGGTGCTCAGCTGCCCACTCCCGGCCCGGCCCGGGTGCGTGCGGCTCGGGCCGGGCTGCGGAGTACCGGGGGGCCGATAGACTCTCCGTTCATGAGTGTTGAAGAGGACACGGCCAACCACGGCCGGCTGCTGGGGACGGTTCGGGGTCCGCAGGACGTCAAGCGGATGTCCGGCGAGGAACTGGACGTCCTCGCCGCCGAGATCCGGGACTTCCTGATCACCAAGGTCTCCCGCACCGGCGGGCACGTCGGGCCCAACCTCGGTGTGGTCGAGCTGACGCTCGCCATGCATCGCGTCTTCGACTCACCCCGGGACCGGCTCCTGTTCGACACCGGCCACCAGGCGTACGTACACAAGATCCTTACCGGGCGTCAGGCCGGCTTCGACAAGCTCCGCCAGCGCGGTGGCCTCTCCGGCTACCCCAGCCAGGCGGAGAGCGAGCACGACCTCATCGAGAACTCGCACGCTTCCACCGCGCTGTCCTACGCCGACGGCCTCGCCAAGGCGTACGCCCTCCGGGGTGAGGCGCGCAGCGTCGTGGCCGTGGTCGGCGACGGCGCGCTGACCGGCGGCATGTGCTGGGAGGCGCTGAACAACATCGCCACCGCCGGCAACTCCCTCGTGATCGTGGTCAACGACAACGGCCGGTCCTACTCGCCGACAATCGGCGGGTTGGCCGACCACCTCTCCTCGCTGCGGCTCAACCCCGGCTACGAGAAGGTCCTCGACACCGTCAAGGACGCCCTCGGCTCCACGCCGCTCGTCGGCAAGCCGATGTACGAGGTGCTGCACGCGGTCAAGAAGGGCATCAAGGACGCCGTCGCCCCGCAGGCCATGTTCGAGGACCTGGGCATCAAGTACGTGGGCCCGGTGGACGGGCACGACGTGACGGCGGTCGAGGCGGCGCTGCGCGCGGCCAAGAACTTCGGCGGCCCGGTCATCGTGCACGCCGTCACCCGCAAGGGCTACGGCTACCGTCCCGCCGAGGAGGACGAGGCCGACTGCCTGCACGGCCCCGGCAGCGCCTTCGACGTGGAGACCGGCGCGCTGCTGGCCGCCCCGTCGGTGAAGTGGACGCACGTCTTCGCCGACGAGCTGCTGGCCATCGCTGACGAGCGCCCGGACGTGGTGGGCATCACCGCCGCCATGGCCGAGCCGACCGGCATCGCCAAGCTGGCCCGCAAGTACCCCGAGCGGGTGTACGACGTGGGCATCGCCGAGCAGCACGCGGCCACCTCGGCGGCCGGTCTGGCGCTCGGTGGCCTGCACCCGGTGGTGGCGGTCTACGCCACCTTCCTCAACCGTGCCTTCGACCAGGTCCTGCTGGACGTGGCGATGCACAAGCTGCCGGTGACCTTCGTACTGGACCGGGCGGGCATCACCGGCCCGGACGGGCCCAGCCACTACGGCATCTGGGACATGTCGGTCTTCGGAGTGGTGCCGGGGCTGCGGATCGCCGCTCCCCGCGACGCCGCCACCCTGCGCGAGGAACTGCGCGAGGCGATGGCCGTCGACAACGGCCCGACAGTGGTGCGGTTCCCGACCGGGGCGGTCGCCGCGGACCTGCCGGCGCTGCGCCGGGTCGGCACTGTCGACGTGCTGGCCGAGTCCGCCCGTACCGACGTGCTGCTCGTCGCCGTCGGCTCCTTCGGTCAGTTGGGCATGGAGGTGGCCGCCCGGGTCGCCGAGCAGGGCTACGGCGTCACCGTCGTCGACCCCCGCTGGGTGCGCCCGGTCCCGGCGGAACTGGTCGACCTGGCCGCCCGCCACCGGCTCGTGGTCAGCGTCGAGGACGGCGTCCGGGTCGGCGGGGTGGGCGACGCGCTCGCCCAGGCGATGCGCGACGCCGACGTCCGGGTGCCGCTCAAGGACCTGGGTGTACCGGCCGACTGGCACCCGCACGGCACCCGCGCGCAGATCCTCGCCGACCTGGGCCTGACCGCTCAGGACGTGGCCCGCAACGTCACCGGTTGGATCTCCGGCCTGGACGCCACCCCGGACCGCCTCACCCCCAGCGACGCAGCCGCACAGAACTGACGAGAACAAACAACGGCGGGCGTCCCTCGGGACGCCCGCCGTCGCATATCCACCCCCAGTCCGCAGTCCGCAGTCCGCACCCTCAGCCCCAGTCCGCGCCCTCAGGCCGCAGCGCCCAAGCCCTCCGACTGCCCAGCCCCGCCCCAGCCCCGCCCCAGCCCCGCCCCAGCTCCGCCTTGGCTGCGT